>NZRR01000012.1 GCA_002696315.1 Methanobacteriota archaeon | reverse complement strand
TCCGCCACCTGCTGAATTACCTCCGCCACCTGCTGAATTACCTCCGCCACCCGCTGAATTACCTCCGCCACCTGCTGATTTATCCCCATATACTGTTGAAAAACCCTCACAGAATATAATTCAAAATTCAAATAATACTGTTTTGAATCAAGGAGTTGTGTGGCCTTGGCCGCCAGAAGATGAATGGGATTCAAAACAATTAAGAACAAATTTATTGGAAGCTATGGCTGCTGCAAAAAATGGAGAAAATAAAAAAGTGGAAGATATTTTAGAACAAATAGGTCCCCATCTTGGGAAAAATATCGAATTATTATTTCATATAGGGGTTTTACTAAAAAGACTGGGTAGAGAATATGAATTGGTACAAATGTTAACTAAAGCCCAAGCACAATTTCCGGGTAATTCAGATGTTGAAAATGCTGTATCAAAATTAAGTTAGGTTGTGATTAACTGGAACGTATCCAGCCTACGATGAATATCAATATTGATAACTCAGAGTTGATTTTAAAACCAATTGAAAGTTCTGATATTGATGGAATAATGATTGCAATAAATGAAAAGCCTGAAGATCTGATTAATGCTATGCCTTGGATTAAAATTAATCGAAAGATCAAGCCTCAAATAATTAATTTTGTTTTAGAATCTGAAATTCAAAGTAATAATGGAGAAATTAATCTTTGGTCAATTAAACAAAATCGGACTAATGAATTAATAGGTTTAATTGGGGTTGATACAATGACACATCAAGGTGGCGATTTAAATTTTGGATATTGGGTAAAATATAGTTTTCAAAAAAAAGGAGTTGCTACAATAATTATCCCAGAAGTATTAAGATGGTTATCAAAATTTCATGAATCTAAAATTCTTGAAATTACTGTTAATCCAGAAAATATACCTGGATTGGCCACATGTAAACATATCATAAGGAAAATAAAACTAGATGAAGATAAATTTGAAGAAACGATATTAGAACATCAAAATAGAAAAGTATTATATCATACTTACATGTTTCCACTTGAGAATATTTTCGGAGAATGAACATATGAAAAAATTGCTTCCTGTTTGGTTAACAATAGATTCTGATGATATTTTTCATCACCCTAAATTTCAAGGACATCCAACTAGAAGCAAAAAACAAATTAAAAATAATTCAATGAGTGAGCAAATGAAATTTAGTTTTGAAAAATTAAATAAGTGGCATGAAAAGAATATTGATTTGCCAATAACTATATTTTTGATAGGCGAACAATTAGAATGTAATAATTTTAAACATTCGCTAGAAAATTTGATTAAAAATAGTGAAAATTGGGGAGGTAAAATTACAATCGGTTGTCATGGATATAAACATCGGTGTTGGTCTGCTTTTGGGCCTGATCAAGAAGGGTTTAGAAAGGATTTGCAAAATGCAAAAAAGATTATTATTAGAAATTTTAAGAAATTGTGGAGGCCTTGGTTTAGAGCACCTGGCGGATATATTGCACCCTGGATGGCTAATGTTCTTAAATTAGAGAATTTCGAATTAGACTCTTCAATTAATCCAACACGATTCTTATCTATAAAATCAGGAAAATCACAAAAAGGTTTTGGATTTAATGGTTGGGACTCTGTTGATAAAGCAATAAATGAAGTTGAAATTGTTGAGAGGCCATGGCTGACTACTTTTTTCCCTGCATTTCCTGCTTGTGGTCCAGCATTACATATTCCGATTTTGAAAATTTTTGCGAGCTCGACTTGGAAAAAATATACTAATCATAGAATTGCGACTGATGATGAAATCGTGAATAAAGATTTGAAAATTACTACAGTATATTGGCATCTATTAGACTTTCATAAAAATAATGGTAAATGGGTTCCGCCTCTAAGAATAATCTGATTATTCTTCTTCATACTTCTCTATGAGTAATTTCTTTTCTAATGAGGTCCAAGCGCTACTTGATTTAGAATCCTGTAAATGCTCTTCTAAAAATGCGTCTTCGATATTAGCCCTTCTTTTTTCTTCATTTGAGTTTGGGAAAATATTCTCAAAAAATTCTGGTTTTTGTCGTATTAATACAGCCAAAAATAAGAGAATGATTGAAAAAATAGGTATTAACCAGCCAAATGAATTGGTTGAAATACAATCAAGAGATTCTGAGGTGCAATTTTGTGGTGGTAAAAAACCCATAGAAAATAGTAATCCGGTTACTACCAATAAACCTAATCCGGTTCCCAAAAAAATATTTCGCGCCGCTGTTGCAGGCGTATTCATCATATCGCCTCAATATACCTCATAGAGTAACTTATGAATTTTGTAAGGTAACAACGGTCTATTAACGGGAGTTACTTCAAGAACTCGTGCATCATCTCTTCTTCTAATGTCTTGTAATAATGGATGACGACTTTTCTTGTGTAGAGTCATTAATGATGGTTTATCTGCTTCTAATGCTGCACGAACTGTTGTTACAAAAAGATCTGATTCCACAGTAAATTTACCAATCTCATCAATCATCAAAACTTCATAATTTTTTGTTGCATCCTCGATTGCAGGGACTCCTACTCTTTCCAATTCTTCGAGATTCAACCCGAATCCTAAAACCCTCATTCTAGAATCTATATCTCTATGAGCAACTACTCCCCGTTCGCCTGTTTGATAATTTACACATTCAAAACCAACGCGTTCTCCCTTCTCATTTTTTATTGGTTCCATAAACATACCACCAACAATTTTGTAATTTTCAAATTCTTCGCCTTTGGAAATTAATGCACTCTTTCTCTGTTCAATTAACATATCAACGGTTTTTTTTAAAACTCCGCTTTTACCACTTCGCGGTAATCCTGTAATTCCAATTTTTGGTTGTATTCCCATCCTAAATAAACTCCATTAAATTGCGATTGTATGTGCTGACATTTTCGTTGACATAGTAACTAATTAAAAAAGATAGCCTCGGGTAATGTTGGAGATTTACTCTTCTATGCCCAATATTTCTAAGCCCTCTTTCATCCAGCTCCAGCCTCTTTGGCACCATTCAACTAAACTAGATATTGATGATTTATCCATGTCAAATTTTTCTGCAATTAAGTATAATGTTTCTAATTCTTCGTCATCAATTTCACCATCAATTGCAGACATTAAAACTGAATCTCTTAAAGCAAGCCTACCAGCCTTGTGGGACATATCTTTAAGCGCAGATTCTAACGAAGGGGGTTGTTTCAAATATTGTCTAATTTGTTTTCTCATTGATGGAGGTAACATTGCAGTACCCATTCTTGATTCGAATAAAGCCATCTCTTCAAATGTTAATTCACCATCTATTCGTGATAAGTGGGCTAATAATTTAGCGTAAGAAAATCTATCTTCTGTCGATAATTCATGCAGTTGATCTGGTAGCATTAACATGCGCTCGGAGGTTTATGCCCATAATAGAATCGCATCGATTCGATATTTTTTGTTTAAATTATACCGTTTAGTTGATTGCCGAAGAATTCTTCGATAGTACAATGGCTAAGATTGCAATGCTAGTTTCTAACAGACACGATCCTGACCCTCGTGTACAAAAAGAGGCTGAGGCATTAGTTAAGGCTGGGCATTCTGTTTGCATTTACGCCTATGACAGATTACATGAAATTAATATTGAAAATGAAATGATAAATGGAGTTGAAATTTATCGAATTAGAACACAGTTGGTTCCATATGGTAAAATTTGGAAAACAGGAAAAGGTTTGAGGGAATTTAGATCCATAGTGAAAAAAAAACTATTGGAATCTCCTGTAGATATTGTACATTGTCATGATCAAGATACGTGCTCAGTCGGCCTATGGTGGAAAAAAAAGGGAAAAGGTCAGTTTGTATTTGATGCTCATGATTTATATTGGACATGGATCTTACTACCGAATCCAAAATCAATTATCAGAAAGTTTGGCGCACTGCTATTGAGAAGAAGGGATAAAAAATATGCAAAAAGTGCTGATTTGTTAATTGTGGCTACAGGGAAAATTGGAGAGAAAAGTGGTTATCAAGAAATTTATGATAATTGGAGAAAAAATAGTGTTGTAATTTTTAATGCGGAAAATAATTATTCAAATACATGGTCGTATCCAGAAAAATTTACGATAGGTTATTTTGGTAATCTTAGAGATTATAGTATGTTCAAAATATTAATTGATGCAGTCTTATTAATTGATGAAAAAGAAAGGCCTCACTTAAGAATTGCCGGTTCGGGTGCTGCTTCAAAAGAAATCTCGAAATTATTTGAAAAATATCCTGAAATAAAATGTAAAATTTCAGGAAGATATAACCATTCTGAACTTAAATCTTTGATGGATGAATGTACTTTACAATATTGTCTTTATTCTAGAAAAAGAGGAAATATTGAATACACGATTCCTGCAAAATTATTTTCCGCAGCGGCTTGTGGGAAAAAAGCAATAGTAAATTTTAATTCATTGGCATCAGAAATATGTAAACAAAATAATTGGGGCTGGGATGTAAATGAAGAAAATATTGATGAAATTTCGAAATTAATTGAGAATCTGAGCAAAAAATGGAATTCTCTTTCTAAAGAGGAAAAAAATAATCAGTATCCTTTTGGAAAATTTATGAATAAACTTAACTGGGATTCTCAAGCAGAAAAATTAGTTGAATCTTACAAAAAAATTAGTATGCCATAAAGATGTCGTCATCAACTTCTACTATTTTTTCCTGCGAAAGTAAGAAATCTATTCCTTCTTCAACCTCAATTTTACTAATTCCTCTTTTTGACAACTCAACTATAATCTGTTTTCCAGAAAGTCCTTTATCTTCTTTATTTTTTAGACATTCTAATTCCATTAGAATTAACTGACTTGTTACTGCTAATAGTGGATCATCTCCTGGGTGGATGGAGGAGGTATTTGGACCAAAGAATTCAGACAAATATTTCAAATAACTTGGCTCTGAAGATTCTTCTTCTTCTTCTTCAACTACTTTATTGATTTTATTCTCAAATTCAAATGAGTCAAATAAGTTCGTTTGACCTTTATCTTTTTCTGGTTTTTGTGGTTCTAACCTACGACCAAGATTTTCTAAACGAAAAATTCTCTGCTTAGCCCTTAATTTTTCTTTTTTAAGGTCTATAGCCAGCATTTCTAATTCGTCTATAGCCCTTTCATGCAGCCATTCTCTAAAATCCCACTTTGGATTGATTGCCAACATTAGGTCCCACATTCTCATTACAGAGTCTGGTAAAGAGATTGAATCTACTTCTCCGGAACCATGTTCATCTGGCGCATGTTTGTCCTTCATTGCACACACATTAACAAAGAGGGTTGATGAACTGTTCTCTTAAAAATAACAATAATCAAAATAAATCAGTTCAAGTATAGGTTGCTTTTGGAAGTGTCATGTCTGATTATTCAATAGTCTTACTTCCTGGTGATGGAACTGGAATAGAGGTCATTGAACAAGCAAAAAAAATGTTAGACATTATTAGTGAAAAAACGGCTATTGGTTTTAATTATGAAACCATAGAATGTGGTGGAAAACACTATTTGGAAACTGGAAAAGAATGGGAAGATGGTTCTTTTGAACGATGTAAAAATGCTGATTCAATGCTTTTAGGAGCAATTGGATGGCCTGGTGCAGTTAGAGACAATGGAGATCTAGCAGGAGGAGAAATTGTACTTGGTCTGAGATCTGGTTTAGATTTGTATGCGAATGTACGCCCTGTAAAATTATTCAAAGGCATACAGCATAAAATTCATGGTAAATTTAATTCAGTATGGGATGCCTCAAAAGTTAATTTATCTATCCTAAGAGAAAATACTGAAGGTTTATACTATGGTGCCCTACAAAGATCTAGAGCAAGAAGTACTGGTGAAATGATGTTTGAATCTCCTGATTTAGAATTCCCAGGATTGTCAGGAGAGATTGCTTGGGACCCAAGACCAATTAGTAAACAGGGTTCAAATAGAGTGATTACTAAAGCTTTTGAAATATCTTCAAAAAGAAACGGAGCTCCTAGTGATGGGGTAAGTAGAGTAACTTGTGTTGATAAAAGCAATGTTACAAGAGGATGTCAATTATTCAGGGATGTATTTGATCAGGTTGCGAAAAGTCATCCTAAAATTGAGACAAATTATGCATACATAGATGCTTTCACAATGTGGTTAATTAGAAATCCTGAAGAATTTGATGTTGTTGTTACTTCAAATATGTTTGGAGATATTGCTACTGACCTAGGTAGTGTTTTACAAGGAGGTATGGGTATGGCGGCAAGCGGCAATATTGGAGATGATCACGCACTGTTTGAGCCAGTTCATGGCTCTAGTCCAAAATACGCAGGAAAAAATGTGGTTAATCCTATTGCAACAATTAATTCTCTTCAAATGATGTTGGAGTGGTTGGGTGATAAACACAATGATGATTTATTAATTGATATTAGTTCCAAAGTAAATCAAGTAGTAAGTGATCAGATTCAAGAAGGCAAAGTTATGACTTATGACATAGGTGGAAACGCTACTACTTCTCAAGTTGGTGATGATTTAGTAAATAGAATCTCATATTTACTTGATTGAAGATTGAAGATTATTATTAATTGTATCTAAAGCAATTTGTAAAGATTCTTTATTATCCCAATTTTTTCTTTTTAGTCTTTGAAAATTTAATAAATTATTCTGTAAATTATTACTAAATCGAGTAACATCGTCGACTACAGTAATTGTTGACATTAAAGATGAACGAGATAAGGGATTTAAATCAACGACTATTACTTTTAGTCCCAT
This sequence comes from Methanobacteriota archaeon, assembly GCA_002696315.1. Lineage (GTDB taxonomy): Archaea > Thermoplasmatota > Poseidoniia > Poseidoniales > Poseidoniaceae > MGIIa-I. Next base: position 3,109 of record NZRR01000012.1, on the reverse strand, counting down.
TTTTACTAATGCTTCACATCTATCTCCATCTTCCAAAGGCACTAAAATCGTATCAGAGGCTAAAATTCCATTAACGTCACAAATAGCCCTAGGTCCATTTAATCCAGGAATTAATCCGTCTGCAAAAGTTCCAAGAATTAATACATTATTTACTGCTTCTTCCCATTCTAATGGTGAACGTTTCCAATTTTCAGGAGGTTTAATAGAAACTATTTTCTTGCATTTTTCAAGATATGCTACTAATCCTGAAATTCTTTCAGGTGTCCTGTAATAGATATTCACTTCAATTGGGCAGGATAGTAATGCTGCACAACCTACTAATTCCTCTCCAGCCAAAATACTAGTATTGCCATTAACACTGATAATTGGCCTTACGGCAGATTTTAGCATTATTGCGGCTTGTATAGTTGCTTCATTGGCAATTGGTATTGTTTTTTCACCTAATAGATAGTCAAAAGCTTCTCCACGTCCATGAGCAATCATTGCAGTACCTGCAAGTAATCCTTTAGATGATGCTTCCTCTAATTTATATCTACGTTCTAATGAGTTTTTACGGGGATGTGAATCCGGAACATTGTAAGTCATTTCAAACCTCCTCAAATAATAATGAGATGTCTAATGGAGATGTCCCTCTATGGATAGAACTAGTTGAAATCACATCCACAAGGGATTCGTTCCAGTCTTTCAAATTTTCCAAAGAGATACCTCCGCTGGCTTCAAAATAAATTTTACATTTCAATTGTAAATTTGAAATTGAACTAATTATCTCACCGCATTCTTCAGCACTAATATTGTCTAACATAATTGTAAGCGGTTTTTCATTTTGAAGTTTATTCCATGTTTTTGCTGCTAAAATTGCTTCTTCGTTATTTCGAACCTCTATAACTACAAATGCCCCTATATTTTTAATGTCTATATTTTCTAATGCAATTCGAACCCTTTCTGTAGGATGGTTTTCAGAGAATTGTGCAGCTAAATCATTTTCTTTAAGCATTAAAGCATCATTCCGATCTAATCTATGGGTTAAAGCCCCACCCATATGAACTGCCCATTTATCGAGTAGCCCCCAGGTAGTTTTTCTTGTTGAAGCAACGGGTATTTGACTATTTTTTATCCAATTATTCGCGGTTGTTCCTATTCCTGAAAGCCTTCCGAGAATATTCAGAATGGAGCGCTCGATTTTTAGTAACTGATTTTTATCTCCTCTAATTTCAACTAAAGTATCACCTAATGAAATTTTGTCTCCATCAAAAAAATTCCATTTGAATTCTAATTGAGGTGCCCAATAATTACATAGTAGGGAGATTATTTTTTCTCCAACAAAAATTCCATCCTGTTTTGAAATTATTTTCGCAGAAGTAATCTCAGAATTAGGTTGAATTGGCTCAATAACCCCATCATCATTTAGTAATGCAGTAGACCACAAATTAATACTTTCACAGAATCTTGATGAAAAATTTCCCTCATCATCAAAAAATTCCGAACTACGGTTATGGGGGAGAGGGGAATTAGCCGGTTCCATATCCTCTCCACAAGTTAAATCATTTCAATTAATCCGTTTAAACATTTTAATTTGGAATATTTTCTTCATATGGAAAACCTTCCCATTCTTTCATTTGTAGATCAAGAGACTCAATATCTCCTTCTGAATAATTATCTGCTGACCATGAAACATCAACTGCAATTAATCTCAAATCTTCTGTTTCATTCTGCAAAATGTTGAATAGAGTAAATCTACCTCTTAAATCCTCATTATAAGATGAATGGATTCCACCTTCGTGATAGGGAGAACCTGAATTGAATATGGTTATATCACACCAATTATAGACCTTAGTAGAATGTGAATGCCCGTGAATATATCCGATAATATATGGCTTATATTCTTCAATCACATTACATAAATTTTCTATCTGAGTTTCATCCCATTCTCTCCATTCCCATGGTCCATAGTGAGCGATTAAAACTACTTTTTTATCAGTTCCAACCACATACTCGTCCAGATCGTTTTTCATGAAAGTCAATGCATTATGAGGGTTTCTAAATCCGCCTTCCTCATAAGCTGGAACTATATCTGAAGGTGCCAAATTAAGTTGTATAAAGTGGATATTGTCCCATTCCCATGAATAATGCCCATCCATTCCTGGTGCTATATTTGTTAAATTAGAGCGGTATTCATTCCTTACAGCCACTGAATCAATTACGGGATGATCTTGGGGGATTCTATAAAAAATATCGTGCCACTCGTAATAATCATGATTTCCATAACCTTCGTAAATCGGATATTTTAATTGCTTATTCCCACATAATCCATATCTTTGAATAAATTCTCCATACTCGTCATTTGAAAATACCCTTCCATCTCGACCGTTCTGAGTAATATCTCCAGCCATAATAACGCCCCTTATATCTGAAATATCTCCTAGTTCATCATAACCTGCGTCCTTCCATGATAAAATCTCGTTGAAATTATTTAATGCTTCAACCTGGTAATCATTCTGTCTATTTGTTGGATCCCAATGTTGACTGTCTCCAAAAGCAATGAATGTGACATTTGTCTTATTAGAATTCTCCGTTATCTCAAAGGTATTTTTTTCACAACCTTCAATCCCATAATCTACAGTATTTATATCGATAAAAATAATACTAGTTAGAAATAAAAAAATCAAAAAAAAAGATTTGAATTTTCTGCCAATGTACTGGTTCAATGAATTTGATTTTGCTGAAACCATCTTTTCTCCTCTCATTTTTTAATTTCCACAGTACAAATTGTATCATTTTTAGAGCCGCCATGAGGAACTAGTAAAATCCGTGTCATTTCAAAACCTCTATTTTTTCCTAATCCCATACTCGACCAGCCAAAACAAATTACTTTACCATTAGTTTTCAATATTCTAGCAATTTCATTTTTACAACCAGACCAATAGTTCATCATTGTTGGTTTAATTTCAAGTAACTCCATTCCGTATCCTTCATAACACTGTTTTGCCTGAGTAATTGAATAGGGTGGATCAAATAATACACCATCAAATGATTCAGTTTTTAACGACTTTAAAAATTCTAAAGCATCCATATGATAATCCGCTTTCATCTTTTCATTCAAATCATTGGT
>NZRR01000011.1 GCA_002696315.1 Methanobacteriota archaeon | reverse complement strand
TTACTTTTTCACCCACTTTTTCGATTACTTGATCAATATTTTTATTTGCAACTTTTATTTTTTTTGAACCATAGTTCATGGCTTTTTTGTATATGCTTTCTGAACTATCTTCACTTGTCACGTTAAGCCCGAGTGGGGTTAGCATCATGAATTAAACCCCTAGGGGAGTAAATTATTTTCCAATTGAATCATTTAGTACTTTACGCGCATATTGTAATACTATCCCAGAAACAAGCAGTGGAATTCCAAGTGCACCAATCCAAACAAATGTGACTCCGGGCCCTACAGTTACACCAGTCCATTCGGAAACATGATTGATTGTTCTTAATCCGAATAATCCTCCAATTATTATCATAATTAAACCAGGTAACCCAAATACTAGTAATGGTCTTTTTTGAGATAATGCAGATAATGCGTAACTAAATACAGAAATTCCATGAGGGATAGGGTGTAAACTAGATGTGTTTTTCAAGTCATATCTAATTGTTGTAGGTATTTCTAGAATACGTAATCCTTTATCTGAAATCGATTCTAAAATTTCAAGTGAAGATTTCATCCCCTCATTTTCAAATCTTAATGAATTAATTGCTTTTTTATTAAATGCTCTATAACCTGATTGTGTATCTCTTATGTGTTGTTTTGAATGTAATTTACTCACTGTGTTAATTAATTTTAAACCAAATTTACGATATGTTGGCATATCCTTACTTTTTCCACCACTTACAAATCTAGATCCAATTACTAAATCCGCTTTACCTTCGTATAATGGCTTAATCATTTTGGGAAGATCATTTGGATCATGTTGTCCATCACTATCAATTAGAACTATCATTGATGCATTTTTTTGTTTAGCATATTTAAAAAGTGTTTTTGCAACACCTCCAACTCCTCGATTAACTTTATGTGAAATTACTGTTGCACCTGCTGCTTTTGATATTTCTGCTGATTTATCTGAAGAGCAATCATCTACACATACAACTTCATCTGCATGTTTAGAGCATGAAAGGATAATTGATCCAATGGTTTCTTCGGAATTGTAGAGTGGGATTCCTACTATTATATACTGATTTTCAGTATTAATTTCATTCATCTCTACTTCCATTATTACTTGCTATGGTAATTCATATTTGGTCTTGCCTAACATATCGATAAAAAATAATTGATTATAACCATTAGTAAACATATTCAAAACGGGATGTATGCTCCCAAATACATAATGAGCCGTATACTTGTAACTGGTGGGGCTGGTTTTATTGGTTCACATTTAGTTGATGAATTAATTAATCGAGGTAATGAAGTAGTTGTCTATGATAATTTTTCTAGTGGTAAGAAAGAGTTCTTAGATGCATCGCTTTCAACTGGAAAAGTTAAGTTAATCGAGGGAGATTTATTAGATTTGGAATTCTTAACAGAAGCAATGAAAGGAATTGAAATCGTATATCATTTAGCTGCAAATCCAGATATTAGGCTAGGAACTACCGTAACTGATACCGATCTTAAACAAGGTACTATTGCTACTTACAATGTTTTGGAATCAATGAGAATAAATGGATGTAAAAATATAGCTTTTTCTTCTTCTTCAGTTGTTTATGGGGAAGCAAAATTAATGCCAACCCCTGAAGATTACGGTCCGTTATTCCCAATAAGTTTGTATGGTGCATCAAAATTAGGATCTGAGGGATTAATTAGTGCATGGGTTGGAACTTTTGGAATTAAAGCATGGATTTTTAGGTTTGCAAATATTATTGGTTCCAGAGGGACTCATGGTGTGATTTTTGATTTCATACACAAACTGAAGAAAGATCCAACTCGTCTTGAAGTCCTAGGAAACGGACTACAAGAAAAATCATACATGGAGGTTATTGATTGTTCTAGAGCGATGATTCATGTAGTTGAAAACTTTAATGAAGATTTAAATTATGTTAATTTAGGATCGTCGGATACCTGTTCAGTTAGTAGAATTGCAGAAATTGTAATCAATGCATCTGGCTTTTTAGATGCTAATATTGAATTTACTGGTGGGGATCGTGGCTGGGCTGGAGATGTACCAAAGGCCATGCTAGATGTAACTAAATTAGATCAAAGTGGATTTAATTGTAAATTCCAAAGTGATGATGCGGTAAGATTCACTGCTAATTCATTAATTGAAGAGATAGGTTTGGGTGATTAAATGAAAATTAGCCGTTTAGAAAAAGATACGAATGGTGCTGAATGGATGTCAGCAGCAATTTTTGTGGTAGGCCTGTTAATAGTATCATTTATTTTTGTTTTTGCAAATACTAATGGGGTCAAAACGGGTATCGAAAGAGGAGATATGGCTCCAGACTTCACTTCCTTGGCTCATTTGCCAGGTAATGACACCTCAGATTGGTTTTCATATAGATTATATGAAAATTTAGATTTTAACTGGTCTGGAAATCATTCTGAAGGTGTTTTTACTATTATTGAATTTTTAGATACTGATTGCCCTTATTGTTGGGAAACAGCACATAAATTAAGTTCTTTAGACAGCCAATTAACGGATTATGGCGTAAGAGATAGAGTGCAATTTGTGATTATAGTAGTTGAATTGAATATTCCAGGACACCAGACATCTCAAGAAGAAATGGTGGCGTTTCAAGAGAAATTATCCCATCCTGGATGTAATGGAGATAGTGCTGATTGCTCAAACCGTCCCGGTAATGTTCATCCAGGTGTTTATATCGATGACAGGAGTACTGAAATTTTCCAAGAATATGGGCCTAGGGGGACACCGCATTACATGATTTTGAAACCAAATGGGATTGTTGGTTGGAATGGAATGACCGATTCATTAGATGAAATTGGGATTGAATTAGCTAATTTAATTTGTGAAGATGGTGGAGATAATCAATTATGTGCTGAGGTAAATGGGTGAATAAAATGGATTGGCCCCTTTATTTCTATATATTCATAATCTTTTCTGGATTTTTTATTTCTTCCCCATTAGGTTCAAAAATCCAATCATCAAGGTTTAATAATGATCAATCAAGAATTATTTCTGGATCTATAATTTTAGCATTTGGAGGATTTTTGGTAAGTACGCATACATATTTTATTCATGAAAAATTACATGAAATTGGAGGAACTTCTGGTTGTTCTGCATTTAGTATATTTGATTGTGGAGATGTTATCTCTAATGGAGATTACAACACTGATCCTATTTTTGGAATACCTTGGGGTGTTCTTGGAATGTTATCATTTGCAGCAATGTTGTTTATTCTTATAGTTTTAAGGAACTCTCCAGAAGATCCGAAAATAGGTAATTGGATTAGTGTTATGTTAACAATTCCTGCTTTAGGAATGGTTCCTATATTATGGTTAATTTATGTTGAATTTTTCGAATTAGGAGTATTTTGTCAATATTGTACCGTGGCACATGTGGCAAATTTATTTTTATTAATATCTTCATATTGGGTATATGATCTTCATCATTCAGGATTATGGGATAAAACTAAAAACAGTGAATAATTGTTAGGGAGTATAATCTTCGTGAGTGTTAAATAAATCAATTTCGGCATTATTTTGTACGATTTCCAACATCAATATTGTAACCTCTATCCTTACCTCTGAAGGATATTTTTCTCTTAATTGAGAAAATAGTTTAATTTGAACTTCTTTAATTCCAAAAGCTTCAATCACATCAAGATGATGTTCAGTTCCATTACTGGATTCTACTTTATATTCTATTAACCATTCACTTTGTATGGGTCTTGTTAAACTCTTTTGCTCCAGACGTTCCTTCATGTTATGTTTACTAGCATACTAGCACATAATACATTCGGATAAAAACATCATTTTTTTTAATTTTTAATATTACTGCTCTTCCTCTATAATTTGATTTTGATCTAATTTACCTAATGATGCAAAAATACCCAAAGAGAAAACAATCAAGAATATCGGGATAAAAAGTAAATTACTTTCATTAATATTTTCGCCTTGAATTATTTTCACAGCACCCAATACAGAAGTCATGTTGTCATTTTGAACCTCATGACTGGCTAAAAAACCTATGTTTTCAACATTCATCTTTCCGTCTATGTTATATTTTGCAAAAATATTAATTTTATTGTTAGTAGAATTAGTAATAACAAAACTCCATTCTTCAGTCCCAGAAATTAAATTATAATTATCTAAATCAATACTAATCATTTCAACCAATACATTATCAAATCTGTTTAATTCTCCTACGTAGTTTTCCGAAACTAGTTTATTTTCAATTATCATAATGTTGACGATGCCTGATAATTTTGAATCTAACTCCATCTCAAACTCTATAGAGTTATTCACCTTTTTTACTGATAAATTTATTTTTGTAAAATTTGATTTCTTACTCTGTGTTTGCATTATTTTTGAATTAAGCATATTTATTTCATTAGCACCTTTCATTACGATATCTCCATCCAGTAAAAATGTTGGTGATTGTATCATTAATGAATTATTAAATAAATAATTTATTCTTTTTGAACTTGCATAATTACCAAGATCATCAACTCCGTCTGCCGGATGTAGTGCGATTAAGGCTACTCTTTCATCATGCATCGAAACTAATTCTTTTACATCTGGGTCAATCTCAGCACACGTTTGACACCATGTTGCAGTATATTCTTCTAAAATTATTGTTGAGCCACCGTTTGTTTCAATTCCTTCAACTAAATCATCTGTAAATGACTCTGAATTTATTATCGTTCCATTTAATATGAATGTCAGTATAATTAATACCGAAATCAATGTCTTTTTGATACGCATATTTGTCCGCTACATTACTTGCGAGACATTACGGGTCTTTTATTCGCTTGTTTATCTTCGCAAAGATATGGCGGACAGATGGGCCGATTCGCACAGGCGTGATGCATGGAGAAAAATGGCTAAAAATTCTGGTTATCGTGCAAGATCTGCATTTAAGTTATTACAAATCCAGGATAGATTTGGTGTCATTAGAAAAGGAGATTTAGTTTTAGATGTAGGTGCACATCCAGGCGGATGGTCCCAAGTTTCAGTTGAATGTGTTGGTGAAAATGGAAAAGTAGTAGGTGTAGATTTGGAACCATGCGAACCAATTGAATTTTGTACATTTATAGTAGGAGATATTACAGAAGATGAAACACAAGAGAAAGTGATTGAAGCCTTTTCAGGTTCAATGATAAATTCAATTGTTTCTGATATATCTCCCAATCTTACTGGGAATTGGTCTATGGATCAAATTATTTCGCTTCAGTTAGTTGCATCGGTTTTTGATTTTTCTTTACCTTTACTATGTCCAGGAGGTAATTTCGTCACTAAGATTTTCCAAGGAGAGGGAATTGAAAATTTAATTAATTTAATTAAACCATATTTTTCTAGCGTAAAGAGATATTCTCCCGATGCTAGTAGAAATAGTTCTTCAGAAGTATATTTGGTATGTAAAAATCACCTGCCGTGGAAAAATTCTAAAACATCAATACTATCAAATCTAAATTCATTCTACAAAGAGGATGGTGAAGAAAAAACTGAAAAAGCAGCCATGGGTTTTAGATTGCATAAAGCAAAATGAATCCCTATATGCTCATATAGTGGTAGTAAGTCGGCGCTTCTGAGATACTATGTCTGAGAGAGCAGAAGTGTGTAATTCATCAGGAGTTCCCTTGGTTGAATCAAATTCAACTTCATTCCCATGTCCTATTTGCGGAACACATATTGGTAGAAGTCCGATATGTAGAAATCAAGGAGTCACTTATGTTTGTACAGATTGTGATTTTACAGGTCCTTGAGGTGTTATAGTGGGTGAAGTAGCGGTACAATACAAAGTCATGCCAGATCCAGATGTGGAAGTAGCTATAGATGATTTGATTAATTCATTAAAAAATTTAGATGAATCACTTGGAAAAGTGCATAGAATCGAGAAAAAACCCTTAGCTTTCGGTTTAATGTTTGTAGAATTACATGCAGTTGTAGAGGATGCAGAAGGATTAGTAGATAAATTCGAAGAAGAAATGAGTAATGTTGTGGGTGTCGGAGAAATAGAAGTTCTTGGAATGGGTCGACTTTTATAATTCAATAATGATTTATTGGAGATCTCATAATTTCTCTAAGAAATACTGTGGCATAAGAACCAGGTGGTAATTCAAATTTAAACTTGATAGAAGCGCCTTCTGGATTCCAACGATCACCTTCTTTAGGGCCTTCATTCCATACTTTTGATTCATTTTCTTCTACTTCTTTTGAACATGATTCAATTATCAAATTAGAATAAGAACTTGTTAATGCTCTTCTAGATCCAGATGAAGATAGTCTTGGAATTTTTTCAATTTGCCAACTATCTTTATTATAATTCATTTCTGAAATTATTTTATCTTCAAGTTTTCCTGAATCTCCTTTAGCAATGATGTTTGAGTAACCGGGTAAAGGTCCAGTAATTGCTAATCTACCTAACTCGCAATTTCTCTCAATTCGATTCTTAGTTTCATTTTCTACTATTGTTAAATTGTTTATGTCGATATTTCTTTTTTCTGTTAAATGCCCGACTATGTCGCCTTCTGAGGGTTTTTTCAAAGATAAATTTGAATTAATTCTTGAAGCTAAATATTTATTGAAAATTTTAGATTGTACTGCATGTATAAACATTAACTGTAAATTATTCGGTAGCGTTTTGAACGCAGAAATATAGTTATTTGATTTCTTTAATTCAAATAATATTTTCTTCTCGTAATTTAATCTTTGAGGAATTATTTCTAAGCATTTTTCAATATCTTTTGTTTCATTCCATATTTTTCGAAAATTAGAAGCCTCTTCATTTTCAAATTGACTTTCCATGCCCAAGTAAGTATTAACTGCCATTTCAAAATCCTCTTCAATTACATGAACTCCAACTTCGGCAGTTACAGCTCTAATTCCTCCAAATCTTTGAGGGCCAATCCAGTTTGGAAATATGTCTGGTCCTAATTTTTGTTCCATTTCAGAAATTATTGAACTAATGTTTTCCATTGCTTCATCATCACTCATCGGTTCTCCATTTATTTTTGCACAACCTCTGACGATTACAGTAAATTTATTGGATTGATGTTCTCCAAATTTTAATTTCTTATGTGTTCTGCCAATATATGAAATTTTTACATCATTTAATTCTATTTGTTCTATTTTGTGAATTGGTGCATCTACTATCATTAATTGTGATGTAATTGCTCGTTTATCTTTTGTACCTGAAAACCAAATCCTATTTCTTGAAATCTTAAGCTCTCTGGCAAATCGATTTATGAATCGATTAGTTTCCCAATTTCTTAGTGTAACCTGAATTACAGAAAATCTTCCTTTGGGGTCTAATCCTATATTTTTAAATGATTCTTCAACTCTAAAATCAGAAACCTTTACTTTGATAATTCCGCCAATACCTTCATTTTCAACTGCATAGGTGTCTAGGCCAACTTTCTTTTCAATCTCTGAAATTGTGGCAATTGCCACAGAATCACTCCTTCAGTGTAATAGAACCAAATTCCTTTGAGACGTCTTTACAAACATCTTGAATTAATTTTACTGGATTTGCTTTTCCTTTGGTTCTTATGTATAGTTCTGGATCATCTAATTCTGGATGTCCTGGAAAAAAATTCACATATTCGACCGAACTATTCTCATCAAGTTTAGATCTAAATAATTCTAATGATGTGTGGCTTTCTCCTTCAAATCTTAGTTTCAATTCGTTTCCCTCTTTTTGTAGGACCTTTATTGGCATGGAAATCGGGTCTGCGAGTAGAGTCTCTTTATTGAACCTTTGGAGTAATACAATTTTTCAATATCAGAACTCTATTGCTTATCAAATATAACTTCTGCCAATTACAACAGCGGGGGTGAAAGTATAGGAGATAAGCATAAATTTTCAGATAAATTTTCAAAATTTTCATTACCTATTCTAGTCGCATCATTTTTATTCACATTTATTCTAGCTATTCAACTCTATCCTCTTCCCTCTTTTAATACTGAAATCGCAGAATTTGCGCCTTCAGATTCAGCTAGTGAAGCAGCCGAGGAATTTGGTATTGAGATGGGCAATCAAACTAGGCAAATTGTTGTTAATGTTGAACTCAAAGATGGAACTAATGTTTTATCTATAGAATCGCTACAGATGCAGCAAAACGATTATCAAAAATTAATACAGAATACTCCAAATAATGGTTCAGAAATAGATAAAATTATTGCTATCTCAGAGATCGTGAATTTAGCACTCAATGAAAATGACAATGGAAGTAATATTTCTACTGTAAATAATTGGACTGATTTACTTGAAAGAACAGTTCCTGATGATCTCGGAATTTCAGAAATATCTTCTAATGAGCAAATTTTAGCATATGGAAACTTTGTTAAATCTGCCCTGATAAGTAATGATTTAGTAAGTTCTGGTTTAGAATCTTGGATTGATGACAGAAATACTACAAAAGACCCCACTCCTATTGCAAAATCAACTCTTTGGATAATTGACATCAATCCCGATCTGAGTCCAGAACAATCTAAGGCCACGCAAGTTGAATTGAGAAATATACTCAATCAAATTTCATCAGAATCTGAACTAACATATTCTGCAATCTCTACAGATATTATTAGTCATGATGTAGATGAAAGTACAATGAAAAGTTTGGCATTATTAATATTATTAGCGCTATCAGTAGTTGTAATAGTTTTATCTTTAGCATTTAAGACAATCACTGGGGTTTTATTTCCTTTAACGGGATTATTAATGGCTCTTACTTGGACTTACGGACTACTTAGTGCATTTGATGTACAGTTTACGGCTTTAGATGTAGCAGTTGCTCCTTTAGTATTGGGTTTAGGAATTGATTACTCAATACATTTGCAAAGAAGATATGAAATTCATCGTAATGACGGTCAATCTACTGTAGATGCTTGGTTAAACTCTGTTCAAAATTTAGTATTACCTATCTCATTAGCAGTAATTACCACAGTTGCAGCATTTATGGCCAATTTATTTTCACCTTTACCTCCTTTGAAATCATTCGGAATCTCTTTATCACTAGGTGTTATTAGTGCCTTTTTTTGTTCTACTGTGATTGTTGGATGTATGCATGTTGTCGGTGAAAGAGTCTCTGGTGGAAAATTATCCCTTGCATCTACAGGCTCGCTCGGAGATAAGCTAGCAGAATTTATGAAGTTTCAAAATGAGCAAAAAGCCATAATAATGATAATTACAGGACTTTTAACCGTAAGTTCTGTTTTTGGAGCCATGGTCATAAAAACTGAATTTGATTTAACTGATTTTCTTGATGATGAAATGCCTGTAATGGAATTAAGGAGCCATTTAGAAGACACTTATGATTATTCTACAATTCAGATGATTTATGTTTTGATAGAGCCATTAGGTTCTAAATATTCAATAGATAGTAGTGATAATCTATTAGATTCAATGCAGTATCTAGATGATACACTACCTTTAACAAAGGGTGTAGTAAAATCCTCTGATAGTTCTGATAGAACTCAATATAATGGTATATACACCATTATACGTGATGCATTGGAATTAGATCCTACTTGGGGTGAATCATTCAATTTGAAATTATTTGGAGATGAGATTGGAAAGATAGATTCTAATGAAGAAATTGATTTGGGCTTAGCTTTATTGGACTTATCTGAAAATTATACTGTTGGAGATCCTTTAACAGGGTCTACTTGGCAAGAAAGAGTTAACGATGCGGCATTGATTGATTCAGATGGAGTAATTAAAAAATTAAGGATTAGTATTTATGTTAACTCTGGTACAAATGTTGAAAATACTGAAATTGTAAAGGATTTAAGAGATAGAGTTGAGGACGTATCAAACCAATTAGCTCTTGATGGTGCAGTAGTACACCTGACAGGAGATATGGTGAAGATTGATACTGTTTTGACTGGTATGACGAACTCTCAAGTACAATCAACTTCAGTAAGTTTAATTGTTTCATTTTTTGTTTTAATGTTATTGACACGTAGATTTACGCCCGCATTAGTTGTAATTGCTCCAGTAGGTGTTGCTGCTTTTTGGGTGGTTGGTTCTATGGCTGCTTTAGGATTGCAATGGAATGTTTTGACAATCATGGTGTCTGCACTTACAATAGGAATTGGAATTGATTATGCTATACATGTGTGGAGAAGATTCGAGGAAGAAATTAAGGATACAGATGATAATTGGAAAGCAGTTAGCAAGATGCATTCATCTACTGGATTGGCATTATTAATGTCTGCTGGAACAACAATTTGTGGATTTGCAGTTCTGACATTATCGCCAATGCCGGTGGTTAGAGAATTTGGTTTGATAACTTCTTTGACCGTATTTTTCTCTGTAATTTTATCATTAGTTGTCTTACCAGTATTACTAGTTGAATCTAATGAAAAATGACGCTAGATTGCTTCAATTAATTCATTCATGTCCATTCCTTGTTCTTTTGCGATTAAAAGTAAACAGAGTGAATTTGTAATTTGCCCCAGGCTTCTTTTTTTTCTTTTAGTTCTTCTAATCACTTCATCTTTTAAAATACCTGTTTTTGCAGAAATATATCTTGCTAATCTTCTTTCTTTACTGGTTAAACTTTCTTCTGAAGTAACAAACGTTTTATGTATTCTATGCTCATTAATTTCTTGTTCGTTATTATGTGACATCTCAGGCAATTCTAACAGTATGCTATCATTGGGATACCATCCAAAATTGATATTCTCAAGATCAATATTAAAATTAGGGTAGAAAGAAAGGTTATCCTTAATTATCCATTTTTTTTTTAGCAATTCGTCAATTAATTTATCAGCGTCAGAAAAACTCATCCATTGTGTATCAATACTCCAGAATCGTGTTAAATATTTTTTTGAAAGCAGTTGTTTAGGAGAATTCATCCAAGTCATACTAATTAGATTAGTAATTTGCTCGTTTATACCTTTCATATTATCTCTCCAATGATTCTTGTTGAGATTTACACCAACCTAGTATGTTTATATTATTATGTGATAATTTCTCATTTGAGACTGATGGTGCAATATACCAATCATACTTTTTACCAAGTTTTAAATCAATTTTATCAAAAAATTTTTGGATGTCTCCTGGATTAAATCCAATAATTAATACAGGCCTTTGAATTTCATTTTTTAGCAGTTCCAATCTTTTAATGATGCTCTCTATGGATTTATTCAGTGAAAACTTTGTTATGGCATTTTTACATAATGCATGTGCTATTTTCAGTTTTGACAACTCAATCCAACCGTCTATAGTTACATGAGTAAAACCTAGCATTACAGAATCTACTAGTGAACCGTAATCAGCATTTTCGGGGTCCCATATTGAATTTGGATGTAACTTGGCAATTTTTCTAATTCGATTCATATTAAAACCATCTCTTTCATGTAATAGCATTTTTTTATTTTTTAAATCGATTGAATCGGGTTTTATTGCTCCAGGGTATAGATTTCCGTTGTGAAAAACAAATCTTTCGAAAACTTGCATATTTCTTCCCTATTTATTACCTGTATTAGTGAGGGTTATTGAAGATGACACCTTGCGGGGTTTGAATTGGGACATGTCGAAATACGTAGCAAGGCATCCAAGAACTGGAAAGCCATTAGCTTTAGAAAAAGATGTTGAAGTAGAAACATCGTTAAAACCACCAAAATCAAAGTGGGATGGTTACGAATTGAGTATTTTTGAATTAAAAGAATTATATGAAAATATTTTACCATTAGCAACTGGTAAGATATCTGAATACGAACTAAATCATTTAGATGTAAATGACAAAAAAATAAAATTAAATCAAGTAGACGGGATTAAAGCATTACCTCGATTAAATTCTAAACACAATGACGAAATATATGATGCTTTAATTTTAGGGCTTAATGATTCACTTGTGGAAAATCGTATTGCTTCTTTACAGATTTTACATATATGTGCATGTAGAAAACCTGATGGTTTGTGGGACATTTTAGCTGAATTGTTAGATGATGATGATGCAAATGTACGTAATACTGCGATAAAGTCACTAATTGCTTCGGTTCCAATTTTCCCCTCTGGTTGTGAGGTTTTACTATATATCGAATTAAGGCACGAATTAAAATATCGAAGAGATGGTGCTTGGAAGGCATTGAATGAATTATTAAAAAAATGGCCAGAAGCTGCAATGTCTCATTTGGATATTTTATCCCGGGATGATGACGTTGATTTAAGAAGAAGGTCTTCAAAATTACTTTCTCATGTTGCTAATAGAAAATCAGCGATTGCATGGGATTTAGTTGGTTGGGCTCTACAAGATGAAGATGATCAAGTTAGGGATAATGCCTCTAAAGCAATTCGTACTGTCACAAATCATGAACCTAGACAAGCATTAATCTTTGCTGAGACTGCATTATTTGATACATTCCAACCAGTTAGAAAAAGAGCAGTGCAGGCTTTAGAAAGATTAGGGGCAAGTAGTAGAGTAAACTCATTAATCATCAGAGGGTGTAGGCATTCAGATTTAGAAATTAGAAGAAATTGTATTAAAATGCTTCCAAGATTGATGAGTGAAGATGAATTAAGAGATCTTTCATTTGAATTATTAAATAAAGAAAAGAACACAGGGTTAAAAGAGATA
Organism: Methanobacteriota archaeon; assembly: GCA_002696315.1. Classification (GTDB taxonomy): domain Archaea; phylum Thermoplasmatota; class Poseidoniia; order Poseidoniales; family Poseidoniaceae; genus MGIIa-I. The sequence continues at coordinate 9,219 of NZRR01000011.1, read as the reverse complement.
TTAACTGAATATAGCAAGGATGATCAACTAGAAGGAACTGAATTTGAAAAGAATAAATTTCTTGCACCGGCTGAACCCGTAGATCCATTAGAAAAAGAAATAAACAAGGATTTAAACAAGCCATCTAATGATAAAAAGGGTAAGGATTAGAATTCTGTTTACATCGTCATCGTTAATATGGAGATGTTTGTGGCCGAGTCATAGGTGTGAGAATGAGTAGTGGAAATATGAATTCAAATATTGAAAGATTTGAAAAAATGTGGGATGGCATTACACCAAATGGAGTTAATAGAACTAAAGCTCAAAAATTTAGACAATATATTCTAGAGCATGTTCGTCAAACAGGTCGGCCAATGAATAAGGAAAATGCATTGAAATACTGGACAGGACAATTACAAAAAGAAATTAAAGAAAGTGAAATGCTTTAATTGAGTTGAGTCAATGCAAAATAACACATTTGAAAGCTTCGGTATTTCAAAGGAGATACTAGATTCAATAAATAAGAAAGGATGGAAGAATCCAACCGATATACAAAAAGATTCAATTCCATTTGCATTGAGCGGGCAAGATATACTTGGTCAAGCAAAAACAGGATCTGGTAAGACAGTATCGTTTGGAATACCAGCAATTGAAAAATGTATTGAAAATAAGAAATTACAAGTATTGATTCTAACACCAACTAGGGAATTGGCCTCACAGGTATATGAAGAGATTAGTTGGCTAAAAGGAGAAAGAAATTTGAATATAGCTGCATTTTATGGTGGTGTTGGTATTGAACCCCAAATAGAAAAATTAGAATCTGGATTAGAACTTCTCGTTGGAACGCCAGGGAGAATCATTGATTTAATTCGTAGAGGAAATATTGATACATCTAGCATTGAATTATTTATTTTAGACGAAGCAGATAGAATGTTGGATATGGGATTCTTTCCCGATGTAGAATGGATTATTCAGAAATTAAATCCTGAAAGACAAACATTGTTGTTCAGCGCTACGTTCCCTCAAGAAATTTTACATTTATCTTCAGAATTTATGAAAAATCCTGAACATATTCTAACATCTGAATTAGAGTTGGAGATTCCTGATATTACTCAAAAATTTAGTAAGATTGGAAGAATAAATAAAAGCTGGGCATTGAATAATATTCTATTGGAATTTAAATTCGAGGGTCAAGTACTTGTTTTTTGTAATACTAAAAGAATGGTTGAGATGTTGGAACAAAGATTTAGTAAAGTTTTAGATAAAAAAATCTCTTCATTACAAGGAGATATGTCTCAAAATGCCCGCGAGAAAGTAATGACTAAATTTAAGTCAGGAGAGATAGATCTTTTAATTTCCACTGATGTTGCAGCTAGAGGTTTACATGTTGACGGAGTTAACTTAGTTGTTAATTATGATTTACCAACACAAGTAGATAGTTATGTACACAGAATAGGAAGAACAGGAAGAATGGGTAATTCGGGTCTTGCTTGGTCTCTAGTTTCATTTGAAGAAACTTCTATGATTACAATGTTGAAAAATGTTCATGGTCTTGATTTAATAGAATCAGAAATTCCAGAAATTAAGGGTGAAGAGAAAAGTCATTTTAGTAAGAAAAAGGATTGGAATGAACATTCAGACATGTTTGGAATGGTAAGTTTAGGAATCAATATTGGATATGATGAGGGGATGAGCCATCAAAAATTATTTGATTGGGTTAAGAGTTTAATACGAATTTCAGATTTAGCTTTAGGTAGCATTGATGTCGGAGATGACAAATCAACTATTGATGTACATCAATCAAAAGTAGATTATGTCCTAGGGGCTATTAATAATAACTCAGATCTTGGCAGAATAGTCGATGTAGAAATATTATAATTATTCATCTGAATAATTTTTTGAATATTTTTTAACAATGATATTATTGACAAGAAGGTACCAAATAATCCACATGATTGTTAAAATTATTAAAGAACCCCATTCAAAAACAAAATCATGGAAAATTTCCCATCTGACGTCACATCCCCATACGCCAGGATTTATTTCACAACCACTTACAGCAAGTGGATAGATTAAAACCAGTCTTAGAATATTTAAACAAAAAACGATGGTTAGAATTATTGGAATGCTCCATAATTTTATTTTTTTGCTAATATATGGTGTTAAAATTATCAAAGTAGTAATAAAAAGCATTTCGTGAACTCCCGCACATTCATCTGAAACATAGAAATCTATGGTGTTGTTTTGAATATCCGGAAAATTTTGATTGTATAATTCAACTTTTGTGATATATCCACTATCTCCGTATTCTGAAAGTGTAGATGATTCAGTACCATATAATAGTTGATTTAAATCATTCCATATTTTCGCAACTATTTCTTGAATCCAAGCAAGTGTATCTTGAGATGCAGTTAATATGGAATAAATTATTTCTACGAATAATAAACCTAATGGAATTAATAGATACCTTTTACCCATCTCAATTAATTCATTTATACTTATGTCATTTTCAGGAACTACTTTATCTGCTGCTTCATTATCCGGAAGTTCCATGTATGCTGGGTGAATTTAGTATGATATGAATGCATGGGATATTTAAATCTAAATTGGTAGTTTAAGCACATATCCGATTAATTCAAATGAGGGGTAATTTAGCGTTAATTATTGGGGGAGTAGATCTGGTAATCGAATTAAATTTGATTGGATATGTCTGTCCAATTCCAGTTTTTGAAACAAGAAAAAAGTTATTAAAAATGAAAAAAGGAGAGAAATTAATTTTAATTTGCGATGACCCTGACGTACAATATGATATTCCAAAATTAGCAAATAGAATGTCGTCTGAATTAATTGAAATTAATGAGGAGAATGGTGTTTGGAAACTATCTTTATTGGCGGCGTGAGTGATTTTATGAATTTTAAATTAAATGGGACTCTTTCTGAAAAATCTGAAATTCCTGCAGATGCAAAGTTACCATTAAAACAGGGAGAATTTAGAATTAGAGTTTTCCATGAGGAAGAAACAGGTTTTGATCATGTCGCTTTAACGTTAGGGGATATGGATGGCCCTGACCCTACGTTAGTCAGACTCCATTCAGAATGTTTAACTGGTGATGCGTTTGGAAGTTTAAGGTGTGATTGTGGACCACAATTAGAAAATGCACTAGATACGATAAAATCGAATGGATGGGGGTGTTTACTCTATCTAAGGCAGGAAGGGAGGGGAATTGGTCTTCATTCAAAGATACAGGCTTATAATCTTCAGGATAAAGGATTTGATACTTTAGAAGCAAATCTAGAACTTGGGCTTCCTGCAGATGCTAGGGATTACGAATTGGCGGCAGAGATATTAAGAGCAATTGGGGTGGAAGAGGTTTGTTTGTTGACAAATAACCCAAATAAAGTGAATCAATTAAAAAAATATAACATAAACGTTGTAGAAAGAATGCCTTTAGTAGTTGGGATTGGTGAATATAATCGTAAATATCTTCAAACAAAAGTAGTTAAAATGGGTCATGAAATAGACGAAGATAAATTAAATTAAGAATTAATCTATCTATTTCAACAGAGATGGGGCCGTGACCGGGAATTGAACCCGGGCCGGCGGGACCACAACCCACCGTGCTAACCTCTACACTATCACAGCCATCTAATAGAGCAGTCGAAATGTTTGAGTTATTTGAAACAATCGACAAACTTGTTCGAATTTACACTTTAGACCGTTTTATTCAAGTGGTTCGAAATGTTGCCAAGAATATGGGGAGATTAAAATCCAAGAAGATAAATGTAATATTATTGATTACAATGTTAATTCTTTTAGTTCCAACAACTTCTTCTAGAAGTATTCATCAAATTAACGATATCGATATTATTCCTCAAGGAGATTTTAATGACTCAACTAAATGGATGATTGAAACACAATCTGGTTTTTCAAATTTAGAAGCTCAAAATACAGATACAATGATTGCCGATGGAAAATTAAGTTTAACCCATCAAAGAACTCAAAATCTTAAAGAATTATTATTTTGGTCAACAGATTCAACCTCGGGCCATGAATCAGCAGAAGGTGCTCCAGATGGATTAATATCGATTTCGTCTGGTCCAGATATTGATCTTACAGGTTTTGATTTTAGTTCTATAGAAAACTATCCTTTGATTGATGTTTCATTAGTAACATCATTTAGAATTTCAAATGGACTTAATGATGATCGTGTTGAAATAAGTCTCAGTTCAAGTGCTGGTTTTTTTATGATAGAATCTTATTCTAATACTTTTTCTCAGGGCGAAATAAATTATTTATCAAGTCCTTATATTACTTATGATTTGGGAGGCTATACTGAATGGACGTGGGATTCAATTTCTTCATCCTCTGTAAAATTAAATTATGAATCCGTAGGTGGTAGTGATGAAGCACAACTTGAAGTTGATGGAGTCGCCATTAAAGTTGTTTATCAACTACCTGATAGTGGCTTTGATTTTGTTAAGGCAGAAACTAATATAGAATTAGGAAGCAATTATGAGTATGAAAATTTAAAATTAAATCTTTCTGGTTCAATTATTGGTGAATTAGGAGAGATATCTACAGAACTCAGTTGGATAAAATTACAATTAGGTTCAGACGTTGTACATGAAGAAAAAATTAGTAATTTGACACAAAATATCGAAATTAGTGTGGATCTCAATGAAGACGAACTTCTTTCTCTTTCTTCGGATTCGGTTACTAATCAAATATTATTTGCAGTCGGTATCCAAATTTATTGGAATTCTGATGGTTCTTCAAGTGATGCTGTAATTCAAATAGAAAATATAGATATTGATGGAATTACATTTACTGAGTGGGACGAAAACCCGGAATGCTTAGAGTTAGATAATTTTACTGGAAACAACTCATTTATAGAAGATTCAGGTCAATATAAAATCATTCCACTTCGAGATAGCTGTGAAGATGATAGGACTCCAAAGGAGGATCTTTACTTCTCGGTAAGTACTTATCCACTAGGAGTAATTGAAGCAATTATCGAAGACGGACATTTGAAAATTTTTCAAATTGAAGATTCATTTGGAACTACAGAAGTAATTGTTAATGTTTTTGATTCTTCAGGAAATAGTTGGACCGATTCATTTTTTGTAGATGTTATAGGGGTAAATGATCCTCCAATTTTTCTTGATTTTCCTGAAGAAGTTTGGATTGAATTAGGAAGTTCATTAATTCTTGAAGGCACAATATTGGACTCCGAATCATTAATTGAAGAATTGGAATTTGAAGTAGATCTTGAAATCGCTGTGATAAATTCGAACAATAGTATCACAATATCTCCAGTAGAGGTTGGTGTCTTTGAATTAAATCTATTACTTTCAGATGGAGCTGAATTAACAACTCACAAAATAACAATTAATACTTACACAGAATCAGAACTAGAGCCTGTTTCAATACTAATTAGAGATAATCAAGGTATGATTATTTCAAATAACGAATATCCCTCAAATTCGATCTTAAGTATTTCAACCGTGGTAGAAAATTTTGGAAGCATGGATGCCACTTTTGTGTCAGTAAGGTATTATTTTGGTGATGAGATGATTGGAAATGTGACAATTCCACTAATTTCTGCTCGTTCAAGTCAGATTGCAGAATTATCAAATTGGAATTTAATCGGTTCACCTGGTGATTATAAAATTAGAATAGTTATAGATTCTAATGATTTAATTCAGGAATCTAACGAATTAAATAATGAACTGATAATTGATTTTAGTATTGTTGAAACAGAAAATGAAGAACTTGAATCTATGGATTCAGAAGGAATTATTGAAGGTCCTATTGCAGCGATATTTATTCTATTTGGATTTATTTTTATTAGTTCAGCACTCTTTTTTGGACCAAGAAAAATTCAAAAAATAAAATAACTAATTATCTAAATACGAATTACGTTAGGCGGATAATCTTTTCTGAGGGGAGAAAGCATAAAAGTAAAGTTCCCAAGAAACAGTTTGCTTCATGGTTGGGGGACCAGAGATATAAGAGGCAGGATGTGGGGTAATGGGATTATTAAAAATTCGATTAGAAACAGATGAATGGATTTACGAAGAATATGAAGAACCATAATTAGATGAAAACGTGTTTTGGTTGAGCAACTGAGCCTTTTTCTTTAACTGTAATCGTTGCAGAATCTAGTTTAGCTTCCGCTATAGCTAATACGACACCATCATTTGATTGAATAACGACATGTTCACCTTTTTTAATTTTTGAACTAATATGACTAACGGCTGGAATCATTATCATCGCACCATTTTTAATACTCTCATGTGCTGAAGGTTTAACAATAATTCTTGGGAAGTTCTTAACTAGTTCCTCAATTGGATTTAGAATTTTTAACATTGCTGAATCATCTCCTAATTCATTTAATTTCCACAATGCATCTGATAATTGAGACATTGAAATACACATGTCCTCGTTAAAAATACCACTTTTTGATCGTCTTAATTCTTTTAAAATTATTTTTTTATCTAAAAATAGCCCTAAATCTCTTGCTAATGTTCTAACATAAGTTCCGGCTTCGCAATCCATTTCCAACAACAAATTAATTCCATCAAAATCTAAAATTTTTAATTTTTTAATCGTTCTAGTCCTGACTTGAATTTTTACAGCTGAAATTTCTGGAGGTACGTTGTATATTTTTCCTACTAATTTATTTATACACTTTTCTAATTCTTCTATGTCACTTTTTGAACTTAATTTGAGGCTTGCGATATATGTTTTTTCATGCTTTAGTATTAATGGTGTAAGTTTCATTGCTTTACCAAGAAGTAGTGGTAATACCCCAGATGCAAAAGGATCTAATGTGCCTCCGTGTGCTAATTTATCTAAATTAAGTAAATCTCTAGCCCAAGCAGATAATTGATGACTAGTTGGGCCAGGATGCTTATCAAGTAGAATAAATCCCGCTTTCATTCTTGATTTTATATCACGTTTCCATCCATTTAATTCAGTGGGCGTGCTCTCTGAATTAATATTAATCATTTTTAATCCTCATTAATATGTTCAATAACCTTTTCTGCGATTACTTCGGGTTGGATGTGATTACAATCAATAATCAAGGTATATGGGCTCATATCTTCCAATGAAATTTGATAGTATTTTTGAAACCTCGCTTCATCCTTTTCAACTCTTTGTTTGATGGAGAAAAGTACATGTGATAAATCACCACCCTCTCTTTTTTGAACTCTCTCAGCTCTTATCTCTTCGTTAACTTTAAGCCAAATTCTTTTACATTTTATTTCCTTTTTTTTAGCCCAATGTCCAGCAAGCCTGCTCTCAATAATTTCGGGACCATTATGCATTTCCATAATTGAGATTAATTCTTCATCTAATTCTTTGTCTACTTTATCATCGATAAGGCATAATTCCGCGAAATCAACAAGACTCATACCTTTTTTTACTGCTGAATCTCTAAAAATTTTACCACCATTAATTGACTTCCAACTAAATTTATTTTCAAGTATTGAAACTAAAGTAGTTGTTCCACTCCCTGGATGACCACTAATTGTAATTCTAGTGATAAACTCACCTCCATTCATGTCTACAAGTAATACATCTCATTTTTCCTGAATTTGTTCTTTCAATATCAAATGCCCCACAAACTTTACATTCTCCATCTAATTTTATGGAATTAAAGGAATTTTGTTTAGGTTTCATGTTCTTATTATTCGTATTATTTCGTCTTTTCCTTCCACTTCTTGAATTGTTATTTTTCTCATTAATAGTTCTAAATTCTTGAACAAGTGGTTCCTTAATTGATTTTCCTGCTAATACAATTGGATGTGATTTGTACCTAATTAATTTTATATGTCTATCAATAATTCTACCCAGTGGAGCAGACATGCAAATATATGCAAACACCCATACAGGAATAAACCACATTACTTTATCATCAATTAAACCCCATTTTGGATTCCATGGTAAACTAATATAATCAACTCTAAAATTTTCAACAGATGATGCAAGCCAGGCAAATATGGCAATAATGAATATCATTGTAAACATCATTGGTTTAAAGGCACCCATTTGAACAGCCATTTGGTCTGGTAACATTTTCTCTCTCATTTTCATAGCAGTGTCTAAAGCAACTTTATTTTGATCAAGCCTTGCTTCTTGAGCCATTTTTCCGATTTCTCTCTGTCTATGTGCTATATGGGCTTGGGCAACAGGGTCCATGAAAAATGATCTCAATACCGTATTAACTACCATACTTGCTGAACCAAGAGTAAAAACCATCAATATGATAGAATTTTGGGGGACTATCGGCTTCAAAATCGGATCCGCGTAATTCATCAAAGAAGTTCTAACATTTGGATTTGCAATAAGTATCATCATCATGATCATCATTAACAATAGGAACATCATTTGTCCTCCTGCTTGGGGCGTTTCACCTCCTTGGCTACCACTCAACTCACTCGTCACATTCATGTTTAAACGGAAGAGGTGCATCAATGCTTCCCTAAATTTATCATTAAAACAGTTATGCGTTAGCCTCTTCAAATAGATGTATATGGCGTATCAATGGTCGAAGATAATAGTCGTTGGGTTAGTGGGCAACCAATGCCGATGTTAAATCGTCCTGTTGTAATTTCAATTACTCAAGTAGAATTAGTTTCTAAATATTTTAAACAAGGCATGTTATGGTATTGGGGGTCAGATCCTAATTGTGTTGGCAATAAAATGCGGACTATGAGATGTAATGAACCAGGGATAGAGCCAGAAGGAAATGAGGCAGAACTTTTAGATTGGGTATCTAGGTATGGTGCTCAGTCAACACTTTTAGTTGATTGTAGGGAATCGATTGGAATGCCACTAACGGTTACACCTTTACTTGAATTATTATTGGGAATGCCTTGCCCAGTTCTTGCCATAGTGGATAATGTAAATGGATCAAATCCATTTCCAGCTTGGACGCCTTGTTAGTTTTAGAACGTGAATCCACAGACAGAACATTTTGATGCGCCAGGTTCGACAGATGAACCACACATTGGGCATTCAGAATTCAAATCCTCGTTAGTTGAATCTCCATTATCTGTTGTGGCTTGTTCTTCAGATGCATTATAGGTAATTCCTGCTAATTGCGACTCAAAATCATCACTTTCTGTTGATTCATTAACTGTTGCTTCTTCTTCAACAGGTGCTTCTTTTTCAACAGGCGCTTCTTCTTCAACAGGTGCTTCTTCTTCAACAGGTGCTTCTTCTTCAACAGG
>NZRR01000010.1 GCA_002696315.1 Methanobacteriota archaeon | reverse complement strand
AGCATATTCCTGCTACCGAATAATGGTACTTTGAAATCATTCTCAATTTCAGTCATGCTGCAATAAGATGTAAAAGATCTATTTGGAATAAATACAACATTTCTATCTCTCATTTGTTGTTGGAAATCAGGGGCAAGAATATCACTAAATTTATCTAATGCTATTGTTTTATCAACCATTCCTCTAGATACTCTTCCTGATTTACTTCTAGATGTTTTGAAATATTGAGAATATGTTTTCTCTCGACCTTTTTGTGCGTATGCTACAGTTGGAAAACCCTCCTCAATCGCACCATCACAAATATCCAGCGCGGAATGACTTGCAACCATCCCAATTCGCAATTTTAATGGATCGTAATCCTCTAAAATTTCTTTCATGTTCTCACGATCGAGCATAATTTCTCACCGTCATTCCATACTTTGAAGTTGCATCAATTCTTCTGTTGTTAATGTGTCACCAGAAAGTAATTTACCCATTAAATTATCAACACTTAATTGAGGCTCACTAGTTGTAGTTTTATCGCGTCTTTCTGATTGCATTGTTTTGAAAATATTATTGATACTATGTAAGCATCTTAATGCAACTATGTATCTGTGATGAGCTAAATCTGCTTCTTTCTTTGTATTTCTTAATGTTTTATGAGCTTCTTCTGCTTTTGCTCTTCTAGTATCAACTTCGCTATTCCATTCAAGCATTAATTCGTGAGCTGCTTGAGCTTGAGATGCCGCTTCAGTAACATTTTGGTGAGCTTTCTCTTGCTCTTCAAGAGCCTTATCATAGGCAGCTTGTGCTTCTGGCGTGGCTTCGACTTTTATTTTTACAGGTACATGTTGTCTGATTTGCTGAGTTAGGAATTTAGCTCTTTTCATTGCCTCGGCTTCTTTTTTGCCTCTATGTTTTCCTTCGTCAATTTCTCTTTCTAATCTATTTAATTCTCTTTTATATTGATCAAGTTGTTTCCGATTTTTATGCATTTTCTTTTTCTCTTCAAGAGGTTGACTACCTTCGATTTCTTTTTTAGCATCTCGAACCATTTTGTTGCACTCGTCTCTGACTCTTTTCATTTCCCTAACTCTTTCATTTTCAGCGTCCCTGATTGTACGTTGTTTTTTGACTTCTTGAATTAATTCACGAACTGCCAAATTTAGTGTATTTCTTGTTTGTTGGAATTCTCTAGTTTTCGAATTCCATTCATCTCTTTTTATGCGAAAGTCGGTAGCTTTAGTATCCATAGCCGCTCTCCTTACTTCAAGTTCTTTTTTTAGTTCGTTCATTTGTTAGCCAACTCCTTGTTCTGTAACGGCATTGGGATTGGAAGGTTCCATATAACCGCATTGATTCTATCAACTCAGTTTATCTGCCTAAAAAGTATAATTATTGCGAGAGGATTAAGTGTGAAAAGTTTTAGCAAGATTCAGTGATGAGATGTTTTTAGGAAATCTTCCTGGTATTGAGCGCGTAATGTTTAATGATGTACAACCACCATATATTAGTTTGATAACAGGACCACCAGGTGCGTTAAAAACCGGAACTGCACTGACTATTGTCTCTAACTATTTGAGACAAACAGGAGAATTTGGTCTTTACTGCACTATTGAAGAAACTGTAGATTCATTGATGCGTGGTGCTAGTTCTCTTGGCTTATCTTTACCACAGAATTTGCAAATTACCGATTTTACTGAATTAAGAAGAGATAATGATGCAATGGACTATCTAAAATTTACGAGAAGAATGATTGAACATTTCAAAAGAGAAAGAGGAGATCAATTTACCACCTTTGTTCTTGATTCTCTCGGTGCTATTTACAGTTTAACTAATGTAGATGAAAAAATGAGAAGAACAATGTTCAATTTCTTTGATTTCATTAGATCTCAAAATTTAAAGTGTATTTGTCTAACTGAAAGACAGGTTGGTGAATTTGCCGAACTAGATGGAAATGAGGGTTTCTTAGCAGATGGAATTATTTCAATGGGTTTAGATAGAAGAAATGGTAAATTAGTCCGAACTTTCCAATTAGAAAAAATGAGACATGTAAGACATACTATGGAAAAACAAGCAATAGATGTAGGTCCTAATGGACCTGTTCTTCTTGGTCCATTATTCGATTAAATTAAATCAATAATTCTAGGGATTAAATCATTAACTTCTTTCCTAATCTTTCCTAAATTTGTATTATGTCTAACTTTTAATGCCAATGACGAGTAATTTTTTAACGGCCAAAATAAACTTATTCCATTTTCGCCGATTAATGTAATACAATTAATTGGCTCAATTCCGACTGATAGAAATTGTTTAGTATTTTCATCAATTATTCTACGCATTGAATTTGAAATCTTATCTAGATTTGTTCTATTGCCACTTGAAACTATTAGTAATCCTTTTGAGTCAAAAATACCACATGATTCAACATCATTATTCTTGGAAATTTTTTCTAACAAATCGTCAATCATGTGTATTCTGTGAAATAACTAGTGAAAAGAGATTGCGTATAAAATTGAGTCATCTATCATTTTTTAGGGAAGTATCTCTGGGTCCAGCTCTTCTTCTTCCTCTACTTGTTTGAATTCTTCTTTTTGGCGAATTTTTAACTTGTTTTTTTGCATTTTTTGATTTTTGCACTGTCTTTTCAATTTCTTCAATGCCTTTTCCATGTTTAAGTAATGCTCCCAAATCATCTAGAGATAGGCTGCCACCTTCTGAAATACGTTCTTGAATTGAGCTCAAGTCTGGAACTTTGTACTTTTTCTTCCTTCTTCCTTTAATTCCTAGCTTTGATTCTAAGGCGGATTTTTCTTTTTTTAATTGTTCAATTTTCCTCTTATTAGATGAAATTTTCTTATTGATTTTAAAGATCTTAAACCCTATTGGGCTTTTATTATCAATTTTATTCGAAATAGAGATTTTGGAATTACCACTTTTTTTCCTAATTTCATTCAGTTTATCAATAGTAGATAATTGTTCACTCATTAATTCTTGAAATTGATTATGATATTGTGTACTTTTAATTTTTTGAGTGAACATCTGTTGTAATTCGAGAAACCGACTGAACATCTCAGCTTCTTTTTTTAGTGTTGGATACCTCAAATCAGATTCTTCACCAGTTAGTCTGTAATAGTAAAGGTATAGATTTTCAAGAATAGCTTGTTCTGGAAGAATAATATTCGAATTTATTTCATCTCTCATCTTTCTTAATTTATTAGCCTCTTTTTGTCTTTCCTGAACTTCAATTAATATCTGTTGTTGTTCTTCTGGTAGCCCCTTAATATTATCTAAATCATTACTCATTGCTAGACTCATTAAATTTAATGACTTTCTTTCATCATATAACTTACTAATATTTTGTGAAATTTTAGTAATTGAAACATTCAAATCAGATAGTTTCGTATCTTTTTTTTCTGTTTCCGTGGTCATTCTTCTTCACCTGTATCACTTTTATTAGATTTCTTTCTCAGAGCCCAACTACTAGCCCCTCCATTTTCAACCCTAAGGCTATCATCTAGGAGTTCATCAAATCCGAATTCTAATTTTCCAGCCCAAAAAGAAATAATTTCTTCAGAGTTTTTGAAAATATTTTCTGCTCTATTTAGTCTACCTATTGCTAAATTAAATTCTTCACGTAATTTTTTACCTTTCTCTTTATTTCCAACTGTATTTCCATCTTTACCAGATGTTAAGTCTTCATGGTATTTTATCGCTTCTTCAGCCTCTTTGACTTCTTCTTTTGCAGTCTTGATTATATCTGGTAATTGGTCCATAAGATGTTGTCTTCGATGAATAATTGCTTTGGCCAACAATTCAGGCTTCAACTGTAACAGTGTCTTTGGCTCCATCTCTAACGTTCGCTCGACTTTGATTTCTTCAATAAATGTTAGTAATTGTTGAAAGTAACGCAATGTATCTTAATTAGTGATTGATTACGCTGTGTGAATGAGGAGCAATAGGTCACTTCCAATTGTTGTCTTGATTGTATTTTTAACCTCGTTTATTCCAATAAATACTGCAGATTCAGTGTCTCCCTCTGGCGATTTAATTTTGAGGGATGGTCCTTGGCATGTTGGTGATGAAATTGAATTTTCAATATTGGTTCATAATAGTGATTCTGAATTAATTACTGCATTTTTAAGTATAGAAATTAATGGAGAAACCTCTAACAGTTCCAATGTAATTATTGATTCGGGCAATAGTATGGAATTAATCTCTTTTTTTGAAGCACAAAATTCCGGTGTTTTTGCTGTAAATTGGTCTGTCTTTGATTCAAACAACACTTCTGTTCTATTTTCTGGGACTTCTGAGGTAATAATTTCTAAGCAACAGTCCTTATTTGCAGAAATTTATTCTTTATCTTATGATTATGATGAGGGTTATTCTATTAACTGGGGAGCAAATTTATCTGAAGGCAAATCTCGATTAATTTCTTCCAAGATATACTTTGTAACGAATGATGGTCTAATTTTAGCAAGTGAAATGGATATGAGTTTAGAACCTGGATTAAGAACATTAACTACTGAGATGGGTATTGCACCAAAAGGAACTTACAAAGTCGAAATCGTTTTGCAACCATTAAATTGGAATCCATTGAATTTTGCTTTCGATGAAGAAAATATCGAATCAGAAATATCGGGATTATCTTTAGAAATTATTTCTGGTCCTTCACCGGAATTTCCAACTTTAGGAGATACGGTGACTGTCGGGTTAGAATTAATAAATAATGGTCCACTTGAGACTGGTTCGGGTAGATTAATTGCAGTAGATGGTCAAAAGCGAGTATTGGCAGAAATTGATGTTCCAGCTATTAATTCAAATTCCGAAAGACAAATAGAACTAAGAATTAATGAATGGATGTCAATATCCACAACAACTTTAGAAATTATTTGGTTAATGGATGAATATGTGACTAAAACTAATCTTGAAGTTATATCGAGTAATTCTGGTGAGGTTTCAGAAGATACGGATTTTTCGATTAATTGGATGGGTATGGTAATGGGTCTAGTAATTGCTTTATTGATTATCTTTAGTATTAGAATAGTTTCAGCTAAAAACCAAGCTGAGAATACAGAAACTAGAACTTACAGTGAAAGAAATAAAAAAGTAGAAGAAAAGTCTGAAACCGAAAAAAGAACAGTTGATTGCCCCTCCTGTCCTAAACAATTGCAAGTTCCATTTGATTATTCAGGCCAAGTCAAATGTCCTTCTTGTTTAGAGCAATTTAGTACAAAGAATGAATCCAAAGAAAAATCAACTGAAGAGGAATTAGAAATCGAAGACAAAGAATTATTTGCAAGTTCAGATAATGATATTGTAGAGTGTCCTAAATGTGATCAAGTTTTGAGAGTTCCTTATGAAAAGAGACCAGCTAAAGCTAGATGTCCAGCATGTAAATGTATTTTTAATGCAATTGCTGATTGATAGGTGTGGTTATTTTGTCGGTGAATAATGACGAGATCTCAATAAATATTGATAAAATTACTGAGAGATTAAGAATACTTAGAATTATAGAAGATTTACTGTCTAGATTTGATAGATTACTACTTAGTAAAGGGGCAAGCTTAATGCTGGTTTTACCCCCCTTAATAGCTATAGTAGTTGGAATTGGTGTTTGGAAAGAGGATCGTACACCAGATTGGTGGAGCGCATTTAGTCCCGTGGTTTTCGATTTAGAATTGACTCCATTTCTGGATTGGCTTAGCATCATGTTTTTGCTGGCGATGCTTCTAATGTTGACTGCAAATACTGCACAAGCTATGATTTCTAGGATGATTGTGAAATATAATGCATTAATTCATTTAGATACAGGAAATAATATCGAAAAATCTCATGGATTTGAGCAGATTACTCAAATGGCTAATAATGCCATAAATAAAAGATTATTTTCTACAATGACAACATTATTGGCCCTCCTATTACAAGTAATTATAATTTCTTTAGGAAGTCTAAGTGATATATCAGAGATTATGAGAGAATTTTCTTTATCCTGTGTATTGATTAATTTTGGCTTTTTGATAAAAAGAACGAATGTTGAATTTAATACATCTGATGAATGGGGACTTGTAGGTGCATATAAGCCCACTTTTCATCCCTCAATACTAAATTATCCATTAACTGAGATTTTATTAACAATCTGCGATCCTTTTTTAAGATTTAAAATTGTGAAAATTATCGAAGAAATTAATACAAAGAGAAGAGTAAAATTAGATAATTACAGATATTTTGAAAAAATAGTTTTACTTCATTATTTGCATGACGAGGGAAGAATGACTACTACTGATTTAATGAACAAAATAAAATCAGAATATAAGATTAAAGAACCTTCAATTATTTATGATGTTCAATTATGGTCTGAATTAATTAGACACCTTCATGAAACGTGTAATCCATTTAATAGGTTAATGACCAGAACTTTACAAAAAAATCTTGATGATTTGAATAATATTAGAGAGTCTGGTTATTATTTTGATGTAGATGTAGATGATATTTTTGATGGAAAAGGTTCAATGTTCGTACAATTAATTAACGCTACACACAAGAAAAGAACAGTCTTGTTGAAGACTCAATCTGCCCACACAGATCCTGAAATCATCACACATTCCATTGAATTAAATCCTCAAGGTAAAGCAATGAAGGAATTGGGTAGT
The DNA here is from genome assembly GCA_002696315.1 of Methanobacteriota archaeon. Classification (GTDB taxonomy): domain Archaea; phylum Thermoplasmatota; class Poseidoniia; order Poseidoniales; family Poseidoniaceae; genus MGIIa-I. Next base: position 47,316 of record NZRR01000010.1, on the reverse strand, counting down.
AGGCCTTGGGAATCTGATCTTGAAAGGAGAGAAGTAATTTTAGCAGTTGCAGATGAATCATCTGCTTGGATATGGATGAACCCCAAATCTAAAACTACCGGCGAGTTAGTAATTAATGTTAGATTAGAAGACTCTGATGGGCATCTAATTGATGGTAGGACTTTGATATCATTAAGTAGGACTCCAATGTTAAGAAGATTTAGTTTAATGACTAGTAGGTTCGCATTTTTATTTGGAATAATCATTCCAATAATTAGGTTAAGTCGGTGGACTTTCTCTATGCTTTGAAATGGTTGGTTTCAAATCCCAGTGTGTGTACCCACTACTGTGGCCGGATTAAATGAGCGTCAGCCTGATGCTGAAAAAGACGATCTTAAAGATGCGTTAAACACAATGGAGTCTAAGATAAGACGAATGCGTGACCAAAGGTCCAATCATAATAAATCTGCTAGGAGATTTGCAGACCAGAGAGACTCAATCCAGGGAGAGTACAAAGAATTAAAATCAAAATTAGATGATGGGTTAAACAAGATCAAGGCTAAGAAAAAAGAAGCAAATTCATTTCGGACGCGTAGGGATACTGCACAAAATCAACTGAGACTTTTATTTGCAAAAGCAAAGAGCGGTCATATTGACAAAAGAAAATCAAAAAATATTACTGCAGAATTTAATAAATTAAGTAGTACAATTGCAGAATTAGAAAAACAAATCGAAACAAAATATCACCCCCTAGATAAAGAAAATAAAATTTTGAAACAAATAAAATCACATAAAGAAGACATTCAAGGTTTAGAACCATTAATTGATGAAAATGCAAAATTAGAAGTTGATTTATCCAATACTGAGTCAGCTATTACTGAATTAAAATTAGTTGCAGATGAGTCACATAAATTAATGGTCGATGCATTAAAAGAAGCTAGAAAGATGTCGGAAGAATTAGATTCACTGTTCAAAGAAAGAAACTTCTTAAAATCTGAAGGAGATCGTTATCATAATTCATTTGTTGAAGAAAAAAAGAAAGCCGATGAGATTCACAAAGAGATTGGTGAATTGATGAAAAAGATTACAGAAGTAAAAGATCAAATCAAATCATTATTAAAAGAACGAAAATCCTGGGTTTCAGAACACAATGATTCTGTTAGAAGTGAATTAAAAGCACCACATGATGATGAGTCAATTGCTGATTCTTTGATTGACAAATTATTACAGAGTGGAAATTTAGAATTCGGTGGAACATTACAAAAAGATTCTGACGGAAGAAGTGGTCAAACTAAAAAGAAAAGACCAGTAAAGAAGAAATCGGTATCTACTGCAAGAGGAAGAAGGTCTAGAACTAAGAGAGAATAATTACCATCCTCTATTTTCTAATTTAACATCTAACGTTTCAATTTCTAAGCCAGGCATGGCCTCTCCAACCATCGAACAAGCTTCTGCAACTTTTGTTGAATCATCAAAATGATGTGTAGCATAAACTATTGCTTCTGCAGTTTGTATGGGATTTTCACTTTTGAAAATTCCAGATCCAACGAAAATACCATCCATACCCATATTCATCATTAATGCTGCATCAGCAGGAGTTGCAATTCCTCCTGCAGAAAAAGTAATGACAGGTAATCTGCCTAATTTTACAATATCATTAGTTACTTTTCGTACTCCTTCTCTACATTCTGCTATACTACCAAATGGAATTTTACTTATTCCTGAACTTAATTCAGATGCATTACCTAAATTCATAAATCTGTCAGAAATTAAATTAATACATTTATCAAATGAATCTTCATCAGTTTCCTGCATGAATTTAATTTCGTCATCAATTAACCTTGCATGTTTAACTGCAGATACGATATTACCTGTGCCTGCTTCTCCTTTTGTACGAATCATTGCTGCACCTTCGAATATTCTACGAACCGCTTCTCCGAGATTAGTAGCACCACAAACAAATGGAATTGTAAAATCATTTTTAGGAATATGATAAAATGGATCTGCAGGAGTTAGTACTTCACTTTCGTCTACCATATCAACTCCTAGAGATTCTAGTACCCGAGCCTCTTCAAAATGTCCAATTCGAGCTTTAGCCATTACAGGTATTGATGTAGTTTCAATAATCTCTCTGATTAAGTCGGGGTGACTCATTCTTGCAACTCCCCCATCTTTTCTAATATCTGCAGGGACTCTTTCAAGGGCCATTACAGAACAAGCACCAGCATCTTCAGCTATATGTGCTTCCTCGGCATTAACTACATCCATAACAACTCCTCCTTGTTGCATTCTAGCAAAACCACGTTTCAGTAATTCTGTTCCGTGATTCAATGAAGCCAAATCGAATTTTTGAACCATTTTTTCACCTCTAATCATCTGCTAAGACTGGAGAATCTCCTGTTGCAACTTCTAAATCAGCAGCTTCTCTTTCATTTCTGTCTATCCATTCTAATTCTTCTTCGGGAACATCACAATCTGCAAATATAGCTTCGATTGGACATTCGGGTATACAAGCTCCACAATCTATACATTCATCAGGATCGATAACAAGATATGTTTCAGCTTCTCTAAATGCATCTACAGGACAAACTGCTACACATTCTTGATACTTACAATCTACGCATCCACTTACAACTACATGTGTCATATTATCATCCGCCCCTATGTCGTGTTTGATATAAAGAGTTGTATTTTAACAAGCTTAATTATCATAATTTCCTATCAGTATCAGTCCAGAGGTGGAGACTCTAACCAGCCTCTTCTTGTACAACGTTCTAGAGACTCAGTTAGTAATTTTAATAGAACGTCTTGAGGTTTTTCTCCAGGATAAACCTCTATTTTTGCAGTCATTTTGATGATGTCTTCGTTACCGTTAGCTAATCTTATTTTACCTCTCACAAGTTCATTTTGACTTAATCTAAAATGTAATCTATTTTCATCATCTAATCTCTCATTTTTTTCATTTATTAATAATCTTAATACATTTTCTCCTAACCTTGATAATGTTAATCTTGATTGACTTCTGGAAAGTTTAATTGTCAATAGTGTTATTGGCGAACCGTGAAATGATGTTGTTTTCTCTAGTTTTACTACCTGTTTTTTATCGCATAACCATTCTAAGCTTTGTATAATTAAATCTAAATCATGAAGACCAGAAGCCGTGGTTGAACACGATAATGTGTGTATTGGCATGTTATTACAAGGGGGTATGCAGTGAATATATGATTCTTTTTTATTTCGAAAAAAACATCTTTTGCTGTAATTAAATTAAAAATTTTGAAATACAATTTTACCATGCAATTCATATATGCGTCTTAGGTCGCAGAGGCGCTACACTGAGTGAGATACCTATGGCTGTAAGATCTAGTGCACAATCCCGAAATCTAGCTAGAAAGCAGAGAGACAAGTGGAAAGCGAAAAGAATTTTTTCAATTAGAGCCCCCAGAAACCCTTGGCATTATAAGAAAATAGGGGAAACTATAGGAGAAAACGAGCAATTCGTTGAAGGTAGAATTTTCCAAACTACTCAGCAAGAATTTGATGGAGATTTTACAAAAATGCATGTAAAGTTAAATTTTAGAATTGTTGAGGTCGTTAATCAAGATGCAATTACAGAATTTGTGGGGCATGCTCACCAAAATGATCACATTAGAAGACAAATTAGACGTTACAGAGGTAAAGTAGATGCTGTGATTGATGTAGTAACTAATGATGGTTATTTAGTTAGATTAAAGCCACTAATTGTAACAGAAGGAAGAGTTACAAGTAGTATGAAGAAGGTTATGAGAAGGACGGTTACTGAAATTATTACAACATTTGGATCATCATGTACATATCCTGCACTACAGAAAGCAATATTAGGTTCTGATATGGAAACTACTATGGTAAAGGCATTAAATTCAATTGCGAAAGTTCGTTCAGCAGTAATCGCAAAAAGTCAGTTACTGAAAACTGGAGTAGTAAGTTCAGAAGGACCTACCTTAGATGAAATTCATGCTGCAGAACAAAAAGCTGAAGCGGAATTAAAGGCCAGAAAAGAAGCAGCTGAATCTGGTGAAGAAGAAACATCCTCAATTCTTGAAGCTGCAGAAGCAATGGAATCAATAAGCGAAAAAGTTTCAGAATCCTCTTCCGAAGAAATTTCAGATGAAAAAGAAGGAATTGTGTCTGCTCAGGAAGATTCAGAGAAATCAATAGACTATGAGTCTATGACAGTTCCACAATTAAAGGAATTACTCAAAGAGGCAGGAAAACCTGTTTCTGGTAAAAAATCTGATTTGATTGGAAGACTTACTGGAGAGTGAGTAAATTATCTGAGGGAACCCTCATGAAGAGAATTGGTTTAATTGGTGGGACTGGTTTATTCGGTTTGTATTCTAAAAATTCCGAATTAACGTCTTTTTGGAATTTGAAAAACAACACAGATTTAATCGTAGAAACACCTTATGGGGAAGTGCCTATTACAGTTTTTGATTTTGAAAAAGAAAAAGAACTCTGTAAGGTATTTTTTCTTCAAAGACACCATAATTTGAATGGTAAAACTAAAACACCACATGAAATAAATCATTTAGCGAATGTTTATGCAATTCTATCTTGTAATGTTGAATTTACTGTTGCAGTTTGTTCTGTAGGAGCAATTAATCAAGATTTCATTCCGGGAATGGTTGGTTTAGCAAATCAATATATTGATTTTAGTGGCAAATCATTTAGTTTTCACAACAACGATGCTGAATTTACTTCTATGACTACACCTTTTGATAAAGATTTAAACAAAAATTTATTGAAATCACTTAGAGAGTCCCAACCTCACCTATCAGAATTAAAAGATGAAAACTTCCTTTTGACATATTGGTTTAGTTCAGGACCTCAGTTTGAAACACCTGCCGAAATAAAAGCAATTTCAAAATTGGGTGGAGATTGTGTAGGGATGACTTTAGCTCCTGAAGCAAAACTAATGGCAGAAAAAGGACATAAATTTTCTGCGATTTTAATTGCTGGGAATTATGCTGCGGGATTAGACCCCTCAAATCCAATTGCTAAATTAGATCATAATAAAATTTCATCAAAGGCAACTTCGAGGTCAGATCCAGTCGTATATTCATTAAGCAAATTATTTGAGTAATTTCTTAAATGTGACGATTTTATAGAAAAAATCATCATTTTCTTCTTTAATAACTTTTGATTGTTTGACTATTTCCCAATCTTTATCTTCAAAGTCAGGGAAAAATGCATCGGCAAATTCTACTTCTGTATCAACTAAACTTAGTATCATTTTTGTTGCAATTTTTAAAAATACTTCATAAATTTCTGCACCTCCGATAATGAATACTTCATTCTCATTTTTACAAATGGATATAATTTCATCAGGGTGGTTAATTGTAATGACTTCCTTATTTTTCCAATTTTTATTTCTGGTTAAAACTACATTTTTTCTATTAGGTAAAGCTCTTCCAATAGAATCAAAAGTTTTTCTTCCCATTACAATTGTATTTCCCGTTGTAATTTTTTTAAAATGTTTCAAATCAGAACTAAGTCGCCAAGGCAAATCCCCTTCTTTTCCAATTGCTTGATTATTATCAAATGCTGCTATCAAAGTAATTTCCATAAAATCACTTATATCGATATTGGGGCTTTGATATGCGGGTGGTGTTCATAATCTATAACGGTGAAATCATCAAATGTAAATTCATCTATATTTGTAATTTCTTTATTAATTTGAATTGTTGGTAATTTCATTGGTGTTCTATCTAATTGCATTTTTGCTTGATCAATATGGTTATTGTATAAGTGAGCATCACCTAAAGTATGTACAAATTCTCCAGGCTCTAAATTGGTAATTTGAGCCATCATCAAGGTCAAAAGACTGTAAGAAGCAATGTTAAAAGGCACCCCTAGGAAAACATCAGCACTTCTTTGATATAATTGACATGATAATTTCCCATTAGCTACATAAAATTGGAAAAATGCATGACATGGCATCAATGCCATTTCATCTAATTCACCTACATTCCAAGCACTTACTATTATTCTTCTAGAATTTGGATTCTCTTTAATCGCTTTGATCGCATTTTCCACTTGATCAATTATTTCTCCTTCTTTTGATTCCCATTTTCTCCATTGTTGTCCATATACGGGGCCTAAATCACCTTCATCATCAGCCCATTCATTCCAAATTCTAACACCATTTTGTTGAAGATATTCTACGTTTGTATCTCCTTTTAGAAACCATAATAATTCATGAATAATTGATTTTAAATGAAGTTTTTTAGTAGTCACCATTGGAAATCCTTTAGATAAATCAAACCGCATTTGATGTCCAAAAACAGAGATGGTCCCCGTTCCGGTACGGTCTTCTTTATGTATTCCTTCATCAAGAATACGTCGCATTAGCTCGAGATATTGCTCCATGTTCTTACAGTGTTAGTTGTCCGAAGTCAATTAAGTATTTCGTCAAGCAGCACCCATATTTTTCAGAGTTATCATAAATTGATCTGTAAATCGTCTATATAATTCACTTAATTTTTCTTTTTGCTTTTCAGAATCTTGATCAGCTAATTCATAAATTTGCTCCTCATTCAAGTTACCTCCCTTTTCGTGATAAATCCATTCTTTCCACGTAATGGCTTTTCCAAAATGAAAAGTCACAGGTCTCCAAAATCTTGGAAATTTATGCTTTTTAGGTTGCATAAAATTTCTTGTTCCTTCACAAACTACAGGGATAATTAAAACATTGGGATAAGAAGCTGCTAATCTTGCTATTCCAGTTTTCCCTTTACCTAAAAAAGGAGGCTGTAAATTTCTTGATCTTGTCCCCTCTGGGAAGATACCCATACATCTACCACTGTCTAGGATGCCGCTTGCAGTAGATAATGCATCACCTCCTCCTTCTTCTCTTACTGTTTTTATTTGTCCGGTTGATGAAACAACAAATCTAGTAACGAATCTTTCAAAATGCTCGTGTTTGGCTAGGAAATGAAGTTTTCTTCTCGAACCAGCAATCATGAAAATTGGATCAACATGAGAAAGATGGTTTGAAGCAAAAATGACAGGACCTTTCTTAGGTATATTGTTTAATCCTGTGAAATTTGCTGGAAAAATAGAACGAAATAATTGACCAAAAATTAATCTCAGGAATGTGTATACAGGAGTATTGAAATTTTTGAAAATATGGGGTTTTATTCTTATTTTGTCGGTTAATTTAACTAAAGCATTATTTCTGGCTTTTTCAGAACCCATGCTTGCTCTTTTTTATCATAGGTTTTTACTTTTTTTATGATTGTCATTGATAGATACAATTTTGATACCATTTTCAGTCGACGGGATATGGCAGAATCATCATCACATTCAAGAGGGATTGTAAATCTTGTATTATGCTTGCTGATTCTTCCAATTGCTTTGCCTTTAGTCGGTGCTTCTTCAGAATGGAAAGAAGATGGTTGGTTAGATGCTGATTGGTTTACTAAAGATGGGAGGATTGCTTCAGGTGATGAATTAGGCTGTCAAGGAATGCCTACGCTTAATTTAGAATTTATGCCTAAAACTACAGCAATGGAATGTAAAAAATATTTGATGGAGAGAACAAATGCTTCTCGGTGGGGGGATGCACCGCTTTCTTTTGGAGTAGATATGTCGGAAAATCCAAATTTTGATTCAAGTGATCATGAAGCATTATTTGGTGAAGGATTTACTGTTCATGGATTGGATACAAATTACGAGAATACTGCTTGGCATGATGGAAATGATATACCTTTGAATAATTCAGATTGGTGGAATTTAGGATCTAGTGGAAGTCTTGAGCAAAAGATTACACCATTGGAAGAAATCAAAGAATTAGCTACACAAGGGGCTATGATTAATTTACATTGGCAGGCACAAATTGCAGATTTAAAAGTCAGGACTAATGGTGAGCTTATTGATTGGTTGGAATCTCAAAATGCATGGTATACCGCTTGGGGTGAAGCATATTCATATGATTTTCATAGATTAAATGATGAATTTGAATTAATTTCTGATAATATGAATGAATGGAGAGTTATGAATTTAGGTTCTGAATCAGAATCATTAGCGTGGAACGTACCAGTAACTAGAGGGATTGATATTAGTAATAATTCAGTGATAAATGTATTTTCAAACGGAGTTGAATTACAAGAACTTGGGATTGAAAATAAAACATTAATCTCTGGATGGAGACAAGAGGGTAATAATTTGTGGATAACTCTGAAAAGTAATCAGAATGCTACTGTAATTATGGAAAATAATTCTGAAATTAAATTAAAATCGGATGATTGTAATTCATTAAACCAAGAAGATTGTATTTTAGAAAGTAAACCACGATATTTCAATAATCATTCTTGGGCATTGACAATCTCTGGACATCATACAATAGATTTATTCAAATGGTCAATGAAATTTGATGAGTCTCCGTTAGTATTTACTTGGTTAGTAGAGCCTCAAGAAGTTGAGGACTTTAGTTGGGTTTTGGTAATTATTGCTGCTGGGGCAGGAATTGGTGCTGTAGCATATACACGTCATTTAATATTAAATGACCAAAAAGAACAATCTTTAAACGAGTCAGAATGATTCTGTAATTTGTATTCCATTATCTATTAGTTTGGTAGTGATTCTTTCAGTTAATCCAACGATATTCTGTACTTCTTCAGGGGCGAAAACACCTTTAGGAATATTACCATTCAAGATTTCGTCAACAAAACCTAGGGTTACTAATCCAGTAGTTCTGGCCATCGATGAAATATTGTCTTTTCCTTCATCGTATACAATCCATCTTTTCTTCTTTGAATTAGATTCTGCAATAACATCTAAAATTGTAAATTCCTCTTTATTTTTGATGAATTTCCACTCTTTAATTAATTTAGAAATGGTTTCAGAACGTTCATTTCCAGCTAACATCCCCTGATTTTGAATTTGAACAAATTTTTCTATATGTCCTGGCCATCTTAGTGTATATTCAGACATATTTCTGCAATTCCCATAATCCAGTAAACTTCTCAAACCATCTGTCAAAAATGCTTGTAATGTCTGTACTTTACCTTCTGTGATGTCTTCATAATCTATTTCATGTAAATCTGAAATAGCAGGAACTTCAATATATTTGAAATTTTTAATAATTCTTGCAGGTCTTTCATATTCTTCAATAACATCTGAAGGACTGAAAGGAGCCATATAAGACCAATTATTATCAGGTTTAGAAGGAATTCCTCCAACTCTAATTTTACACTCTTCTAATTCTCCTAATTCTTGAATAGCCTTGGCTATTAATAGATTTGAATATCCTGGAGCAATACCTACATCATAAACTAATGTACAATCGTTCTCTTTAGCTAAATCATCATATTTTCGTGGATCTTCAATTGTAAATGCTAAGTCAACAATATCTGATTTTTTTTCTAGTAATATTCTTCTAACGGAATTTCCAATTTCTCCAGGCAGCATATTGATAATTAATGAATTATTATTTATTGTTTCAACATATTTTAGAGCATCTGACTTAATTGTTGTACATCTTCCTTCTAGTGAATCAGGAATTTCAAGACCAATCACAGTTAAATCGTGTCCATCATCAATTAGTTCGTTGATTACATATTCACCAACTAGGCCACAACCTAACGCAATGATTTCTGCCATGATAACTAATAATCATAACTTGTTTATTGAGTTATGGATTTTTAAATCTTGAATTTAGATTTTGGAATTTAGTCGTGAATTGCAACTTTTATTATTTTTCGCGTAGAAGTCTTGATTTCCTATAACTTCGACCGTGGGTTGAGAATATGGGCGGAGACATTCGAATTGACCCTTGGTCGTCGTCTCAATCGACTGATTATCAAAGGATAATTGATCAATTCGGATTAGAGTCTATAAATTTGGATACTCTTTCAAATCCATCGATGCTTCATCGCAGAAAAATAATATTTGCTCACAGAGATTTAGATGTAATTTTAAGAGCCAAGTCCAAAGGAAATTCTTTCGGTGTCTTAACTGGATTAATGCCCTCTGGAAGAATGCATTTAGGTCATAAAATGGTTATTGATCAGGTTAGATGGTTTCAAGATTTGGGAGCAGATGTTACAATTGCGGTTGCCGATTTAGAGGCACATGCAACAAGAGGTTTGTCTCTAGAAGAATGTAGAAAAAATGCTTTAGAAGAATATATTTCAAATTATGCAGCAATGGGAATTGACCCCGATAAAACAAATATTTATTTCCAATCTAATAGGCCAATAGTCCAGAGAATTGGATTTACTCTTGGTAAGAAAACAAATTTATCTGAGATGGAAGCAATTTATGGATTTAATGGAGAAACAAACCTAGCGCATGTACAAGCACCATTAGTACAAGTTGGCGATATTGTTCACCCAATGTTGGATGAATTTGGCGGTTTAAGGCCTATTGTAGTTCCTGTTGGAATTGACCAAGACCCACATATTAGATTAACAAGAGGTTTAACTTCGAAATCTAACTGGTTTAATCTAAAGTACGGGAAAAATGGAGGTATTAATATTTCTTTATCCGTCCAAGACGATAATTCACATATGTTAGGGATCTCAGCTAATGGTAAAATAAATCGCGAAGTAAGGGGAAATCTATTTTCAGAACTTACCTCAAATTTATCTAGAATTGGATTTTCAGATTTAATTAAAAATCCAAAACATGGAACTCTCGCAATTCCTTCTGCGACAGTAGCAGATTATGATGATGTAAAATCTACTTTACTAAAATTAGAACGTAAAATGGGAGGACTTGGATTGTTACAACCTTCAAGCACATATCATAAATTTGCTATTGGGATGACAGGTGATAAAATGAGTTCCAGTAAGCCGAACACTACGATTTTTCTTACAGACGATGTAAAGACCATTGAAAAGAAAATAAAATCTGCTTTTTCAGGAGGTAAGAACACTATTGAAGAACACAGACTACATGGAGGAAATCCAGATATAGATGTTGCTTATCAATATTTGATGTACTTTTTTGAAGAAGACGATGGGATCTTAAGAGAATTAAATGAAGGTTATCGCTCAGGAAAAATTTTAGCAGGTGAGATGAAACAAATCTGTATTGATCGTGCTACTGAATGGATGCAAGAACATCAAGAATTAAAGCAACAAAATTCACATTTAGTTGAAAAATATTTATCTTAATTAGGTAGATATGATTAAGTCATTTACCTAACATCGTACAATTATGCAAACAAATCTGCTGCAAAGTAAACATAAAGCTACATTTATTGTGACTATCTTAGTTTTAGTCAGCCTTTCTTCAGTGGTTGGAGGTCAGACTTCTTCCGAAGAAAGTCGTTCATTAGGTAATGAACAAATAATGGTGACAGTACTTAGTGATCATTATAATGAATTGTCTTCAATTACTGTTGGTGCAACTTTAACTGGATTAAATCCAGGCATTGACTATGATGTATCTTTAAAAATTTGTTATGATATGGCGAGTATCGGAAATTGGCAAAATCCTCCTAATGGATTTACTTATGACGATTATAATTGTAATGAGCGAATGATTGATTCTGAAATATATGATGCAGAAACAGATGAATATCAAAATTATTTGTGGGATGACATCATAGATATTCCCGCAGGGGTTAATAGTTATGCTATTGCTAAGGCTATAGAGTTTCAGAGAGATTCAAACATTCATCCAGAGAATCTTGGTGAGTTTACATGTTCTGATATGTCTAAAATTGATGATTGGTGGATGGTAAATGATGGAAATGCAGATTGTTCAGACGGATCAGATGAAGGTTTTGATTATTCGAATTGGCCTAGTGAAGTTTTAGATGCATCGTATCATTATAATTGTACAGATTGGTCATATTATGGTTGGGATCAACCTTCTTTAGAATGGACTTGGTTTCATTATGATGCCTGTGGTAGAGGGTATTATGTAATTGCAGAATTATTAATTGGTGATTTTGAATTAGCTGATTCCCATTCTAATTCTTTCGCTATTGGCTACAGAGGTCAAGTGGAATTCGATTCTTTAAGGGAATCATCAATATTATCCGGGATGGATTATGAATTTTCTTTTGGTGCTTGTAAATTATTCTATTACATTACAGATTTAGTTGAATACAACTTAGATTACAATGTACAAAATTTAGAGGACTTATCTATTACCCATTCAGGAACTCATTCACAAATAGATTCAAGATCAAAAACGAATCAATGTGCATCTCATGAATCAGTTATATTATCAGGACTTTCTGAGGGAAATTATAGTCTAACTATAGATTTAGTTCAAGAAGGTGTTTTGCTAGAGCAATTCATTCAGAATTTTTCTGTAGATGATACGATAATTTCTGGTACGGAAGAACTAACTATTTTAACAAATAATCATTATTATAATTCTACAGATTCAATAGGTGTGACTATTTCAATGGAAAATTTAAATCCAACAACGGAATATACAGTTGAATTGAAACTTTGTTGGCAAAGATGGCATTTCCAATTTCCATTAATTTCATCTGGAACTTCTTATGAAGATAGATCCGCATCTTGTCATGAAGTTAGTCGTCCAATAATTTATGATGCAGAAAATAATGTTTTTGAAGAAGAATTAGGAACTAAAATTGTTCCTTCTGGAAGTTCTGCAGATTTGACTATATTACTTAATCAGTCTTATTTTTCAGATATACACCCAGATGAACTTGGAATTTTTGAATGTATGAATGAGGATGGTGACTATGTCGGTTATATTGATAATTGGTGGATGGTAAATGATGGTAATGCCGACTGTCCTTTAGGTGAAGATGAAGGTTTTGATTATGATAATTGGCCGCAGGAAAGAATTTATTCATCATTTAATAATGCAGAAATTGGTTATTGGTTTGATGCAAAACTCGTAGCTGAAAATTATATTGTATCAGATGCATTTTCAAATTCATTCGCTACTGGAGAGATGGGGCGTATTCAATTTAAATCATTACATCCTAACGGAGTCTTAAATGGAATGGATTATAAATTTGAAATGCAAGCTAGAGTTTTATTTAGGTATATAGATACATTAGTAGAATATGATTTAGATTATGAAGTTAGAGACTCTAATTCAAATATTGTTACAAGCGGAACACATTCTCAAATTGATTCAAGATCATTAACAGCATGGTCATCTAGTTGGGAAGATGTTTCAATTCCTAATCTTATTCCTGATGACTACACCCTAGAAATAAATTTAATTCAAGAAGGAGTAATAATTAAAACTCATACAACGGATTTCTCAATAATTAACGAAACTCTGTCTAATGAAGAAGTGATTTCAGTATCTGTAAATTCTAATCATTATGATGAAGATGATGATATTGAATTGACAATATCATTGGATAATTTATATCCTGGAACGACTTATGATGTTAGTTGGGTTGTATGCAGAGATACGTTTGAATTAGATCAATTCCCGAATGTGGCTAATGGTACAATCTTTGAAAGATATGACTGTCCGAATTTTATAGGAAATGGACCGCAGGTATATGATGCTGAGACTGATTCTTATTCTTATGCTTGGGATTTATTGTCGCCTATACCTCCAGGTTCAACTTCCTTTTCAGAAACTATTACTATTCATTCTGAATATGAATCTCATTTAGATGCATGGGATTTAGGAGATTATGAATGTGATGACGGCTCGTTATTATCTATGGGTTGGACATTAATCAATGATGGGAATGCGGATTGTATTGATGCTTCAGATGAAAATTTTGATTATATTGATTGGCCTACTGAAACAATATCTAATCCATTTTCTTCTTACATAGAACAAGAAGGGTTTTACATCATAGGTGAAATTACTGTCGCTAATTTTGAGGTTGTAGATGCATATTCTGAATCTTTTGCAGTTGGAGACATTGGTCACATTGGTTTCAGTTCTGAGCATGAAAATGGAGTACTTTCTGGAATGGATTATAAATTCCAATATCGTGGTTGTGAATTATTCCGTTATATTACAAATCCTGTCGATTATAATTTAGATTATTGGGTTTTTGATGATGCTGGCGCTATGCTCGTTTCTGGTTCAAATCAATTAATCGACTCAAGATCCATTGATGATTATTGTTCCAATGATGAACTAGTTTCAATTTCTGGTTTGACTGTTGATCAAGGTAAAAGAAATAAGCATTATAACCTGAAATTAATGTTGACTTCAGCAGGGAATATTATCGATGAATTAAATTTAGATTTCACAATCACTGACCCAATGGCACCTAATGATGATGCAACATTAGATGTTGTTGCAAATACGGGTTTAAATGGTGTAGGAGTTGTCGATATTTTTGTAGATGAAATGACTCCTGGTCAATATTATGAGGTTGTATACACTGTTGGAATTGCCGGAGTACAACCAGAGGCTGATAATTATATCTTAATAGCTCCACCTACACAAAATATTGAAACAATTTCATTTCCTCATTTATACGATGGTTTTTACTGTATTAATGTTAAATTAATGATTAATAATTGGGAATTAAGATCAAAGTCCACTTGTTTTAATCAACAATCTACAATTGATACTGATGGGGATGGTATTAGAGATTTAGATGACAATTGTCCAGATGAAGATGCGAGCACTGGTCCTGATGTGGATGATGATGGTTGTGTAGAGCACCCTGATTCAGACTTTGATGGATGGGATGATGTAGTTGAGATTGAATGTGGAACTGATCCTTTGTGGGAAGAAGAATACCCGATAGATAGTGATGGTGATGGAATTTGCGATAATCTTGATTTAGATACTGATGGTGATGGTGTACCAGATCTTATTGAAATTGAAGAAGGAACAGATCCAAATGATGATCAAAGTAAACCAAATAAACCACCTATTTGTGATATTTATTATGCATTTGAAACTTCAGGAATTGTTGTAGAGAATAATAATTTATTAATTTCCGCAATTCCTTCTGGAATTCCTACAGTTCCTTCTAATTTAACAATTACATTACCTGAAGGGAATTATTACCTAATTGCATTATGTAGTGATCCTGAAGGAGATATAGTATCAGTTAACCTAAATGGTGAAATGATAAATGCTAGTGAAGCTACAGTTGGTGCTATGATAATTATGGCTCCAGACACTTCAGAAACTGTTGAATTAATGTTATCTTATGGTGATGGTGTACATTTCCTAGCAGCAATGATTACAGTTAATTTGGAAGCAAATTCAGGTTTACCTTCTGTAGTTGACGAAACTACTGGCGAGGGGGTTCCTGGTTTCACCGGAGTAATTGGAATTATTGCATTAATTGGTGCTACAATCATTAATAATAAGAAAAAAAGAATTTAATTTAATTACAGATTAAATATTATTGATTACAGTGATTAATGATGGCATTCGAATGGCCAATGCAGGTTGAGAATTGTGCTATTTGTGGTGAAAATAATGTACATAAAATCTCGAAAAAAGGCCAATTTGGAGAAATAGTTAATGTGGTTTTATGTAAGAATGATGGATTTGTTTATCTTTCACCAAGGTGGAATCAAGAAGGATATGATAATTATTATGGACAAAAATATAGTTCCATTTTCCCACAATTTGATAATCAAGAAGAAGTTATTGAGGAACCATATAAGTTAGTTGTAAAACGAATTAATTTATATCTTAAAAATACCCCATTAAATGCGTTGAGTATCGGAGCTGGTAAAGGATGTGTACTTCGTTTATTAGAGAAAGAAAACGAAAATTTAGACTGTTATGTAATTGAACCTTCTGAAGAATGTAGAAATTATCTTTTCGAAAATTTTGGTTACAGCATATTGTCTGATAGTATTAATTCCGAATGGCAAAAAGGGAATGAAAAAAAATTTGATATAATTATAGTTAGGCATGTTTTAGAACATTTATTAGATCCTTTAAATTCTTTAAAGAAGGTTCGTGAAACATTAACTCATTCAGGAGTGGCTTACATCGCAGTTCCAGATATGATGTCTCCTAAAGGTAGCTTGAGAAGGTATTATTTTCGTGCACCACACGTTTCATATTTTTCAAAACCCACACTATCTTATTTTCTAAATAAATCCGGTTTAGAGATTATTGAAGTTCGAGAAGAAGAGGGGGAATTATGGTGTTTAGTAAAGCGCGGCATTGTTGATTCCACAAAGAATATGAATATTGATAATTTCTCAAAACAACTACATGTGATTAAAAAATATAAAAAAACTCAAAGAATTCCCGAATTAAAATCATTTGTTGCCAGGTTGATTGGTAGGGAGTGAATGAATAAAATATATACAATTATTTGCGCTAATTCTATGGTCTTCCTTAATTAGCACCTGTCATGCGCTTTGAATGTGATATGCTAGAAGATTTTAATGAAGCATTTGAGATACCTTATGCTCAATCTCCTACTTTGGGTGAAAAAGAATTAGGTGAATTAAGAATTAGGTTACTAGAAGAGGAAGTTCAAGAATATGCTGATGCAGTACGTAGTGGGGATTTATTAGAAATTTTAGATGCTTTAGGTGATATAGCATATATCTTAGCAGGAAGTGTACTTAATCATGGGTTACAACATGTGATTGATGATGCTTTTTCTGAAATTCATCGATCAAATATGGCTAAATTAGTTGATGGGAAGGTTTTGAAAAGAGATGACGGAAAAGTCGTAAAACCAGATGATTGGAAGCCACCAAATTTGAAACAATTCTTAGAGTAATTCTTCAACCTCTTTTTCAGATAGTTCTCTAAAAGTTGCTTTTTCATTTAGAATTTTTGAATGTCCCATCGGATCAGAAAAAATTAGAGTTAATTTTATAGGAATTTCACCATTTTTCATCTTACTTATTTTTTCTAAAAGTAAGTTACATTTTTCAAGATCACTTTTTTCATCTTCATTTAGTTGATTTTTTGTTATGTTAATGGCATCAATAAATCTATTGATGACTCCTTCAATATTTGACACATAACCCGAAGAATGAATCCCTGGGAAGACTGCAAGTTCTAATTCTGGAATTTCAACAGTACAGTTAGAACCTCTGACTACTCTTGCATTTAATTCCTCAATTGAAGAAATCTCTAGAGTCCAAACACCAGGTACTTTACCCTCTGCGGGGATAAAATCAGTTTGTTTAAATCCGCAAGTAGAGCATGAGAGAGTTATTTGTGTATGTTCTCCAAAGTATGCAATTTGAGTTGAATGTGCTATCATTTTCAAACTATTCTCGTCTCCACAAACGGGGCAAGACGATTCTACGGGTGATTCTTGCATACTAACTACCTTAATTCAAAAAAACTTCATTCTCAAGACCTTTCATTCCTTTACATGAAGGAGGTAATATTAGTAATCTTGTTTCAGATAATTGTAATATTTCACCGCCCATGTCCTCAATTATAAATTGATTTAATCTAGAAACAATTTCAGATAGTATTTCATCTTCAGATAATATGTCCTTTAAATCTACCACACTTATGTCTCCATCAGATGCCCAATTAAAGAGTTGTAAGATACCATTAATTCCAAGTAAATTAGCTCTATGTATAATGAAACCGTCAGAATTTGAAACATTTGCATCAGGATATAGTAATTCTAAATCATGGTAAATAATATTTGTTTTTTTAACAGGTTTAACTTTTTTATTTAAACTTGGCATTACTACGCCTTGTAATGGTGCTTTTGAAAATGGTTTTATTGCTTGATTATTTTGTGTTTCTTCACTATCGAATAGTGCATTAATATCATCTTCATCGAAAGGAAGTTTAGTCTGTTTGTCCTCATCCACATGAGTTCTGTTTGATAGCAAGTCTTCAAGCCTTTTGTTAAAATCACTCAGAAATATTACTTTTTTAGAATAATTTATTCGTCGGGTTGATAAACCACCTCTGTGCAGGGGTGGGTAAGAGCACAATCAATTGGTAGCTCGTTCTGGTGATAATTATGGAATCTACTATGGATAAATTAAAGACAGGTACTAGTACTTTAGGAATATGTTATGATGGAGGAGTAGTTGTTGGTGCAGACCATAGGGCTACTATGGGTCATTTTATAGCAAATAAAAGTGTGCAAAAATTATTCAAAATAGGTCCTAATTTGGCTTTGACAACTGCAGGTCTTGTTGGACATGCTCAAAGTTTATCTAGGACTTTAAATGCGGAAACCACTCTATATCAGCTTAAAAGAGGACAATCTATGACCGTTAAAGGTGCAGCGACATTGACTGCAAATATTTTACTAGGAAGACCATATTGGGTGCAACTATTGATTGTTGGTGTTGATGATTCTGGACCAAGTGTCTACAGTATTGATGGTGCAGGAGGCTCTATTCCTGATGTATATTGTGCAACTGGTTCAGGTTCTCCTTACATGTACGGTGTATTAGAAGATGGTTTTCGTGAAGGTATGAATAAAAATGATGCAATTAAATTAGCTGCTAGGGCACTACTTGCATCAGGACAAAGAGATGCAGCATCTGGAAATGGGATGGATTTAGCATATATCACACAATCAGAGGGTTTTGTTTTACTTTCAAATGACGAAGTAGATAAAATAATTACATCATTGAAATAAATTTCCCGGTTGGCCCGCCTTTAGGGCAACCCAATAGTGGGTTAAATTTGGGATAGGGTGATTAGATGAGGCTTAGTTTTCATGAAGTAAAAAGCAAAATATCAAAAATGGTTCCTAAAGATTTGGATTATAAAGTAGATTTAGAGGCCGCAACCGTAGCTATTGTTACAAATCAACCAGAAAGATTTGGCTCTAGAAGCGGTTTGACTGGAGAAATAGCGAAAGCAATCAAAAGAAGGGTGGTAATTAGACCTGATGAAAGTATATTATTATCAGAGGAAGAATCGATAAGTGAAATTAAATCAATAATTCCTGAAGAAGCTGGATTAAATGACTTTTATTTCGACCCATGTTTTTCAGAATTGACTTTGACTTGTGATGATCCTGGAACTGCCGTCGGAAGAAGAGGAGAAAACATCAACAAATTAAGGGATAAAATAGGTTGGATTGTAAAGGTTGAGCGAACACCCTCATTGAAAAGTAAGACTGTTGTTGACATCAGAGGTTTTAGAAAATCACATGCAGATGACAGAAGGAAATTATTACGTGATTTTGGAAAAAATATTTTCAGACCTAAATTGTCTGGTTCTTCTTGGGCTAGATTAACAGCTTTAGGTTCATATCGAGAAGTTGGGAGGGCTTGTCATTTAATCACTACCAATGAATCGAGGGTGATGATTGATGTCGGAGTTAATATTGCATCGCCAACAGATCCTTTACCTTATTTTAATGCACCAGAAGCATTACCATTAGAAAAAATTGATGCAGTGGTTTTGACACATGCTCATTTAGATCATGCTGGGATGTTGCCTGTATTATTCAAGTATGGTTTTAAAGGACCGGTTTATTGTACGCCTCCAACAAGAGATATGATGTTAATTTTACAGTCTGATTATCTTAAAGTCGCAGGCATGGAAGGTAAATCTCCACCTTATGAGATGGAACATGTCAGAGAGGCTATGAAGCATGTAATTGATGTTAATTGGAAGGAAACAACCGATATTACTCCAGATATTAAAATGACGATGTCTAATTCAGGACATATCCTAGGATCATCTGCTTGTCATTTTCATATTGGTGAAGGGAAGCATAATATCGTTTTCACTGGCGATTCTAAATTTGAAAAAAGTTGGTTGTTTGATGCAGCGAATGTGAAATTTCCAAGATGTGAAACATTGGTAATAGAGTCTACATATGGAGCACAAGGAGACTTTCAACCATCTCGTTTAGAAGCAACATCCGAATTACAAGAAATTATCAAACGTACATTAGGAAGGAATGGTAAAATGATTTTACCAGTGTTTGCAGTAGGGAGAAGTCAGGAAGTTATGATTGCTATCGATGAATTATTTAGGAGCGGTGAAATTAAGCCATGTACAGTTTATCTAGATGGTATGATACAAGAAGCTACTGCTATACATGCCTCTCATCCTGATTTCTTAACTAGGGATTTAAAAAATGCAATTCTTAAGGATGATGAAAATAATCCATTTAGCTCTCCTTGGTTTAGAAAAGTTCAGGGTAGAGAAATGAGAGAGTCACTTTTGATCGATCCATCTCCATGTATTGTTTTAGCAACTAGTGGTATGTTAAATGGAGGTCCTGTAATGACGTATTTCAGACATTGGGCGGCAAATGAGAGAAATGCTCTCTGTTTTGTTGGTTATCAGGCAGAGGGGACTATTGGAAGAAGACTTCAAAAGGGATTTAGTGAGGTTCAAATGTTTTACGAAGGTGAAACAATTAATTTAGAGGTAAATTGTGAATATATTACAATTGACGGATTTAGTGGCCATTCAGATAGGAAGCAGTTGTTAGATTTTGTAGATCAATTAAATCCTAAGCCTAACGCTATTGTTTGCCACCATGGAGATTATAGGAAATGTAGTGAATTGGGTAGAGCACTTCGAGAAAAATATAAGGTCAGATCGTATTCACCACAAAATCTAGAAACAATTAGATTGTTTTAATTATAGAGGCAAGTCCCATCCCTCTTCTAAAACGTCTGGGATTTTTTCATTATTTGGGTGATTCAATTCTAATTCATTGCCTTTTCTTATTTTAGTGTCTATGGGAGAAGATAATTTAATTATTTCTTTTTCCTCAAAAAGTGAGAAGATGAAAATAAATATTAATGAAGATAATACGATTGTTAATATCCAATATGTATCATTTTGAGCATTAATAATTTTGCTAAGAGATACAATAATAACTATTGTTTGACTTAAAATTAAGAAATATTTTAGTCGTGATTTGTCAAACAACATTGTCTATCTGAAGGTGGGTGCATTCATGAACCCCTAACATCACCCGTTACATCATGAGAGGTCCAAATATCTCGAGTTGTCCTGGCTGGTTAATGACTGCTGTAGCCCCTTGGGGGGAGAATCAGGAAGATGCATATGATCAAGGTCTTGTTGAGTTAGGGCTCGGAGATGCTAGATTAATTCGCGTTGAGGGTGCAATGTTGCCTATGGGATTTGAACCAATAGCTCCGGAATTACTTCCTATGGGTAGTTTGGTAGAGTGTCATTTAGCAATTGCCTACTCTTATAATGGAGGCATTGCTTCTGCGGGAGTTGCTTGGGCACATTGTAAAACTCCCGAAGGAGATCAATGTTCAATTACTGCATCTCTTTCAACTCAGCAAGATTCGATAGTAACTGATGAATTATTAAGAAAAAATTTTAGAAATAAACTAGCTAGTAGGGATTTGGAAGTTATTGAATTTGATATAGCGGTTGATGAAGTGACTGCAGGTCCTGATCACCACGGTGTAGCTTTAGCAGCATTGATTTTACCAGAAACAATGTCATTTCAACATTCAGATCAGGTAGGGAGGATTCGTAGAGGAATAACTAGATCTGCAAACGAACTTAAAAATTTGAATATGAGGGAATCAAAATCTCCTGTTCCAAGAGGGCCACAGAGAGATGACATAGATTTCAATATTTGAGTTGTGCTACAATGTCGAAAGAAATTCCTTCATATGTAGTAATTCTTTGTAAGGATTGTAATTTTTATTTTGGGAAGCATAATAAATCAAATTTTAATTGCCCAAGATGTGGAATTTTTCAAAAAAATCCACAAATATTTAGTAGGGTAGAAGATTCTAATACTTTGCATAGTTTAGTATCAGAATTAAATATTCCTGAAGAATTAAGAGATGATTTTAAAAATTTAAATGATAATTTAGAGAGGAGTACTTCAGTTGAAAATTTGATTGATTTAATTCCACTTATTCTTCGTGATGTTCCAAATTCTAGAGGTGAATTAAATTTGTTTGATTTAAATGAATTTTTGAAAAAAAAGAATATAAAATTTGATGCAAGAAAAATCATTGAAGTTTGTGAAATTGAAGGTTTATTAATACGATTAGCAGAGGGAAAGTGGAAAAAAATATCTGAATCCTTATGACTGTAATTAATGTCGGCTACTAATAAGGGCCCGTGGGTTAGTTTGGCTATGCTTGGAGCTTTGGGAGCTTTAGACCCCGGTTCAAATCCGGGCGGGCCCATTCTTTTTTTTATTTATTATCTAATCTTTCTTCTCTTTTTGAGAAACTTATTGAATCTTCACTTAATTCGTCTTCATTGCCATAATTTGGGGGATTACTGACTATAATGATTATTAGAAGTCCAGATAGACATAATGACAAAGAAAAGATGGCTATTGTAACGGTTCTATTGATTTTTTCCTCTTCAGAATCATCAATATTTGAGTTATT
Source organism: Methanobacteriota archaeon (assembly GCA_002696315.1). Classification (GTDB taxonomy): domain Archaea; phylum Thermoplasmatota; class Poseidoniia; order Poseidoniales; family Poseidoniaceae; genus MGIIa-I. Next base: position 25,090 of record NZRR01000010.1, on the reverse strand, counting down.
AAGCATATTTCCAACAGGGATTAATAATGCAAAACCAACTAAAACAACAATTGGGATTAAGAATTTTCTTGGTAGTGCTTCAGACTCCATTATTATGCTTCGAATTCAATCTAGCGTTTAAATTATGTACACTTAAATCTCTATTTCTCTGAAATTAGTATTAAATTTTTTATTGTTTTTAAACAAGGTTTGAAATAGAGAATCGTATACAAATGTTTGATGGGTGAAATCATTGTTGCAATTACTGGTGCTTCGGGTGCTATATATGGTTTAAGATTAATAGAAGTTCTTTCAGATCTCGGGATTCATTTGAGAGTAATTGTGACTGAATCTGCTAAACTTACATTAAAGCACGAATGTGATTTTGAGATTGAACAATTTAAATCTATGGAAAATATAATTCTCGAAGATAACGAAGATATCGCTGCAAAATCTGCGAGTGGTTCTGCAAAAATCGATGCGATGGTAATAGTTCCATGCAGTGGTACGACTTTAGGTAAATTAGCCGCAGGAATCGGAGATAATTTGGTAACACGAAGTGCTATAGTTTCAATGAAAGAAAGACGTAAATTAATTATTGTTCCTAGGGAATCACCATTAGCTACCACCCATATTGAAAATATGTTGAAACTTTCAACTTGGGATACAGTGATTTTACCAGCAAGTCCAGGTTTTTACAATCAACCTACATCTGTTGATGATTTGATTGATTTTATTGTATCTAGAATTTTAGATCAGTTGAAGATTGATAATAATATCTCCAAAAGATGGACTGGTAATGAAATCTAAATTTTCAAGTTTGACTTTAGGATGATTTCTTAATAATGAATTTTTAGCGCTCTTTATGGCAGAGGATTTGGATTCATTGACAGTTGCAGAATTAAAACAAATCCTTCATGAAAAAAACTTGCCCGTGTCTGGTAGAAAAAGTGAATTAATTGATAGATTGATTGAAAACAAATCAAATTTTCCAATAATTCCTTTAAGCGATAAAAATATGTTTTGGAGAAGATTAAAAGAAACTAAATGGAAAACAAAAAGTGGTTATGTGTTTTCAGCATTTCATATTTTTGTCGGAGTAATTTTAATTCTTTCCACAGCAGGAATTGGAATTTATTCAGTCAATCAATTCTCGTCTAAAACTCCTGATTATAGATTAGTTGATTTTGATAGTTCTAGAGCAAGAGAATATACACAGATGTTGGTTGATTTAGGAAACCCAGGTAGATTATCAGGTTCCGTAGAAGAGCAAGCTACAGTAGATGCTATACAGCAAAATTTTACAGAAATGGGGTTGATGTTGCAATATGAAACATTTAGTGTCCCGATGTTTGATATTCTTTCAGAACCAGAATTTAGTATTTGTATACCTGGCCAATATCCTTTAGGATTTCCAAATCCCACTCCTTGTGGAGCTGCAGATATTAATGCTGAGTATACAGAATTTGAACATATGACTGATTTTGTTTTACAAGGATATTCTGGTAGTAGGGAAATACAATTCTGGCAGGATGAATTTACAATTGTAAATTTATCCGATGGTTCAGATGATTCTCTTTGGGATAATGCAAGTGGTCAAGTTGGTATGCTATGGTTAGAGTCTGTTGGTGTAAATGAGAATACTTTATTTTATGGAAAAGCTAGAGATTCAAGTTTGGCGGGACTAATAATTGCTATTACTTCTGGAAATACTTGTAAGATACCTTCATTCGAAGGAACTTGTATCCCTTTTTTCAAAACGGTTGATGTTACGGAATTAGGGACAATGCCTACTGATATCGCATTCATTATGGTCTCAAATGATGTTGCTGAAGTATTAAGCAATAGTTTTGGAAATAAAGATCAAAATGATGTTCGTATGAATTTATTTACAGATATGTTTAATGATGGGAATATGGATGTTAGAGTTCCTTGTGGTGTTTTACCCGGAATCACAGATGAATTAATCATAATTGGTGGCCATCACGATACAACATATAATGCACCTGGGGCGGTTGATGATTCTAGTGGAGTTGCAAATGTTCTGGAGTTAGCAAGACAATTTAGTATGTTATCAAATGAAATTGGCCAGTCTTATTATACAATTAAATTCTGTACTTGGGGGGGTGAAGAAGAAGGCTTACACGGTTCAAAAGCATATGTGGATAAGCATTCTATAGAATTGTCAGAAATGCTAAGACTTTATGTTAATTTTGACATGCCCCACGTTGATATTGATTTTGAAAATAGAGGTAATAATATTTTATTTTATGGTAACGGAGTCGAAGATATTGAACATCTTTCTCAAATTATTGAAGTATTTGAACAAGAACATCCAGAAATATCTTCAAAATATAATTTAGGTTATTTCTATCAAACAGATGATCAAGTTGCTTGTAGTTCTGATCATTGTCCATTTGTAAAAAAAATTAGCAAAGATATTGTTGGTAGTTATGGAGACGGCTCATGGGAGTATCACACATATCTTGATGATATGTCTAGATTAAATGAAGAAAGCTTATTCGTTACTGGCACAATATTGGGTTCATATGTTTTATATTTAGGATGGGGTGAATAAAATTGGATGAAATTAAATTTGTGTTTGTGCCATCAATTGTTAATATTGATGGTATTATTGAAGGACTTGGGATTTATTCGGAAGAGTCTCTTGCACTAGAAAAATTAAAGAAAAAACTTACTGATAATTGGTCTTCTGGGTATAAAGAAGCTCAATTAGTGATGTGGACTTTAAATTCTGATGAGAAAGAAGCTGTACCTCTAAAACATATGTATGCAAAAGTTTGCCCGATTTGTGACGAAAGAGCATTTTGGACTGATGTTGTTGAAATGAATGCTTTATGTTATCTTCCTGCTTGTCAAGCATGGATCGAACACAGTGATATTGAAGAAGAGAAAGTAGATTGTGGTTGGCCTCCAATTGGTTTTACAGCCCAATTAGACAGTTTAGAAGACGCATTATCTTCACTAAGGAATTATGGAGCAAAAATTAGGGCTTCAACTCTTCAAGATTCAGATATTTTAACTCACCGGACTTTATTAGAAGAATATGAAAAATCTCGAGAAAATGAGACTACATAGATTCTAATGGTATTATGCCTAATGCATTACATCCTCTATGTATTAGCTTACGTGAGTATTCACTCACTTTATAGTTGAAGGCATTTAATTCCCCATTTTTAATTATTGGAGAATCTCTGTAAAATAAATTGTAAGATGTAGATAGTTCAAGCATGTAATTACAGAAATGATTAGGTTTATTTTCTGAAATACTTTTTTCGATTGCATCTTCGTATCTTAATATCGTCCGTAATAGTCTAGATGTTGAATCATTAATGTCTATTTCTGAAATATCGAAATTATCTTCAATTAGCTCTAATGACTTAACTTTCTTATTTATTGAACAAGATCTCGCATGTGAATACATGATGAATGGTGCCGAATCAGCATCAAATGATAATGCATCTTCCCATTTGAATGTAAATCCTTTTTCTGGTGAAACTTTCAGAATATTGAATCTAATGGCAGAAGATGCTACTGCTTTTGCTATTTTAAAAACTTCATCTTTATTCAGTTCACCTTTTCTTTCAGAAAGAATTTTCAAAGCAATTTCCTCTGCTTCTAAAATTAAATCATCCATAAAAACTACATTGCCTTTTCTTGTAGACATTTTCCCTTCAGGTAATTTGATAAAAGCATAAAATATAACCTCAGGACACTTGATATTTAATTCATTTAATGCTACTGATACTTGTTTTGATTGTAATCTGTGATCTTCACCTAATACATTGATTAGTTTTTCTGATTGACTCCATTTCCATTGGTGATAGGCCAAATCTCTAGTTGCATATAGGCTAGAGCCATCACTTCTTTGGAAGAAAAATTTAGTGGATTTTCCGCTAACTCCTTTTTCCGCAAGTTCTAGGAATTTAGCACCATTTTCAGCTTCTCCATAAAGATCCGATTTTTCTAAATTTTTCACGATTTTATTTACAGATCCATCAATGATGAATTTTGATTCATTGGTGAAAGAATCATATTTAATACCCAATTTGGCCAATGTTTCTAACATTCCATCTAAAATTGGTTGGAATGCATTATTGAATTGTAAAAGGACCTTTTCATCCCCTTCTTCTGATTTTCTGATTATTTCGGCCAATTCATCTTCAATTTCAGGTTTCTCTTTTCTCAAAATATTTGCTGCTTGGTACCATCTAACTCTGACGTGATCCTCTTTTTGTTTCCAAATTGGATTTAAATTATCTATTCCATTATGTTCTAATATGTCATTAACTTCTTTTCTAGAAATATTTTCTAATGCCCATGATAAAATTCCTACTTGTTTACCCATATCATCCACATAATATTCTGCAATTACCTCATTTCCTAGATCCCTGTTTAATCTTACAAGGGCATCTCCTAATATCGCATTCCTTGCTCTTCCAACGTGAAATGGTCCATTTGGATTAGCTGAAGTATGTTCAATCAAAATTTTTAGTTTTTGACTTTCCTTGAAAAATGAATAATTTTCAAATAATAATTTTTTTGCTATCCATCTAGAGTCAGATGAGAAGTTTACATATCCATTTAAGGCTTTTACATTTATTTCTTTTTGAAGCAGTAAATTAAATTCATTTGCAATATTTTCAGCTATTTTTACTGGATTTTCTTTCATTATTTTTGCTAATGAAAAACATGGAATACAAACGTCACAGACATTCGTATCTCTTGGTGTTTGAATCAGAAATTCATATTCTTTAGAATCCAAACCTAGGCTTCCAAATACTTTTTCAAAAAAAGGTTTTATTTTATCGATTAATAATTTCATAAAATCAACTCATTGGATATCGTAGCATAGCCGCAATACCTCCAAAACCTCTATAGAGTGTAGCTCCTTCTTCAGTATCTGTAGAAATTAATACGGTTTTTCCGGATGATCTTGATGCGATTTCAGTTAATTCTTCAACTAGTGATTTAGAACTTTTTTCCTTAATATTTTCTCCATCACTATTGCAAGATGGGCAAGCAGGAAGAGGATCCATCCTGTTTATGCTAGTTTCCCAGTTATGTTTACAGGTAGTACATTCTAGAATTAAGATTTGTTTTCTTAAATTTTCAGATAATAACAATGTATTTACTGCACCCTGGTTTAAAGCTTCGATTACGAGTTTTTCTCCATAAGTTGCTTTAGGATATGGTTTTACAACTTCCATTAAGAATTTTTCAACAATTCTTCTTTCCCCATCAAGTTCAATTTCTTCCATTACTGATCCTGCATTTTCAACTAGTTCTCTTAGTCCACTTTCATTACTATATCCAACATCAAATCTTGTGGGTATTATCTTTTTTTGTATTTCATGGTGAAAATAATTTCTATTGACAACATAATCTTTTGTTGCTCCAGGCCCTCCAACAATGATTCCTTTTATATCTGCAATAAGGGGTAACCAATAATTACAAGCTCTTTCAGCAGATTTTTTAAAGAAATTGTGTGCTGCTTCTTCAATTAGTCTCTCAAATCTTTGGGCTGATTGCCCTCCTCTTCCGTGTTTTGATGGAACTTGAGACGGTAAGTATTCTTGAACATGTATTTTTTTCCCACTTGCGATTCCATAACATGATTCAGACCTGTCAATCACAAAGAGACCATATGATGCTTTTTCAATTAACATATCTTCAAGCTGATCTAATTCAAATGTTGAATCACATCTGTATCTAACTGATTGAATTTCTTCTGGAGGGTCATCTACTGTGATGTTAATCATTCTGGTTTTATTATTTCCAACAATTATAGCACCAACAAAGATGGCTAAACCTCTTTCACCTGCTGTTTTGTAATTATTTAATGTTGAAAGTGCTGATTCTATTGCGCCTTGGACATTTTTTTTCGTACTCTTCGATTTAATATTTGCAGCCTGTCCATGTTCATTTTGCAGTAATTGTCTTACATCAGAAATTTGTCTGTCTGGTGGTAGATATACGGTGACTAACTCTGTCCCAGAGCCTTTCATTTTCCTTAATTCTTCTAAATTAAACTTTAACTTTAGGCGTCTATTTTGCTTATCTTCATCGTCAGCCATACTACGCCCTCAACCGTGGTCGTATAACGCCCCTTGTGAATATGTCGGCTAAGTGAGACACAATCTACTAATTCCAATTATAATGGTTAATTTACAGATAAAGCAATAACCTCCATACAAAGTGTTGTGTTTGAATGTTATGCCAGATACAATCGTAATTGCTTTGGGAGGTAGTCTCTTATCTGATGATAATTTAGATAAACTTGAAACTTGGAAAATTGATTTTATTAAATTAATAAATTCTATAATTGATTTAGAGAACAAAGTATTTATCGTAGTAGGAGGTGGTAAATTGGCCAGAAAAAATATTTCTAAAGCCAAAGAGATGGGAATTAAAGACAAATTCGAATTAGATTTGATTGGGATTGATGCTACAAGAGAAAATGCGAAATCGATTATTAAATTATTTACAAATTTTAGAATTATTAATGAAAATGTTCCAAAATCTATAGATGAAGGCTTGGATTCTTTTAACAATTTTAATTTGACAATTATGGGTGGGACAGTTCCTGGACACACAACAGATACTGTTGCAATTAAAATGGCTAAGGTGCTTAAATCAAAATTAGTAGTAATTGCAACAAATGTTAGTCACGTATATACTAGTGATCCAAGAGTAGATTCTAATGCAATTCCTCTTGAAAAAATTACTCTGGAAGAGCTAGGTTCCCTTTCGGGTGTTGGAAAACCAATTCAACCTGGATCATCATTTGCAGTAGATCCAATAGGTGTTGGTATTGCTATAGAGAATAATTTACCACTTGTTATATTAAATGGTCATGATGTGGAGAATTTGAGAAAAGCAATTTATGGCGAGAATTTCAAAGGAACAATGGTTTATGGTAGTGATTAAATGGTTAATACAAAAAATCTCAGAGATGCTGTTAAAAAATCAGCAGATAAATTAGCTAAAAGCGCATCAAAGAATGTTGATGCAGTAAAAAAAGTAACCTCTGGAAAATATTCCAATTCAAAAAATTTGAAAGACCATAAACATTGTAGAGAATGTGGAAAAATGATATCTCCCTCTAGTGATAGTTTGTTATGTAAATCTCAAGTTTGTATTGATAAGTTTGAAAAGGATTTAAAAGTTAAAAAACAATTAAGATTATGGATGATTATTTTAGTAATCGTATTGATTCTACCAAATATATTAACATTTTTAGGGGTGTGAATTTGAGGATAGCGCCACTAATAATCGGAATAATTTTGATGTTAGTTACGATTGTCGGATTAATAGGTTATTCGGGTGATGGAGATGCAGATGTTCCTGTTATTCCTTGTCCTACCAATCCCTTAGAGCCTGATAAATGCTATGCGGGAATGACCCTGTCAGATTTAGAGATTCCTACACAATTTTCTATACTATCAATAAAAATTTCTATTGAATGGTCTCAATCAGAATCAACATGGGTTGGAGTAATTCCAGCGAGTGATGCTATTGAATGTCCGCCAGACGATATTGGACTAACTTCATGCGAAGCCGATGAGTTAAATTTTCAAGCAGGTGGAGCTGATTCGATAGGTGATGATGGATTAGAGTGGAATGTAAGTCCAGGGAAGTATAGATTAGCAACAGGTAGTGTTAGTTCTGAAGCAAATCCTTCTGTTGCAAATATTGTTAGTTATGAATATGATGTAAGATTAAACTTATTTATCGCATTTTTCACATTTACATTTAGCAGTGCAATGCTAGTCGCAGGTTTTGAATTTTAATTGTCTAAGTCTGATCTGTACCAACCTTTGGGTAATTCAAGAGGGTTCTCATTTTCCGAGTTTTTAATTTTATTAATCATAAAATATTTTAATGAATCCAATCCAAAATTTTCTTTAGTACTAATCATTATATTGCCTGTTTTATCGTTTCTTATGAATTTAATTTTAGTTATATCGTATTCTTCAAAGTCTAGGTTAGTTTCTAATGACTTGTATTCCTGCAACTCTTTTTCTTCAATATACATTAAATCTGCTTTAGTTTCAATAATTAATATTTCTTTTTGTTTTAACAACTTTTTTACGTCTTGTAATAAACTATTCTGTTCTTCTATTGTAGTGCCACATTCTTCTGTATAATCAATAACAAACAAAACAATATTCCCAATATGTTCTAATGCTGCTATTGCTTGTAGTTCAATACTATTCCTTTCTTTCATTGGTCTATCAAGTAGACCAGGAGTATCTACAATTTGATATCTCAATCTTCTATGTTCGAAATGACCTAGGTGTAATTGTTTTGTAGTGAATGGATAAGATGCAACTTCTGGATTTCCAGTTGATAATGAAGAAATTAAAGCAGATTTACCTACATTTGGAGCACCAGTGACTACTATGCAAGGATTGCTGTAATCAATTGAAGGCAATTTTTTTAGTGTTTCCCTTGCAGAGTTAAGCCATTCAAGACTAGATGAGGTTTGATTTACAATACTACTGATTCTGCCATATGCTTCTCTTCTTGTTTTATGCATAAATTCGATATTACCTGTTTTAGTAATTTTATCTATATTTTGTTTAGCAACAGATCTAATTTGTTTAGAACACCATTGTAGCATACTCAAATTATGTTTGTAATTATCCAAACCTACAGCAGCATCAATTAATGCAATATCAAATAATTCAAGTTGTTCAATACTTGGCCAATTTTGTACGTGACTCATTAATTGCTCTGCCATTGTATCAACAGATGCTTGAATCATTCTTGTCATTTGTTTTTTGACTCTAAATGTTTTATTCGGGTCATATACATTATCGGCGGCTTTTCTAGCGTTTGTGAACCCTTTATCTAGGATCTCATCAGAAAATGGAACTGTGACCAGTTTTTTCCATGCTACACCAGACATACGCTCTCCTCTTGAACATTCGTAAATGTAATCTTTTTTTAGCGAGATGGTATATTTTGTAAATAGAGTTGTTTTTACAGGATGAACTTTTCCGAGTGTCAGGTGATATAATGACAAGTCGAAGAAAAAGACGTTCAGAGGTAAATTTACCTGATTGGGCAATACCTCTTTGGGAGGAATTAGGATGCCCTGATTTACAAGCTAACTCAGATGTTTTAGAGGGCTCATTATTAAGTCGAAGACATGGATTAAGAATGGACGATATTATCGAAATAGAATTAGATGCTAGAGCATATCCTAAGGATAGCGATTTAATCATTCGTGGTAGATTAATGTCTAGTGGTAAAAATATGATCGAAATTAAAAGTAATGATGGTGAAGTTAGTTATGTTGCTAAAGATGTTATTGTTAGGATGAAGTTAGTTGCGCACATGAGACCACCATATATTGACGATGAAGAATTAATTGCATATGAAAAAGAAGATCAAAAAAGACGTACTAAATTACATGAACGAATCGAAAAGAAAACCCAAGGTGGGAATGATAGTCATTTGTGGGGATAATATGGAACTTTATAAAAAAAAATGTATTCCTTGTGAAGGTAATATGCCTACTTTAGAAAATGATAAAATTGATGAATTAAAACTCGAAATTCACTCAGACTGGGTTGTGATTGATTATCACCATTTGAAAAGAGAATTTAAATTTGATAATTTTCAAAAAGCATTAGACTTCGTAAATATTGCTGGAGAAATTTGTGAAAATTCAGGACATCATGCTAATTTTGAATTGGGATGGGGTTTTGTTAAAGTATTAATCTGGACACATAAAATTGATGGTTTAACAGAATCAGATTTTATATTAGCATCAATTATTGACCAATCTGTTACAGGTTGATTTCAATGTCAGAAGTTCAAAAGAATATTATCGGCAGAAGGACCGTTTATCGATTTATAGAAAAAAAAATACAAAAATCATCTTTAGACAATGCGTTTGAGGCGGCTCGTTTTGCACCATCACATAAAAATACAAATCCTTGGAGATTTTATGTGATGGGAGAAAAAACAAGAAATACATTGGTGCCCATTGTTGAAGAATTATCTAGGAAAAAATGTATTGATAATGGATTAGAAATATCTGATGATGTCGTTGAAAGAGCCAGAAATAAAATACTCAAAATTCCCGTTTTGGTTGCAGTAACATCTCAGTTATCTCCTGATGATTCATTTAGACAAGAAGAAGATTATGCTGCAAGTGTTTGTGCTATTCATAATTTCGTACTTTCTTTATGGGCGGAAGGAATTGGTTCTCAATGGAGCACTGGATCAATTACAAGACATAAAATAATTTATGATGCTCTCGCAATTTCTCCAGAGAAAGAACGTGTAATTGGTTTACTTAAGGTTGGTTATCCTGAAAAAATTCCTGAACCAAAAAAGAAAGATCTTTCGGAAATAAGGTTTTATCTTGATTGAAATTATATAATTTGAGTTTCCATAAGTGATAAGTATTCCAAACTAATAGAATAACTTAAACAATGAAATTAATGCAGAAGTATACATTATAGTATAAGCAAGAATAGAAACAGATTTGTCTGAAAGTTCTATCTTAAGGTATCTATTTGACAAACCTCCAATAAATGTCCCTTCTTTTTCAACATTATTTCTTAATTTCTTCTCGATTTGTGTCAGTATGCACTTACCGTCATTAGTTTTCCAGTGGATATGAAATAGTGGCACCATGATTAGGATTGAGTATAAAACAAATACATTATTTGTTATCCATCCAAATGTTGTATAAAATATGATTGCTATATGTATAATTTTTACAATATCTGCCCTTAAATTTAGTTCCATTTTTTCTCTCTCACGCTGTCTTATAAGTGTCTTGATTAACTTCAAGTAAAAGGTTCTATGGGTAGTTCAATTGATTAATGGAGAGTTAGGTTGATTTAATCTTCTTTCAGATTCAACAACATCTAGTTTTCTTGTTATAAATAGTCCAAAAATAGAATATGTTAAGAAATATATGTAATGTTTACTAAATAAAATCATTCCAAATAAAGAGAAAATAGTAGTAAACCAAATTATACAAAAAGTTATTCTTAATTTTTTAGATTCAGTTCCTCTCCCCAATACATACCATTGCCAACCTCTTTTCCACAGACTTTTAAAAATCAATAACGATACTTTCGGCAAAAATCTTCTAATTTTTAATTTTGATTTTTCTCCTTTGTAGATACTTTTTACTTCAATCTCCTTTAATTTAAAACTCCTTCTTCCTGATTCTAAAAGCCACCAATTTGTATATCCATAATCATCCCATTTCGTATTGAAATCCCAAATTTTGATCATTTCTAAATTAATCGCTCTAAAGCCAGATTGTGTATCATTAATTTTTGGATATCCACTTGCAACTCTCATTAATTTTTTAAGTAAGTAACTACCAATTTTTCGTATTTTTGGCATTCCTTCTAAACCAACTCTATTTCCCTTTACATGATCTACTGAATTATTAACAAGTGGTTTAATTAATTCTGGAATATCATTTGAATCCATTTGGCCATCTGAATCCATTATAATTACTATCCATTTATTCTTATTTGGGAATTGTTTTTTTAGTTGATTATTTTTATCTAATTTAATTATTTCTTTAAGTCCTCTAACGACTGCAGATCCTACTCCCTGATTTTCTTGAGTAATTATTTTGTAATTTAATTCTGAAATTCCATTTCCAAAATTACTTCTATTAGATTCGATAAAATGTTTATTTGCCGTCTCTAATGTTGAGTCAGTAGAACCATCGTTAATGAATAAAATCAAATCAACTATTTCTGGAATTGAAGAGATTGTGTCTTTTAGATGTTCTTCCTCATTATACGCAGGCATTATTAACGCTACACCATACTGTTCTGACACAACTTCCGGAATAGTTATTTATTTTCAATTTAGTTGATAAATGGTATATCTTTTCAAAAATTGTATAACTACTTACATTTAGCATGTAAGCGTTAGGATGCAAATCTCATTTATCTATTCAAATCAAATTTATAAAGTCAGCTCATTTGTATTATTTGCAAAAAAGTATGTTGATGTTGTAAATGTGATTAGTTTTGAATTTAATGAACAACTCTCTGAATATTGTAATAAATTAGGTGCTAATCTTTTGTTTTTTAGTAAAAATGATAATTTTTATTCTAAAACTTTAGATAATAACTCTTGTAATAAGATGATTTTTATTAATTTAGAAGAGATTAGTTTTAGTAAATTAGATTATATTTTAAATTATGATAGTTCTAAAGAAGTAGATGCTTATTTTGTTAAGCAAAAAAATAATGTTAAAATCATCAATAATAAAGAGAAGTGTATCAAAAATTTAGAATCAATCAAAAACCTATCTTGGGTATATTTTAACAAAAAAGGTATAGATGAATTTACAAAGAATTCTTCTTTTAGTGATATTGAATCAATAAATTTTAATTTAGATGAATTTGCAGAAACTACTAACAAAAATAAATTAAAGTCACAATGGAGTATTTCTAGATTGAATAAACCGTTATTATATTTTGGAATTCCTGGGATAATTTTAATTTTTTCATCTTTTATTCTAGTTTCTAATGTAGTTTCTAGGTATGATTCTATAGATTCTGTTTCACTTGGAACAGCTATAATTACTGTAGGTACTACTGTTATCGGTACGTTATCATTGATGTCGGCAATAATTTCCTATGTCTTAGGGAAGCAAACAGAGTTTTTATTGACAAATTATTCTCAATAGGTGTAATTATGTCGAAAGGTTTAGTTTGTTTTGACATGGATGGTGTCTTAGTTGATTATCTCTCAACATGGGAATGGGTATATGATAAATTGAATTTATCTAATGAAGAGGCGTATAATGCTTTTCAAGATGGATTGATAACTGAGTGGGAATGGATAAAATATGATTTAGATTTAATTCGAAGTGCATTGAAAGAAGATATGAATAATGATACTTTACACCAATTATTGGAAGATTGTCCACTAATGAAAAATCTGAGAGATTCAATACAAGATCTTCTAGATTATGGTTTAGATGTTTCAATAATATCTGGAGGGATGCACCCAGTGGCACATAGGATTGCTTCGAATTTTATTACTGGTAATAAGTGGATTCCACGATTTGGTGGCATAGATAAAATTAGTTCTGAAAAATTTTGTGATGGTTTTGATACTAAATTATATGTTTTTACAAATGGTTGGAATTATTATTCTGACGGAGAAATACCAGAAAAAGGGCGATATCAAGTTCAATTGATCGCTAAAGGTTCAATCGTTAGTATCTTACAGAGAAGATTGTCTGTACCTATCTCAAGAACTGTCTCTATAGGTGATAGCAAGCAGGATTCTAGTATGTTTGATTTTTCTGGATTAAAAATTGCTTTTAATACACGACATGAGGAACTTATTGAAAAATGTGATATATTTATCGAAGAAAGAGATTTAAGTTTAGTAAGTAAAAACATACTAAATTATTTTAATTCACTAGAATAATTAAATTATGGAGTAACTCTTCTAGAATCTCTTGGGAATGGAATTACTTCTCTAATATGGTCTGCACCTGAAAGCCAACTACAAACACGTTCTACACCCATTCCAAAACCCCCATGTGGGACTCCTCCATATCGTCTGATATCTATATAAAATTCGTAGGGATCTCTAGGGGTACCTTCTTCATCAATTCTTCTTAGAATCTCTTTCTCAGACCATGTCCTCTCTCCACCTCCTATTATCTCACCATAACCCTCGGGTGCTAATAAGTCGTGACATAGAACATATTTTTCGTCATCAGGATCTGGGCGATGATAAAATGGCTTAGCTATTTTGGGATAATGGGTTAAGAAATGTGGAACATCAAAATCTTGGGTTAGTATTTTCTCTTTTGAATAATCTAAATCCTGACCCCATTCTATTTCAACTCCCATTCCTTGTAATCTTTCTACTGCTTCATCATATCTCATTCTAGGATAAGGTGTATCAGCATATCTTGAAATTAAATCAAGATCTCTTCCTAAACTCTCTAATTCTTCCGATCTTTCATTCAGGATTGTTTTTGCAATGTGTCTAACTAAAGCCTCTCCATGTTCCATTATTTCCTTATTTCCTGCCCATGCCATTTCCATTTCAGCATGCCAGAATTCGGTAAGATGTCTGCGAGTTCTTGATTTTTCGGCCCTGAAAGAAGGTGCGATTGTGTAAAGTCTCTCCAATGCTGGCATTGCAGCCTCTGCATATAATTGCCATGATTGTGTAAGATATGCTTTCCTTCCAAAATATGGGACTTCAAAAAGAGTCGAACCCCCCTCCACTGCTCCCGCAACAAAAGATGGTGCTTGGTATTCAATAAAATCACGTTCTCTGAAATAATTATGAACTGAACCAAAGATAGTTGAACGAATTTTTAGCATTGTTGTCATTCTACTTGTTCTGAGGTAAAGATGCCTGTTGTCCAGTAAGAATTCTGTTTCTCCACCTTCAGTTTGTTCCATTGCAGATTCTGTAATTGGGAATGGATTTTGTGGATTAACAGCACCGATTATCTCTCCAGAATTAATTATTAATTCATGCCCTCCTGGTGCTCTATCGTCTGATTTAACCAAACCAGTTAATTCTACACTAGATTCAATTAAAGCATTTTTTAGTGATTCAAATTGTTCTTCTTTCATGTCTACTTTTTTAGCTACACATTGTATTTCTCCAGTGGAATCTCTAATAGTCATAAAAATAATTTTTCCACTACTTCGATGTCTCTTGATCCAGCCTTTTAATTCAATTATTTCTCCATTGAATGAACCTGATTGTACATCTGAAATCCAAAGAGTCTTTGCCATACATCACGTGCGAACTCAATCATTCATTTGAAACAGACGCATAAAAGTTGTACACAAATCAATCTAATTTATCAATTAAATAGAAAAAGGTCAAGAGAGTTAGTCTGTTGAGAGATTCAAGGTAGAACATATGTCTATTGTTGAAGTTGGTTCTGATTATACTAAAAAACTAGCATTATATTCAATAGGAGGCAATGCCTTAAGTGATCCTTCAAAACCTAAAAACGAACAAAATAATCATGCCTTAAAATTAGTTTTAGAAGATGTAATTGATTTACTTGAAGCGGGCTTTAATGTAGTATTAACTCATGGAAATGGACCTCAGGTTGGTGATTTATTAGCTCTTGAAGAGAAGGGACTAGATTCAAAAAGAGTACGAACAGAATTATCAACTTGGGTAGCTGCTACGCAAGGTATGATTGGTCACGAATTATCAATGGAATTAGATTCATTATTAAGAATTAAATCTAGACCAGAAAGGACAGCTGTTGTTTTGACTAGAGTTCTTGTTGATGAAGATGACTTCGCATTTGTAAAACCAACTAAGCCAGTTGGTCCTATAATAGATGAAAAAAGTAAATTGAGTGATGACTTAAAAGTTTCAAAAACAGAAAAAGGACTTCGTAGAGTTGTTGCATCACCTCATCCTATTGAGGTACTCGATCTTGAATTGATTTCAAAATTAGTTGAATTAGATGCAGTGGTGATTTGTGGTGGTGGCGGTGGAATTCCAATTGCTATTAACGGGGTATGGAAAGGAGTGCCTTCAGTAATTGACAAAGATCGCTTCTCTGCTCTTTTGTCTATTAGTTTAGATGCAGATGTTTTTATCACATCTACTGCAGTAGATCAGATAGAAACGGGATTTGGAACTAAAGAATCTAAAAAGATTAGCGAAATTAAATTAAATGAATTAAAAATATTATATGATAATGATGAATTTCCAGAGGGTTCTATGGGCCCTAAAGTTGAAGCGATGATGTCTGTGGTTGAAAAATCTGAAAAAACTAGAGTTGTTTTATGCTCTCCTGGAAATGCTTTAAGAACCCTAAGAGGTGAATCTGGAACTAATATAATTAAGGGATAATCTAAAGAATGAATCGCTTACGGCAAATGGGCCTGTAGCTTAGTCAGGTAGAGCGACGGACTCTTAATCCGTAGGCCGCGGGTTCGAACCCCGTCAGGCCCGTATCTAATTACTAATGATTTCTAGACCATTTTTACCTGCTAAAACCACTATGTTAGCAATATTACAAAAAAGTCCACAATCTAAAACTCCAGCTAATTTATTCAAATCAGATTCCAACTTTTGCGGGTTTTCTATAGTTTCAAGATGTAAATCTAATATGAAATTACCATTATCTGTAATGAATGAGTTATTATTTTGATTTCTTTTTTCTATTTTTGATTCTGGTAAACCAGTTATTTGTGAAATTTGCCTCCTTGTTTCTTTCCATGAGAATTGAATTACTTCAACTGGTAGCGGAAATCTTCCCAATGATTCTACTTTTTTTGAATCATCGGCAACTACAATCATTTGTTTTGATGCTTGTGCAATAATTTTTTCACGTACCAGCGCACCACCTCCTCCTTTAATCAATGTGAGATCTTTATCGAATTCATCTGCACCATCAATTACAAGATCTAAACCATCGAGTGAAGAAAGTTCATGCAGTTGTATGCCATTTTCTATAGATAATTTTTCTGTGGCAATACTTGTGGGGACGCACATGATTTCTAGATTTTCTTCTTTAATCCTTCTTCCAAGTTCCAATATAGTGTATTTTACTGTCGAACCTGTCCCTAATCCTACTTTCATTCCATTTTTAACGTACTTTGCTGCATGTATTCCCGCCGTTTTTTTAAGTTCTTCTTTACTGCTCACAAGTACTTGGAGTTGAACTCAGGTGATATTAATTACTAATTTCGGCCCCATAGGGGCCGTGAAAGGTTTGACAAACCTCCAATGATGTCGGTGTGTTATGGAGAGGAGATGTCATGGCAATAATTTTCTAGCATCTCTCTTGATTTTTTTAGTTTTTTTAAGCCCTTTTTCTGGAATTATTGTTTTTGAAGATGAATTGACATTATCTCAAGAAATTAGAAATAAATCTTCAATTTTGATTGGAGATTCAAAGATTGTTGAGGTTTCAGGTCATCCAAATCCTTCTTCCGATGATTTTTTAATAAATATTCCAAAAAATAATGCCCTAGATTCTTTAGAGTTTGATTTAGAACCGTTAGTTTACACTCCGCCTCTTGGTTATAATAATCATCAATGGGAGTCTCAAAATGATTGGTCAAGTTTTGTTACTACACCAGATAATGTTGATTATAATAAAACGGGATTAAGGATTAATTCTCCACCTCCGAATTGGGACTTTGAACAATCAACTCATGGATGGTCATTAGACGCTGCGGGTGGTTGGGCTTGGGGTGTTGATTCAGTAGGTGCTCATGCTGGTTCTAAAGCGATCTATACTTATTTAGGACAATATCCTAACCAAATGGCTACTACCTATTATGCTACATCACCTAGTATTGATTGTTCTTCATGCAGCGGTGGTTGGAGTGTTAATTTTTGGAAGTTGTTAGGAGTTGAAAGTAGTTCTTGGGATCATGCATATTTCCAAGTTAAAGGATTGAATGGCTGGACTACAATTTGGCAAAACTCTGGTTCTGTAATTGATAGTAGTTACTCATATCAATCTTACAGAGTTGATTCCTATATTTCAGGAAATAGTGATTTTAGAATTAGATTCGGTTTAGGCCCTACTGATTTTAGTGTGACTTATGATGGTTGGAATATTGATGATGTTTCAGTAACTCCAGTTTCTGGCTCTGGTACGGGTGTGGCTAAAGTTGATGGTTCAGGCCATGCAAATTGGACTTCAGGACCAATAGGTCATAAATTTGGAGTACATGTAAATAAAGAAGGACCGTATGGATTATTAAATATTTTAGCGGAAATTCCAGATAATTCAGGATTAGATTGGACCGTACTTGATTGTAGTAATACATTTACACCAATTTTAGGCTACGAAGGAAGAATTGAATTATTTGCTGATTTAGGCGGAATTGATTGGGTAAAACATCCATGCATAAAGATAAAAATACATTTATGGAGCCAAAGTCCTACATCTCCAATTATTAATTCAATAAGCCTTGGTGGTAAATGGATTGATAATTTTAATCAAAACCCCTTGGATAACGGTTGGGTTGGAAATATTAATTGGATTCAAGGTACAATTGAAGGTAATGGTAATCTTGAATTTCCAAAAATACATTCAATTAAACCAATAATTTCTATGGATTTAAATATTGATATTTCAGGAATTGGTCAATTACAAATGTCAACTAATAATGAAACTTGGTATAATCTATCTAAAATTGATATTATTGATTTAGAAAAACCAACAAAAGTAGTATATTTGAGATGGATTTCTAATTCAGGCAGTTGGTCTTTTGGTAATTTAGATATAAGTTTTGGGACTGGATTTTTTCCCCTCCTTCCTGTCATTGATATTAGAAATGATATGAGGAATGAGTGGAATTTAAGGTGTGAAACTGGTTATTGGGGTTCACAAGACGTTTGGGATGATTGTACACGCTCAAAATCTATTTTATTATCTGGCGGAGCGCCTCAGTATACTGATTTTTGGATACCTAAGAACGAAATTAATGAAATGTGTATGGATTTAATCCCTGAGTCTGGTGAAATAATAGATTTAGATGTTGAAATAAGATTAGGAACATCAATTATTTACAATAAAGAGATAGTATCTAATTTGGGTACCTATAATTTATGCCTTACCGAATCTCAAATGAATAGTATAAATGAAAATATTTCTTTAAGTTCAATTGTTTGGGGTGCAGAAGGACAAAATTTTGTACAAGGCAAATTGAAATTAACAGGTTCATCTCAAAGAATAATTATAGCAGCTTTAGATATCTCATACAACCCAGTTGTAGAATTTAGGGAGTACTATGACACAAA
The DNA here is from genome assembly GCA_002696315.1 of Methanobacteriota archaeon. GTDB lineage: Archaea > Thermoplasmatota > Poseidoniia > Poseidoniales > Poseidoniaceae > MGIIa-I. The sequence goes on along the minus strand of NZRR01000010.1, from coordinate 6,313 downwards.
TATAATCAATACAATTAATGATTTATCTTCTATTTCAAATATCGTAAATGGTTATTACGAAATACCTATTACAATTAAATCAAATTATGAATCTAGATTACTTGTAACTTTAGTTGATCAACATTCTACCCCTGGCTTAATAACAAAGGAAACTTCAATATATAATAATAGTGAACCTTTGGTTTCTAGTGAAAAATGGATAGAATTAGAATCAAAACATTCTGTTTCAATTGGATCAATTAAATCTATCAATTATGAATTTAATTCTAAGAATCATTATTTTTCTCTTGATTTTCCAATAGATGGAAGCCCTTACCTGGCTATTGGTGATTATGACTTAATAGAATTTAATGAACATTCTTTCCAATATCTTGAGGATAATGAAAATATTTCCAAATTTAAATTTAAGATTAAACCTCTTTGGGATGATGACACGAATCTTGAAATCAAGGTCAGATTAGTTAGAGATGATAGAGTTAAAAGTATTCCTGAAATAATAAAAATCGGCACAAATGGGCATAAATCTGTAGAAAATGATGTGGAAATAAAATCTTGGTCAGTACTTAATGACTTGGGAGATTTAATACCGATTGATATGCCATATCTTAAGTCTGGTTCAGATGTTGTAATTGAGGTAAATGTTGGTTTTGAAGAGCTCTCATCTTCTGAGCATTTCCCTAAATCTGGTGATTTAGAAATTATTGTTATGGAAAATGAATTTGAAATTGCCCGAAGTAGTAATTTTACAGATGGGAAGGTTAGTTTTGTTCGTTCTATACCTTTTGGTCCTGGAAATTTAACTTATGAAATAAAATTAAACCCCTTATCTTCTCAACTAGATGTCACAGATATTGTAACTAATAGAACTTTTACAGCTGACTCCTTAGCCCCGCAGTTAATTTTTAGTACAATAGAAAGGTATGATCATCGCCACCCTTCGAAAAATCAAATACTCGCTTTTGATATTTTTGATCGACCGGTTCTGCCAAATGTGTTGAAAATTAATCTTTGGAGGGAATGGGTTGATGATATTAACCAAGATGGTCAACCTTCTTTAGAAGAATACTGGTCTAATACAATGTTTAGTCCAGCAAATCTTTCATCCTCAATTGGTCGTTATTCATATGTTTTAGATGATTCAGAGGCGCCCGTAGGAGGTCTTGTTTATGGATATATTAGTGGTTCTGATTCTGCAGGAAATATGTTGGTTGGTGGAGGTGGAGGAACTTTGGGAGATGAATTATTTGTTTACCAGGTTAAATCCGATGGTTCTCCTCAAGTGCTAACAGGGGATGTTTCATGGAATAATTCAGGAACAATGTGGTTAAATCCAGATATTGAATACGAATTAAATTTGCCATTTAATGAACCGAATGGAATAAGTGATATTGAGTATGTGATTTTTGATTTAGCTGAGTTTACAAATTCTGATGGAATGAGGATAATTTGGAATTCCTCCGAATCTAGATGTGAATCAAATGGAAACATTTTAATCATCTTATCTTGTAATATTTACTCTAGAAACTCCTTTTTTGGTCCTTTCAATGAACAATTAGAATTTAGGATTAATTTCAAGATCAAATGGAGTTATTTAATTGATGAATCTTATGTACATGAACCATCTATAGAAATTATTGATAGAGCTGGTTATAGTTCAATAATGACCTTACCTCAGTTAAGATGGAGATTTTCTAATCAAATTTGGATTGATTCTAATGATTTGGAATTAAGTACAGATATAGGTTCTAAAATAGAGAATAATTTATACGTGTTACCCGACAATTTAATTGGTATCAGAGGTTCTTTCTCATTTTCTAGAACAGGTAACCAAGTTTTTACTCCTATTAATGTTGAGATCGGTATTGGTTTTAATAAATTGGTCAATATGACTGATGGTGGTTATTTTTATTTCGAATTAAGCACTCCTTCTCTTCCTGGAAATTATCCACTATCAATCAATTTAATTGATTTGAATAAAGAAGTTTTTGATTCTAATGAGATGCTGAAAACATGGATTATTGTTGATAGTCAAGCACCAAAAATTGAACAAATTAGTTCTCCAAGACCAGATATTTCATTGTCTAGGGAAGAAATTGAAAATTTAGTGATTGAATTTAGAGTAAAAGAAACAATTAAACTTATTCCCGAGTCCATTGTAGTTCACTGGTCTGTTAACAAAATTACTGAAAACCCAGAAAATTATTTGATTTCTGGCATTATTGAAAATTTTGATTTTGAAGATCCGATAGCTGGTAGTCATTCAATTTCAGTATTACTTCAACTCAATGAATTAATTAATGGACTTCCTATTGATGAAAATTTAGTCTTTAATATTTGGATAGAGGGTTCAGATGCTTCTGGAAATATTATTTCTGATGATGGTAATGATGTTTCATCTCCATTAGAATCATGGATAATTTTACCTTATCAGCCGATTTTAGTAATTAGTGATATAACTTATTCAAAATATGGAGGTATCTCAATTGGTGATCCGGTAAAAGTTATAGTTACAGTTGAAAATCAGGGAAATGCTGATGCTTTAACTAATTTAACGGTTTTAGTAAAAACATCTAACAGAGAATATATCATCTCTAGAGAGCCAATTACAGTAGAAATTAATTCTAAATCTAGTGTTGCGCTTGATTGGGCGCCTGATGAAACAGGTATTCAGTGGATTGAGGTTCGTTGGAACGATGAATATCTTGGTGAGGGGTCTTTAGTTTCTGTATCAGAACCAGATACATCTTTATTTTCTAGTGTCGGTGGTTCTAATTCTATTTTTGCTGGAATTTTTATATTAATTATAATTGTAATTTCATTATTATTTATTTTGAATGGAGGCGATGATGAATATTTTGAGGAATATTATGAGGAAGAAGATGAGATAATAATTCCAGAAAAGAAGACTGAACTACCAAAACTTCCTCCTTTGCCTCCACCACCAAAGATCAATCAAATCGTAAAAAATACTGAATCAGTTGTAACATCGGTTCCTGTAAAAATTAATTCTGTTAAGCAGTGGACTGATGAAAAAGGCTATACTTGGAGAATTGAGGGTAATAATCCTGCAAAATGGTGGGATGGCAACTCTTGGAAAGATGTTTAATTTGAGGGAGTGGAGAGTAAGCCCCTTTCTGTTCACCTTTCGGATGACCGCATTCAACTATGCGTCCTACCCTTCCCTAAGCGTGTAACCTTGATGGGATTGTTTGGACTTGCTCCGATGAGGATATTCGTTTCAGCAACTATAGAGCAACCTCCTCTTTTCAGATTCATCGTTAACACCCTAAATTGTTCGTTTCTAATATATTGCCAGCCATTCCTGACTCCATTTCTGGTCATCTTACACTATGGAGAGGGGACTTTCCTCAGGGTCTAACCCTGTCAGCGGTCCTTCCACTCCCTCATATTTCGAAAAAAGTATTACTTTTTGAACTTCTCGGTAATTAATTTAATTAAAAAATCTAATCATTCAATAAAACAGCATCTTTAACAACGTCATCGGAAGTATCAACTAAGGCATCTCCTTCGAATTTAATCCAAGTTCCTTTACCTGAAATTCGTGATTTTGTTTCATACCAAGCAGTAATAATGGCAGGCAATAAGAATACAGAAGTTATGAAGGCAAATCCGATTAATAGAAACATTAACATGAAGAAATTTTCTAATCCTGGAAAAGCCACTAAGAACCCTGCTGCAATTCCTGCCATGGTAGTCGCACTTGTTTCAAAGATTGTTTGACCCGTTGATTCTATAGAGCGCGCTAAACCAGTTGGTGTTTCTCCTTCTTCTCTTATTCTTTCAATCATGTGAATACAATCATCAACACCAATTCCAAAAACGATACTACCAACCATTGCTGTGAATACGTTTACATTTACATCTCCACCTCTCATTAACAAAGGTTGCCACAAAATTACAATGGCTACAGGAATCATTGTAGTAACACCTATTCTAAAATTTCTAAAAACAATAACTAAAAATCCAGTCAATACGAATAAAGTAACAATTGTTGTTAGTGCTTGAGTGTCGTGAATTCCCTTGTTAATATCTAAGGAAACAGGTAATCCTCCTGTTAATTTACTAGTCCTTGTATTTAGTAAAATTGATTCTTCTGCTAAAATTATATCAATTTCATCTCTTAACCCTCCGGCTGTAATTAAATTCATGTATGGTTGTTCAACATAAACTAGGGTTTTAGTTTCATCTTCATTCATTAGCATTGATCTAACTTCTTCACTTAATGTATCTAATGATACATCTACGAGGTCTCCTCGTAATTCAGCTCTTGAACCAGGGTCTACTTGTTCCATAGCAAATAATGATGCACATAAGGGGATTTCTGAAAGTTCAATATTACTGTCGCCGTCCCATTCCCAACATTCACTATGTAATATACCCCACAAACTATCCGTATATACATTATTTCCATCTAATCCAATGGTGACATAAATACTTTTTAGAAATGTGATTAAACTTGTTGTAGTGGTATTATCTACACTAGAAACTTTATTTTCAACTAAATTTATTGTATCAAGTACTGGAAGGTCTCTAATTTGAGAAGTTCCATTAAATGAACTTCTTTCCTCTGCCGAAAATATGAACATACTTGTCTGGCCTGATTGAAATTCGACCGAATAGTTAGCTAATGTCTCAAGAGACTCTATTCCTTCGGGCGCTTCGGATGAACCAGCAATTGGTTTACTTAATTCCTCTTGCATATACATTAATCCCCATCCAGAGAATAATGCAGTAATAATTAATATTACAGCAAAATATCTCACAGGTAGTTTGCCAATATTTTTCCATGATGATGGATTAGCTCTTTTATTAAACCTTAGTAACCAAGCAAGAACTGGAACTAGAATCCCAGAAAATATCAAAGTACATAGAATCCCTAAAACAAGTGTAATTCCCACAGTTCTCATGGGAACAATAGGCACTAAACCACTAATTGTTAGTACTCCAAAACCAATCATTGTAGTTATTGCCGATAATAAAACTGCTTTTCCAGTGGTTCCCATTGTTTCCATTACGGCTTCCCTGAATAAATCTGAATCCCAACTATCAGGTAGAATTTCTTCAGATTTACCCAATTGTCTAGATTTATAGTTTCTCTCGTGAATTTCATCTAATATTCTTCTTCTTGATTCTTCTATTCGATTAACAATGTGTAGTGCATAATCGACTCCTAATCCTACAAGAATTGGTCCTGCAGAAATTATCATCGGTGTGAGCATGACATCAAATACAACAGTAGAGCCAATAGTAACCGCCAAAGCCATTATAATAGGAATACCTGAAATTAATACGATTTTCCAACTTCTATGTAGTAAAGTAACTATTCCTACAACAAATACTAAACTCCATGGCATTATTTTTGTTAGATCATCGTACACCTCGTCTGAAATATCTTCTAAAACTTTAGTTAATCCCGTAAGTGTCATAGATGTTTGAGATGAAAAGCCAACAGAGCTTCTATTATCAAGAATATTTTGAGTGTGTATATGTATTTCTGAAAAATCTTTATGATCTGCATCTGAAAGGTCATGTCTCAAACCAATCAAAATGAATGTTGTATCCCAAATTCCATCATTATTTGAATCATAAACCATCCCCGATAATGAACCTTCTAATCTTGAAACAAGTTCATCAATTCTATCTTGATCAGGAATACTATAACTTCCCCAAGGTCCTTGGTCTGTTTGTGAACAAGGAACTGAAAGTGGGACTCTTTCTTCTAGTCCATGTTCGCAAAGAGATTTGACAAATCTGCCATCACTACTGTTCGCCTCCTTAATTATTTGTGAAATAGATAGAACCCAGACAATTCCATCCTCCCTACCACGATCGTCTTTTTTGTAATCTAAGCCTCTTCTTGTAGAACTTTCTCCTATGTTCTCATCATCTCCCTCAACCCAACTAATCTCTTTTAGGATAATTTCATCTGTGACATTTAAACCTTCATTTTGATATTTTGCATTAGTTGTTTGGATATATATTAGTGATATGTCTGTAGACCATTGTTCTCTTACTTCTAGTAAAAGATCGGTTGATTCCGCACCTTCAGGTAAATATATTTCAACATCGCCTACAATTTGCTCTTCAAAGTCTTTTGCAGAATAAGCGAACCATCCAGCAATAAGTATCATGAAGGCGAGTGTTACAACAGGAGCCGCGAGAACAGTTTTATAGGTACTATCAAGATTATGGGTTACTTTTTCACCCACTTTTTCGATTACTTGATCAATATTTTTATTTGCAACTTTTATTTTTTTTGAACCATAGTTCATGGCTTTTTTGTATATGCTTT
>NZRR01000009.1 GCA_002696315.1 Methanobacteriota archaeon | reverse complement strand
TTCAGTCCTTTTTTCCATCCATAAAAGTGCATTGAAGATACTTTTGCTGAATTAGCATCAGTCATATGGATATTCAAACTTTGACTTTGATCAATATATGCTCCTCTGTCTGCAGACATATCAATTATGTGCTTCTGTTTAATTTCCCAAGTGGTTCTGTAGAGCATTCTAATGTCTTCAGGGATGATCTCAATATTTTGAATAGAACCTTTTCCTTCTAAAATTTTATCTTTTAATTCCAAGGACCATAGATTTGCATCAATCAAGTCTTTAACTAGGTGTTTGTTTAATATTATGAATTCACCAGATAAGGTCCTTCTGGTGTATAAGTTTGATGTGAATGCTTCAAAACATTCGTTATTTCCTAGGATTTGACTAGTGGATGCAGTTGGCATTGGCGCTAATAGTAATGAATTTCTAATGCCCGTATCTACTACCTTTTGTTTAAGTGCATCCCAATCCCAATTTCCTGAATTTGGTGTTACTCCCCACATGTCGAATTGTAAGATACCCTTACTTGCTGGCGACCCAGGATATGATTCGTATGGGCCATCTCTGATGGATAGATCTGCTGAACATGTCAATGCTGCAAAATAGATTGTTTCAAAAATATCCTTGTTTAATTGTTTTGCTTCATCACTATCGAAATTGTGTTTTAACATGGCGAATGTATCTGCTAATCCCTGAACTCCAATTCCTATAGGTCTATGCCTCATATTTGAGTTTCTTGCTTCTTCTACAGGATAGTAATTAACATCTATGACTCGATTGAGATTATATGCTACTCTGTATGTAACGTCAAATAGTTTTTGATGATCAAATTTCATATTTTCGACATCAACATATTTTGGTAGAGCTATACTTGCTAAATTACAAACAGCAACTTCGTCTGGTGCTGTATATTCTATTATTTCTGTACATAAGTTTGAAGATCTTATAGTTCCTAGATTCTTCTGATTTGATTTTTGATTTGCAGCATCTTTGTAAAGCATATATGGAGTTCCAGTTTCAATTTGAGCTGAAACAATTGCTTCCCATAAATCTCTAGCTTTTACGGTCCTTCTTGCTAAACCTTCTGATTCATATTTATGGTATAATTCATTAAATTCTTGACCGTATACATCATGTAACCCAGCACATTCGTTTGGACAGAACAAACTCCATTCTCCGTTTGCTTCAACTCTTTCCATGAATAGGTCTGGAGTCCAAAGTGCATAGAATAAATCTCTTGCACGTAATTCTTCTTTTCCATGGTTCTTTCTTAAATCCAACCATTCGTATATATCTGGATGCCATGGTTCAAGATAAATCGCGCAAGAACCCTTTCTTTTACCTCCTCCTTGATCAACATACCTTGCGGTTGCATTGAATACTTGTAGCATTGGCACTAATCCATTACTTGTCCCATTTGTCCCTTTAATGTATGAGCCCTTGGATCTTATTGGATGAACTGAAAGCCCAATTCCTCCCGCAGATTTTGATATTTTTGCACATTGATGTAGTGTGTTATATATTCCCTCTAATGAATCATCCTGCATTGTTAATAGGAAGCAACTAGATAACTGTGGTTTTGTAGTTCCTGCATTAAATAATGTTGGTGTGGCATGAGTAAACCAACCTTCGCTCATTAAATCGTATGTTTCTAATGCTTTTTCAATATCATTTGAGTGGATGCCCATTGCTACTCTCATTAGCATGTGTTGTGGTCTTTCGGCCACTTGACCATTTAATTTTAATAAGTATGATCTAGCTAATGTTTTAAATCCAAAATAATCGTAATTAAAATCTCTAGAATAGTCAATATGGTTGTCTAATATTTCTTTATTTTCTCTAATGGCTTCTAAAATATCATCTGCAATTAATGGTGCATGTTTTTTTGTTTCGGGGTCAATGTATGCATATAAATCCTCAATTAAATCACTGAAACAATCTTTAGTGCTTCTATGTAAATTATCTACCGCTATTCTTGCAGCCAATTTACTATAATCCGGATGATTACTGACTAAACTAGCGCTTGTTTCTGCTGCTAAATCATCTAATTCCTTTGTTGTGACTCCATCATATAATCCTTCAATTACCATTTTTGCTACTTGAGCTACATCAACCCATTCTTGATCTAACCCGCTTGCTAATTGTGTTAATTTCTCCAATATTGCATCGAATCTTACATCTACTCTTTCACCTGATCTATTTATTACTTGGAGCCCCATTTTCATCAACCTTCTGTTAGTACTGACAGCGCAGTATCTGTTTGGGCACGCGGACGGTATTAGAACTATACGTTCCAAACATTGTGTTTAGAAGTCTTCTTCCATAGAAAAACGTGTTTGGAGTGAAGCAGAAGCTTCGCCGGAATTTAATACTCCGCTCTTCTGATATTCCCCGACTCTTTTCTCAAAGAAATTTGTTTTTCCTTGCATACTAATCATTTCCATCCAAGGGAATGGATTCGTAGCGTCATACAGTCTTGTGCAGTTTAATGCAACCAGTAGTCTATCGGCTACAAATTCAAGATATTGCGACATTAAATCAGCATTCATTCCTATTAAAGACACAGGTAATGCATCTGTGATAAATTCTTTTTCAATCGTTACTGCTTCTGCAATAATTCTGTGTATTTTACTTTCAGATGTTGGCCTTTCTAATTGACTGTGTAACAAACACGCAAAATCACAATGTAAGCCCTCGTCACGAGAGATCAATTCATTAGAAAATGTAAGCCCTGGCATTAACCCTCTTTTCTTAAGCCAAAATATTGAGCAAAAAGCACCCGAAAAGAAAATACCCTCGACAGCTGCAAATGCAATTAATCTTTCAGGAAAAGTCGCTCTTTTACGGTCAAGCCATCTTAGCGCCCACTCTGCCTTCTTTTTAACAGCGGGGATTGTATCTATTGCGTTAAATAATCTATCTTTTTCATTTTCATCTTTGATGTAACTATCAATTAACAATGAGTATGTTTCTGCGTGAATATTTTCCATCATAATTTGGAATCCATAAAAACATCTTGCTTCAGCATATTGTACTTCTGCTGCAAAATTATAAATTAAATTTTCATTAACGATCCCATCACTTGCTGCAAAGAAAGCAAGTATGTGTTTAATGAAATGTCTTTCATTGTCGGTTAAACTTTCCCAATCTTTTGCATCTTCACCTAAATCGATTTCTTCAGCGGTCCAAAATGCTGCTTCATGTTGTTTATAGAAGTTCCAAATCTCTTTGTGTTCAATAGGAAATAATACAAATCTGCCTGGATCATCCCTTAGCATTGGTTCAATAAATTCGCCACTCAGGTTGAATTCTTCTTCTGTAATCTCCATTTCTTATCACCTCGTCTCCGACAACTTACTTCTTGGGATTCAACGTGCGAACAAACTCGCTAATAACCTTGACTAATCTTTAATCTAAAAAACCTTGTTTTTCCCTAGTTTTTAGGTTCACCTAAATTTCTAATTTTATGAAATATTATTAGGTGAAATGTTTTCAGATGTTTGTATGCGTAAGGTTTTGATAACTAAGGCAGGTCCTCCAAACGTTTTAAAAATAGTGGAAGAAGAAAAATTAGTACCAAATCGTGGAGAAGTAACAATCAGAGTCCATTTTGCAGGAATAAATTTTGCAGATTTGATGATGAGATTGGGAATTTATGGGAAACAAGCACCTCCTATTCCATTTACTCCAGGTTACGAGGTTTCGGGAATTATAACTTCAATCGGCGAAGGAGTAACAGAATTTGAAAAAGGTCAGAGAGTTGCAGCATTAACGGGAATTAATGGTTATTCAGAAGAGGTCAATGTGCCTGTGAAACAAGTAGTTAGAATTGGAGATGATATTTCTTTTGAATCAGCGGCGGCTATGCCAGTAACATATCTTACTGCTTATCATATGTTAGTAGAATTAGGGAATATTAAGGCTGGTGACGTTGTATTGATTCATCATGCGGCTGGAGGAGTTGGAACAGCGGCAATACAAATTGCTAAAGCATTTGGTGCGGGAACAATTTTTGGTGTGGCTTCACCCTCAAAAAAAGATTTTGTTGAAAATATGGGGGTTCGATTTATTGATAGGGAAAAAGAAGATTTTGTGATGGTTGTGAAAAAAGAAACAAATGGTGCGGGGGTTCATCATGCACTAGATCCCGTTGGAGGAAAACATTTGAAAAAATCATTTAAATCTTTGAGATCTGGTGGTAAATTATACGCATTTGGAGGGTCCTCTTTTGTAAGTGGTCCAAAAATATTCAAACCTACGGCACTATGGAGGCTATTGACCTCTCCAAAATTTTCTCCCTTGAATATGATCGGTAAAAATAAAGCAATTTTTGGTGTACATATGGGTACGATTAAGGATATGGATTTGATGAGGGAAGAGATAGAAGCATTGGTTTTAATGTTAAATGAAAAGAAAATCGATCCCATAATAGATAGTGTATTTCATTTTGAGGATGTTGCAAAAGCACATTTTCACATCCATGATCGGAAGAATAAGGGTAAGGTTTTGTTAGATTTCACTAATTAAATTATAGTTTAACAGGTCTTGTAGCCCCACATGCATGACATTTTAATAGTGTAGTACGGTCTTCTTTAATGAAACTAGTGTCTGGGGCATTACATTGAGAACACTTAATGTAAGTATTTACATAATTTACAAATTTTTGTTTAATATTTTTAGGCGGTATTCTTCCCTTAAAATGTACACGAGGTCCATCGATCGCTCCACTTGTTCCTAATTCTTTTAATAAATATTGGAATACGTGAACGGAATCTCTATCCATATGTGAAATAACTTCAGAAAAATTTCTGATATATGTGTTTGAACCTTCTATCATAATGTCCGGAGGTGGTAGTGTCCACCTTTCTCTATTGGATATATTATCAGGGATTTTTGTTCTGGCACGATCCAATAAGTCCTCATAATCAAAGTCGCTCATTACCCATCGGATGGAATGTGTAACATTAATGCTACTATAATCGACGTATTAATATCCAAGAGTATTAAGCCCCTTACGATAGCCATGGTATTGAGTATAGATGAACTACGTAATACAGTTACCAAATATAAGCAAGAAGGATTGTCAACCGAACAAATTGCAGATGAATTATCACTTTCTCAAAGTACCATTTTATGGTTACTAACTAGTAATTCGGAGGAAAATATTTCTAAGGAAAGACCAATCGATATTAGAATTGGATGGAGGACTATAGGTGCTAGGCCTACAAGAGTAGCTGCGCTTTCCTCAATTTTCGCAGATGTTGTTTTAGAGGAGATGGAATGGGATGTAGAATCTGTAGATACAATTGTAGGAATTAGTATTAATGGAATATTATTTGCTCATGAAATAGCTTCACAGCTCAACGTAGATGTTGCAATACACAGAGATAGTAAAGGAGAAAGTGGAGGTCATTTATCTACAAAATATGGTCAAGTAGGTGGAAAAAGGGTTGTAGTTGTAGATGATGTATTATCAACAGGTAGTACAATTAAAAACACAATCTCATTATTGAAAAGAATGGGGGCAGATGTTGTATTGGCATTGGTACTAGTTAATAAGACACAACTTAATGAAATCGAAGGAGTTCCTCTTAGGGGATTAATCAGAACTGTGACGGTGTAGGTGATAAGAATTCATTGGGCTGATGCAGTCGCACAAAAATTGTCTCGAAGGGGCAATAAACATATTATTGCGGCCGGAATTACTCCTAGTGGTGAATTCCATATTGGTCACCTTAGAGAAATTTTGACTGGAGAAATGATCCATAGAGCATGTATTCGTTTGGGTTTAGATTCAGAATTTGTTTTCGTTGTAGATTCTGCAGACCCATTAAGAAAAGTATACAATTTTTTAGATGAAGAATATGAAATGTATGTAGGGCATCAGTTGGCATGTATTCCTGCTCCCGATAAAACTGGCAAACCAGATTCAAATGGTGGTTCATATTCCGACTTTTTCTTGAATCCATTTTTAGATGCTTTGAAGAATATTGGAGTTGAACCAAGAATAATTGATAACTACAATAGTTATTCAAAGGGAAATTTTTCTGAAGCAGCTAAGATAGCTTGTGAAAATGTCAATAAAATCAAAGAAATAATTGAAACAGTTTCTGGAAGAGAATTATCAGATGATTGGTTTCCATATAATCCAATAGATGATTCAGGTTCAATGGATGACTTAACAGTTACAAATTATGAATGGCCATTTATTTATTGGTCTGATTCTAAGGGTAATTCCGGTAAAAATGATATTAGGAAAGGAGAAGGAAAATTACCTTGGAGACTTGATTGGCCTGCAAAATGGAGTTGGATTGGTGTCACTTGTGAACCATTTGGAAAAGATCACGGCACTTCTGGGGGTTCTTATTCAACTGGACGAAAATTTTCAGAAATGTTTGGGCATGAACCACCATTTCCTTTAACATATGAATGGATTTCTTTGAAGGGAGAGGGTGCAATGTCTAGTTCTTCGGGAGTAACTATAGGTCCAATGGATGTTTTGGAATTAGTCCCCTCTGAAATATTGAGATACTTGATTGCTCGTTCGAAGCCGAATAAGCATTTGGAATTTAATACGGGGGATTTGTTGTTAAATTTAGCAGATGAATATGAACGAGTTTGTCAATCAGTAGTAGATTCAAAAGGAGTAAATTTGGAAGAATTAACCAAGAGGCAACGTGTATTGAAAGAAGAAGCTATAGGGAGTGTTATATATTCTCAAATCACATCAGATTCTGAGATAGATGAGTCATATAAAGTGCCCTTTAGGCATCTTTCTATGTTAGCTCAAATTCGTGCAAATGATTCTGATGTATTCAATGCACTGGAAAAATCAGGATATATTAAATCAACCAAACAAAATGAAAAATTAAAGGAAAAACTTTCAAAGATAAGGTGTTGGATTGAATCTGAACATTTTCCAAATGATTTAAAGATAAATATCAATCAATCAATAGACAAGAATTCCCTGAGTGATTTCGATTTTAAATATGAAGTTTACTTATTAGAAATACTTCAAAAAATTGAAGGAATTGTTGATTGGAATTATGAAAATATTAGTTTCGCAATCACTGAACCTGCTAAAGAATTAGATTTAAGTTTAAAAGATATTTTTCAATTATTATATACAATTTTCTTGGGAAAAAAATCAGGCCCTAAACTAGCAAGATTATTGCAAGAATTAGATAAGGATCTAGTTTGTAAATTAATTTCAGAAGCCGCAAAATAATAAATGTCTTCAAAACGTGATTTATTTTAATTTATTAGCATCATAATTGAAGAACAATAACATTTCTTGCGTGTTTATGGGCGGGGTGTATTGTCCTAAGTGTGAAGCCGAGGTTGACGCAGTTGCGAAGTTCTGCTTAGCATGCGGTCATAGTTTTTTGAATGGCGAAGGGCCTGTAACTTCAACTGGACATGATCTTCTAGAATTAAAAGAGGCTATAAAAAATAGAGAAGATATTTCTATGGCTGAAAAGTTTAATTTAATGGCACAAATCGAAGAAGGTGCCAACCCAATTAGATTAGGTATTGCAGCACCAGCAGAAGATGATGAATCTTATGAAGGTCTTCCGTATCTCGAAGAAAGAGATGATGAACAAGAAGTATCTGTTGGTTTAATGAATTTTGGAGATAGTGCAGCATCGAATTATGCAGTTAATTCTGTAGTTGGTTCAACAGAGGCTTGGAATCTAGTTAAATCAGGAAAAATTAATTTTTCAGATAGAGCTTATAGAGAGTCAATGACTTTAGGAATTGAAGCATCGAAACATATTCACGATATTTCTACTGGTGAATTTGAAGGAGTTGATGCTGAGGTGATTAAGGAAATACCTGTTTTAAAGCCCCCAAAACGTTCTTTTTGTCCTAAATGTGGAACAGATATTCACTCTTACACTATGATGCAATGGAGGAAATGGAGAGATGCATCAGCTGACGTAGTTGGAATTCAGTTAGAAGCCGCAATGGAAACATCTATTGTTAAAATTAGTGCTTTTCATATTAATGAAATGGAAGATATCAAAATTGAAAACTCAAAACTAAAAGCAGAAATTGAGGAATTAAAAGAGAAACTGGAAAATACAGATAAAAAATCTATAGAAGAGAAACTAAGAAAATCACTAAAGACAAAAATAAGAAAAGAACTTTTGAAGGAATTAAAGGTAGA
>NZRR01000008.1 GCA_002696315.1 Methanobacteriota archaeon | reverse complement strand
TCTTTTCTCCCAATTTATTCCACCATTAATCATTATTATCGATTCCTGAGAGATATTCAGGAACTTTTTAGCATCTTTGTAATGTTGAGCCAATAATGGATTTGTTGGCGCCAAGAAAATAACTTTTTTATGGGGTAATTCGTATAATTTATCCGCTACAGCCATTAACTCTATTGGAGTTTTTCCCATTCCAGTTGGTAATACTAATAGCGTGGAAGAGTGTAGGATATTTTTCAATGCCTTTAGTTGATAGGCCCTAGCCTCAATATCTTCTGAGGATAGATTTGGATGGTATATTCTCGCACTCACTGTATTCCCTATGAATCATGGCTCAAAAGCATTTATCACAGACGAGTCATACATTTTTAATCAAATATTTCTACCGAACCACTCATATACGGGATGTCAGTCGGGCACCTGCTTAAACAGTTGAGTAACCAGACACTTAGGGCAATCAAAAAGAACCCTCAAGGATCTATGGGCACATTTGTGGCCCTGATTCAGTGTCACGGTTTCTCTTGAACTGTGACGGCCCGTACCAAGTACGGATTTAGGAGGAATCCAGATGGCGAAAAGAAGTCACCCTAGACGAGGTAGTATGGCATTTAGTCCGCGTAAGCGTGCTAATAGGCAATTTGCTAGAGTTAAATCATGGGCTAACAATGAATCTGGAGATATAAGGGTACAAGGATTTGTTGGATGGAAAGCAGGAATGACTCATGTCCTTCTTAGAGATACTAATCCAAATTCAACTAGTGCTGGTCAAGAAATTCGTAAGCCAGTAACTGTAATTGAAATACCTCCCCTTAGAGTTCTTGGAGTTAGGGCTTACAGTGAAAGTCCTTACGGATTACAAACAATTGGAGAAGTTTGGTGGGATTGTGATGAAATTAAAGAAAAATTCCCTGAACTATTTAGGAGAGTCCCGTTAAGAAAAGAACATGACTTTGAATCTCATAAAGAACAACTCTTGAATTCTGATTATTCTGAGATCAGATTAATTGTTGCAACAAATCCTAAATCACTTTCATCTATTCCTAGTAAAACCCCTGAAATAATGGAAATGGGTTTATCCGGGGGAGATTTAAGTAGTCAATTAGAATGGTCTTTTGAACAATTAGGTTCTGAATTAGAAATGAATTCAGTATTTGAAGCAGGTTCACAAGTAGATGTTATAGGAATCACTAAAGGGTATGGGTGGCAAGGTGTTATCAGAAGATTTGGTGGAAAATTACAATCTCATAAAAACTCAAAGAAAATTCGTCAACATGGAAACATGGGTGACTTTGGTACTGGTTACGTGCGTAAAACTATCCGTCAAGGCGGTCAAACTGGTTTCCATCAAAGGACTGAGTTTAACAAAAGGGTACTAAAAATTTCACATCCTGAAGAAGATGAGATAACTCCAAGTGGGGGATTTTTACATTATGGTGAAGTTAGAAATTCATATGTTTTGATCGAAGGGAGTGTTCCGGGTCCAGCAAAAAGATTAGTGAGATTTAGAGATGCAGTTCGCCCAAGAAAGAAATCATTTCCTGTTGAAATTACTTATGTTTCAACAGCTAGTAAACAGGGGGCTTAAAGATGAAAACTACAGTTACAAACATAGTAAATATTGTTACTGAAGATGAAATCGACGCCGGTAAACTTCAAGAACAATTTGAAGTAAGTACAGAAGACGGTTCAAAAGTAAATTTACCAGATTATTTTGAAACGATATTTAGACCTGGCTTAATTCGTAGAGCCGTACACTCATCAAGAGCAAATCGTCGTCAACCATACGGTAGTAGACCACATGTAGGAAAAAGATCTCCAATGGCTGGTATGAAGTTCTCAGTAGAATGGTGGGGGAAGGGCCGTGGTGTATCAAGAATTATGCGTAAAACAGGACAAAGAACTGGTGCTCAAAATCCACATACAAGACAGGGGCGTAGAGCGCATGGCCCTAAGGTGGAAAAAGATTGGACACAAAAATTAAATTCCAAAGAGAAAATACTAGCTAGAAATAGTGCTTTGGCAGCAACTACTTCACCAGAATTAGTTTCTTCTAGAGGGCATAAATTTAGTGATGATTTGAAATTACCTTTAATTTTAGGATCCTATACTGAAGTGACTGATGAAGGAAAAACAACAGTAGATATTGAAGACATGTCTCTGAAATGTGCAACAAGAAAAGTACATGCAATATTTTCGGAATTAGGTCTCGGAGATGACCTAAATAGGGCAAAAAATGGTAGAAAAATTCGTGCAGGTAAAGGAAAAATGCGTGGACGTAGATATAGAACTCCTAAAAGTTTACTTTTAGTGGTAAGTAATAAAGGAAATTTAGCTAAAGCGGTTCGAAATTTACCCGGTGTAGATGTAGTTTCGGCTAGTGATTTATCAGCGGAGCACCTTGCTCCTGGTGGAGATGCAGGTAGATTAACAGTTTTTACGGAGAAATCAATTGAAGCAATGGGGGAGATTAATTGAATCCTTATGATATTATTCTTAAACCGTGGATCACGGAAAAATCTATGGAAAATCGCTTAAATGAACCAGGAAATTCAATAAATAGATTAGAATTCATTGTAATTAGAACAGCATCGAAAGAAGTAATTAGAGAAGCAGTTGAAAAATTATTTGATGTTAAAGTTGCACGAGTTAATACAAGAATTACAAAAGCAGGTAAGCATGCTAGCGTCAAATTGGCAGAAGGATATGATGCGGAAGAAACATCACTAAAATTAGGAGCATTCTGAGGTGGAAAAATGGGTAAGAGAACACGTTCACAAAGAAAAGGTTCAAGTCCTCGATACAGAGTCAGTAGTCACCGTTTCCCTGGTGCTAATAGATTACCTTCCGTTAAAGACGAAGTAGTTGAGGTTGTAGATTTAGTACACAGTCCTATCCATACAGCACCACTAGCTAAGTTGAAATCTAAAGACGGAAAAGAAACATTTGTTGCTGCAACTGATGGAATGTCTGTTGGTCAACAAGTTGCAGTTGGTGAAAATATTACATTAAAACCAGGAAATATTACTACTTTGAAAAATATTCCAGAAGGTACTTTGGTTAATAATATTGAATTAAAACCGGGAGATGGAGGAAAGATCGCCAGAAGTGCTGGAAATTCAGCTCTGGTAGAGACTCATCTTGACGGTAAAGTTAGAATTAAACTTCCAAGTGGTAAATCAAAAGATTTACGATCTTCTTGTAGGGCCACAATTGGAGTTTTAGCAGGGCATGGTAGAAGTGAAATGCCATTAAGAACTGCCGGAGCAGCTCATTACAGGGCTAAGGCAAAAGGAAAAGCATATCCTACAGTTAGTGGGGTAAAAATGAATCCAGTTGACCATCCGCATGGTGGAGGAAATCATCAAGCTGTACATGGACCTAATTCTGTTGCTAGAGGCGCACCTCCTGGTGCCAAAGTAGGGCATATTGCGCCAAGTAGAACAGGAAGAGGAAGAGGAAAGAGGACAAAATGAGGTGAATTAAAATGGCAAAAAGAAAGAAACGTTTCATGACTCCCAAGGCTGCAAGAAGAAGAACAAGGAAATTAAAGAGTCAAATTGCAGAAAGAAGGAAGAAGGAATTTACTTACAGAGGACTTACTTTAGATGAGTTACAAGCTTTACCTTTATTTCCTCCTGAATCAAATCCTGATGCAGATTGTGTTTTAACATATTTACCTTCTAGGGCTAGAAGAAGCCTTACAAGAATGAATGATGCAAATTATTCAGAAATGAATCAAAAATTTATTTCTAGAATAGAAAAAACAACAGGTACAATTAGAACACATAGAAGGGATATGGTTGTATTACCTTCATTTGTTGGTAAAACTATAGCTATACACAATGGTAGTGGATTTCTTTCAATAGACATTAAGCCTGAAATGATAGGCCATTATTTTGGTGAATTTGCAATGACTAGGAAATCAGTGACACATAGTGGACCTGGTGTTGGAGCAACAAAATCTTCCAAACATGTTGCATTGAAATGATGAGGTGAAATAGATGAGTAGAGATAGAACAAAACCACAAAAAGGATACACTCAGTCCTTAGATCGGGGTTCTCGTCTTGCATCAGCTAGGGCTAAAAATATAGATGTTCATGCAAAACACTGCTTTGAAATCGCAAGAGAATTGAGGCCAAAAGGTAAAGGAGAAAATATGAGATGGACTAGCGTTTCTGAAGCAATCAGTATGTTGGAAAAAGTTCTATTAATTGAAGGATGGATTCCTCACCCAGAAGCTCCTGGCGGATTTAAGAAAGTAAAAAATCAAAGAATTAAAAGGCAAGCTAAGGCTATACCATTCCGCAAAGGTAGTGGAAATAAATTAAGAAAGAGAAACGGCCCTGGTAAGGTAGGACATAGAAAAGGAGGAATAGGCCCTGGAAGATATCCAGTTAAGGCGGCTATGCAATTCATCAAGTTAATAAATAGTGCAGCGGAAAATGCACGTCACAGATATGATGATATTGATGCAAATGACATGTTTATTACTCATTGTGCAGCACACAGAGGTACAATTAAGAGAGGATGGATCCCAAGAGCACAAGGTAGGGCTACTCCTAAAAACCATTATCAAGTAAATCTTGAAATATTTATTGAAGATTTCACTCTTGATGATGTAGATGATGAGGATGAATTTTAAGGTGATTAAATGGTAGGTCAACAAAGTATGGTAAGGAAAATAATCAATAGAAATATTGAAAGACATTTGGTCAAAGAATATTTAATGGCCGAAACTAAAAAATCAGGTTTTGGTGGATTAACTATTCAAAGAACACCTCAAGGTACTATGGTAACCTTGAAAGCTGAAAGACCAGGAATGGTAATCGGAAGAAGAGGAAAACTGATTAATGAATTAACTAAACAATTAGATTCAAGATTTAATTTAGAAAATCCTAAGTTAGAAGTCGATGATGTAGAAGAACCAAGGCTAAATGCCCAAATTATGGCAGATAAACTAGCAGGAGCTCTTGAAAGAGGTTGGTATTTTAGAAGAGCAGGACATAGTACTGTAATGAGTATCATGGAAGCGGGTGCTAAAGGCGTAATTGTGATTTTAAATGGTAAAATAACAGGTGCAAGACACAGAACTCAGAAATTTATTGCGGGTCACGTCAAATATTGTGGAGAGCCAGCATTAACATTAATGGAAAAAGGACACGGTGTCGCAGTTAAGAAATTAGGTACGATCGGTTGTACTGTAGCAATAATGATGCCAGGTACAAGATTACCTCATGAAGTTGAGATTTTGGAAAAAGGAACTATTGAAGGTGATGGAGAAGAAGTCGTAATAATTGAAGAAGAAATAGTCGAGGAGAATTCAACTAAAGAAGAAGTGAATGAAGAAGTAGTTGAAGAAAAAAAGGATGTAAAGGGTGATGCAGAATGACACATTTACATCAAAGAGAAATAGATTCAATGAGTGAAGAGGCTAGAATTTCAAGATTGAAGGAGTTACAAGAAGAATTATTGCAATTAAGAGCTGAACTTTCATTAGGTGGACGTCCATCAAATATGGGTGCTTTCAGAACAACAAGGCGTAGTATTGCTCGTCTAAAGACAAAAATACAAATTTCAAAAAAGGAGTAGAATTTAATGGTTGATATCGATCCAATTACAGGTTTACCAAAGGATTTATTAGATTTTGAAGAAATAGCTAAGGAAAACCAAAAAGTAATAATTTCAACAGTTAGAAGGAGGTATGGAAAAATGGTTACAATTGTTGATGGAATTGATGACAAGTCAATCGATATTGAAAAATTAGCCAAGACTTTGAAAGCAAAGTGTGCAGCAGGTGGCACGATAAAAGGTAGAGCAATAGAACTCCAAGGAGAACATAAGAAAAAAGCAGCCAAGGTTCTTGAAGATAATGGATATTTTGTGGAGGTAATTTAATGATTTCAATAATGCACATGCCTTGGATTGGTAGAGAATTGGAAGTAATAGGATCATTTGACCCAACATATGTTGGTCGTAAAGGATTAGTGGTTGAAGAAACACAAAGAACCTTAACTATAAATGAAGAAGGAAGAAAAATTTGTCTTCCTAAACAAGAAATAAATTTTAAAATAGATCAAGAAGATGTTATAATTAAAGGAAGTTATGTATTACAAAGATCTGAAGATAGAATTCATAGAAAATATAGGAGTTGAAATGATGCGAGACATAGGAATAGATGTTAAAAATCCCGTAGGAGAGTGGGATGGAGATGAAAATTGTCCATTTAATGGATCATTAAGAGTTAGAGGGCAATTATTCGAAGGCATTGTTTCAAGTATCGGAATGGCAAAATCAATTATTGTTGAATTACAAAAAGTTAGGTATATGCCAAAGTATGAAAGATATGAGAAAAGAACGAGTAGAATTCCAGCACACCTTCCAAGTTGTATTGGTGATTTATCAGTGGGTGATCGAGTTAAGATTATGGAATGTAGGCCCATATCAAAAACAGTTTCATTCTGTGTCGTAGAGGGAGGAGATTCTCAATGAAGGGTATTTCAGGTAGTGTTACAAGAGGTTTACCTACTAAAGCAAAACTAATTTGTGCTGATAACACAGGTGCAAAAATTGTAGAATTAATTGCAGTATTGAAAATCGGTAGTACTATGAGAAGATATCCAGCAGGTGGTGTTGGTGATTTGATTAGAGTAAGTGTTAAGAAAGGGACTCCTGAAACACGTAGACAAATATATACAGCAGTAATTATTAGGCAGAAAAGACCATTTTTGAGGACTGATGGAACTTGGGTTCAATTTTCAGATAATGCTGCAGTCTTAACTAATGAACGTGGAGAAGTTCAAGGTTCAGATATCAAAGGACCAGTTTCTAGAGAAGCGGCTGAACGTTGGCCAAGAATTGCTGCAACAGCTAAACAAATTGTATAAGGGATGGATAATAGATGGTAAAAAGTAGTAAACCAAGAAAACAACGTAAGGCAGCTGCAAATGCATCTAGCCATGATAAACGTAAAAAATTAAGAGCACGTTTTGCAACTAGTGATTCAAGATTCGCTGGTGTTAGATCCGTTACAGTTAGAGTTGGAGATACTGTAGAAATCCAACGTGGAGACTTCGGTAATCCCTCTAAAGGTAAGAGATTAGGAGATGCAAGAGGTCGGGCTGGAGTTGAAGCAAAAGTAGTTGGTGTTGATTCATCAAATGGAAAAATTTTCGTTGAAGGAGTGACTGGTGCAAAATCAGATGATAAAGAGCAAGGAATTCCAATACATGTTTCAAATGTAGTTGTTACTAGTTTAGAAGAAAGCGATCCAAGAAGGATGAAAAAAATAACAGAGAGGAGTTGAAAAAATGGGTTCTAGTCATCATTTAAAACGTTTAGCAATGCCAAGAAGTTGGCCGTTACCAAGAAAAACAACCGTCTGGATTGCAAGACCCCGTCCAGGTGCACATTCATTGGAAAGATGTATAGCTCTTTCAGTAGTTATGAGAGATATATTAGAGGTTGCAGATACAAGTAGGGAAACTAGAAGAATTTTACACAA
This sequence comes from Methanobacteriota archaeon, assembly GCA_002696315.1. Lineage (GTDB taxonomy): Archaea > Thermoplasmatota > Poseidoniia > Poseidoniales > Poseidoniaceae > MGIIa-I. The sequence continues at coordinate 8,224 of NZRR01000008.1, read as the reverse complement.
TGGTCATGTTAAAATTGATGGTAAAATTGTAAGAGATTCCCGTCAAGGCGTAGGATTAATGGATGTTTTAACATTGGGGGAAGAAAATTACAGATGTGTTCTTGACGAGAATGGTAAGTTAAGATATAGGCCAATAAGTAAAAAAGATTCATCTTGGAAGATTTGTAGGATTGAGAATAAAACGACCATAAAAGGAGGTAAAACTCAATTAAATTTACATGATGGGCGTAATATTTTGATTGAAGATCCAAACAAATACAATACAGGAGATACATTGAAACTTAGTTTACCCGATCAAAAGATAATTGATCATATACCCTTTGAAGAAGGGGCAGCAGCTTATTTGATAGGTGGTAGTCATGTTGGTGAGATTTCTCATATCAAACAGCATGTACTTAAACGTTCAACAATGTCAAATGAAGTAATTTTTGAAAACTTCAGTACAATTGAGAGTTATGTATTTTTAGTAAGTAAGAAGACTAATCTGCCAGGAATTGAGGTGAAATAATGAGTGAGTCAACAAATGTAATGCTTAAACCAAGAGTGGCGAAAATCACTCTGAATATTGGTGTCGGCGAAGGTGGTAAAAGACTTGAATTGGCTGAAAAAGTAATTAATTTATTAACAGGATTGAACCCTGTAAGAACATTAGGTAAAATCCAAAATAGAGATTTAAAAGTAAGAAAGGGTGCACCTATTGGTTGCAAAGTTACACTACGTAATGTTGAAAAGATGAATCAATTTTTAAAAGATGCTTTTTGGGTCAGAGAAAATAGGATTCCTTCTTGGAATTTTGATTCACAAGGAAATCTTTCATTCGGAATCAGAGATTATACCGATTTTCCAAATCAAAAATATGATCCTGATATTGGAATCTTTGGCATGGATGTCAATGTTGTTTTGGAAAGGCCAGGGCATAGAGTATCTAGAAGACGAAGAAGTAAATCAAAGGTTGGGAAATCGCATAGAGTAAGTAAATTAGATTCAATAGAATTCTTCAAGTCGGAATTCGGAATAAGTATTGTGGAGGAGTGAAAATGGCAAAAGATCATGGAGAGTATATTGGAAGAAGTATCGGATGTAGAAGATGTGGCCGAAAGAGAGGATTGATTAGGCGCCATGGATTGAATTTGTGTAGGCAATGCTTTAGAGAAATAGCTCCAGATATAGGGTTTAAGAAATATAGTTAAGAGGTGAATATGAAATGCAATTTGATCCATTAAGTGATGCTTTAATTAAGTTATATAACGCTGAACAATCAGGAAAGTACAATGTTTCTGTAGCTCCTGCTAGTAAATTATTAGGTTCTGTACTCGAAATAATGCAAAAGTCTGGATATATCGGTGAATTCAATAAAAATGATGATGGTCGTGGAGGTTCTTTTGATATCAAACTATTAGGTGCAATAAATCGTTGTGGGATTGTTAAACCGAGATATTCAGTTCGAAGAACAGATTATGAAAAATGGGAATCTAGGTTTCTTCCAGCTCAAGATTTTGGGTTATTGATATTAACTACAAATCAAGGAATAATGAACCATTATGAAGCCAAAGATTCTAGAATTGGTGGCAAGTTACTTGCTTATGTGTTTTGAGGTGATATTATGGCAGTAATGGATAGAATAATTCACGAAATAAATCTGAGTGAAGGCGTTAATGCATCATTATCTAGTGATGGTTTAGTCACCATAACTGGAGGAAGGGGAAGTGTCTCTAGAGAATTTATTCACTCAAAAGTCGTAGTCCAACAGTCAAATAGTGGTGGGCTCATCGTTTCCTGTGATCTTCCAAGAAGAAAGGAAAAAGCAATGTGCGGGACTTGGGCTGCTCATTTAAGAAATATGAATAAAGGAGTTTCTGAAGGTTTTACTTACAAGATGAAAGCCGTATATTCGCATTTTCCAATGACTTTAAAAGTTGATTATCCAAATAAGAAATTTATTGTGAATAACTATTTTGGCGAAAAAGTTCCCCGAGAAGCAAATTTACCTTGGCCTGAGAGTGATGTAAAGGTTGAAGTAAAAAATAAAACCGAGGTAGTTGTTTCAGGTAATGATAAAGAAAAAGTAGGTCAAACAAGTGCAAATATTGAAAGATGTTGTACAGTTAAGAAAAGAGATAGAAGAGTCTTCCAAGATGGGATTTATCTTGTGGAGAAAAATTAGGGGTGGTGAGTTATGTCAGAAGAATTTGAAAATATGACCGTGGCTCAATTGAAAGAGATATTAAAAGAAAGAGGATTGCCTGTTTCAGGTACAAAAAAATCACTTATTGAAAGATTGATGGAAAATAACGAAGTTCAAGATGAAGCAGATGAAGTAGAATTTCAAGAAGATTCAGTTGAAACTACTGAAGAAGATTTAGATGAGGAAGAGGATTTTGATGAAAGCTATGAAGATTATGACGATGAGGAGTGGGAAGATGAAGAATTCGATTTCCATGTCGCTAAACAAAAACCGGAATTAGAAGAATCAATTAAAGATGCTTTATCTCTGAGGAACTCACAATCAAAATCAAAACCATCATTCAGAAGATCTGAGTGGTTCCGTTACAAGAGACTTTCTCGTAGTGGATGGCGTAGGCCCAAAGGAATGGACAATAGTCAGCGTAAAAATTTGAAATATAGGGGTTCAAAGGTAAGAGTTGGATATGGAAAAGTTTCCGAAGCAAGAGGTTTACATCCAAGTGGATTTAAAGAAATTTTAGTTTACAATATTTTAGATTTAGAAGAAATTAATCCTGCCATAGAAGCAGCTCGTGTCGGTTCAACCGTTGGAGGAAGAAAAAGAGAGCAGATTCATTTGAAGGCCGATGAGTTAGGAATTAGAATCCTAAATAGAAGGAGGGGTGTATGATGCAAGTAACTAATCAAAAAAGAATGGCAGCAGATATTCTTTCTAGAAAAGAGGGGAAACAAGTTGGTCTAAATAGAGTTTGGATTCATCCAGCATATATTGATCAAGTAGCAACTGCAGTACAGAAGGAAGAAATCCGCGAATTAATTGAAGAGGGGATAATTCGTTCTAAACCAGTTCAAGGAACTAGTAGGGTTAGGGCAAGGTTAGCAATTAAACAAAAATCGAAAGGTAGAAGAAAAGGTCAAGGTTCTAGATCAGGTTCTAAAAATGCTAGAACTCCGAAAAAGCAAATCTGGATGAAAAAGATCAGAGCACAAAGGAGAACTCTTAAAGAAATGAGAGAAAATAATCTGATTTCAGCCTCAAGATATAGATATTATTACCGTAAAGCAAAAGGTGGAAGTTACAGAAGTGTAGCACATATGAAAACTTACTTGGAAGCAGAAGGAATCGAATCTAATGGGGGTGAATCCTGATGGCTTATGGAAAGAGACAGAGAAATAATTATAGAAGAAGGCTAGAATCAAAAACTGATTATCACAGACGTTTAAGATTATTAAAAGGTGGAGTCCCACGTGCTATTGTAAGAGTTTCTAATACACAGATAACATGTCAATTAGCAAATTATACAAAGGACGGAGATGCAATATTAGCTAGTTTTACAGGAGCAGATTTAGGATCTCATGGATATCCGTCAGACGCATCTAAAAAATCAGTACCTGCATGTTATTTGGCAGGATTTGCATTAGGTCAAAAAGCAAAATCTAATGGAATTAATGAAGCAATCTTAGATATTGGACTTTCATCAGCGAGTTCTGGTTCTAGAGTGTTTAGTGCTCTAAAGGGAATGATAGATGCTGGTTTAGAAATTCCTCATGGTGAAAGCATTTTACCTTCCGAAGATAGAATTAATGGAGCGCATATCTCAGAATCATTATCAAAGGCTTTAGATAAAACAAAAAAATCAATAGAGGGGGCGTTTAAATGACAAATGATGAACCAAATTTAGAAGAAGAAGAAATTTCTGAAGAAATACAGTTAGCACCAGGACTTAGAGCGGCTGTTAATTTTGAACAATCAGATGACTCTCAACCAAGGAGAAGAGGAGAGTCTGATGAAGCTGGGAAAAGATTGAGAGCTTGGGTTCCAAGGACTCGCTTAGGAAAAATGGTTGTTTCTGGAGAGATTATTTCAATGGAACATGCATTAGATTCGGGACTTCCAATTCGAGAAGTTGAAATTATTGATGCTTTAATCCCCAATTTAGAAGATGACGTACTCTGTGTAAATATGGTGCAACGTATGACAGATAGTGGTCGTAGAGTCAGATTCAATGTTATGGCCGCTGTAGGAAATAAAGATGGTTACATTGGTATTGGAATGGCTAAGGGTAAAGAAGTACCGGCTACTATTCAAAAAGCAATTACGGTGGCTAAATTAAATATTATTCCCGTATTAAGAGGTAATGGAAGTTGGGAATCTGGAATAGGGCCTGGAACTAGTATTCCAATAGAGGTTACTGGGAGAAGTAGTTCTACAAGATTAACACTCATACCTGCACCTTCTGGTAAAGGATTGGTAGTTGGGCCTGTTGGAAAAAGAGTATTGACACTTGCAGGGATCACAGATATTTGGTCACGTTCAAAAGGTCAAACTAGAACAACGATTAATTATGCTAAAGCAACATTTAACGCTTTAATTGAATTAAATAAGGCTAGAATAAAGAATGAACAAAGAAATAATTTATTTATAGTTGAAGGGAGAGTGTTAGAATGACATTCTTAGTTGTTAGAGTTAGATCGGATATTAATGTTCGACATGATATAAAGAAAACTATGCATAGTTTGAATTTAACTAAGGTTAATCATGCTGTTTTAGTGCCAAATAGACCTGAAATTTTAGGAATGTTGTCTAAAGCTAAAGATTATATTACTTGGGGAGAGCCTTCAAAAGAAACAATAGAATCTTTAATCAGGGAAAGGGGTAAATTAATGGGTGATGTACCTATCACTGATGATTTAATTAAGGAATCCACAGATTTTAAAGGAATTGCATCTTTAGCAGATGCATTATTATCTGGCGGTGCAGATGTAAAATCTGTACCAAATATGAAAAGAGTATTTCGATTACACCCACCTCGTGGTTCTAAGGGATGGGGCGGAATTAAACGTTCATTTGTAACAGGTGGAGCATTAGGAAATAGAGGAGAAGCAATTAATTCATTAGTCGAAAGAATGCTCTGAGGTGAAAATATGGTTTCAAGAACAAATAAATTTAGAGGTAGGAATCGCACACATGGACGCGGTAAGAAAGCGGGTCGTGGTGCAGGTAAGCGTGGTGGAAGAGGTAACGCCGGGATGAACAAGCACAAAGTAATGCATCGATTGAAATACATGCCAGGACATTGGGGTATGCATGGATTTAATAGAGATCCAAGCTTGATTAATGTCAATATTACGTGTAATTTACAAGAATTAGTTAAATTGGCTGATGGCAAGAAAAAAATTGATTTGAGCGATTTTGGAATTGATAAATTGTTAGGTTCGGGTAAAATTAGCATTCCATTAGAAGTGACAGTAGAACAAGCATCTGCTAGAGCTGTTAAAAAGGTTGAAGATGCTGGAGGAAGTGTTATTCTTTCAGAAGATGACTGGGATGAATGGGAAGAAGAATAAAAAAGATAAATTAAGTTTGTTCAGGTGCTATTATGAAAAAACCGATTCCATGGGCTGTCGCTCTAGTATCAATATTTTATTGGGGTGCATTAATTTGGTGGCAGAATGAAGCATTATTTGGAAGTGTGACTGATCAAACTAATCAAAATGCAATAGTAGCTCTAGTTCTTTCAGTTGTTTATGTTGGGATGTTATTATTATTCTTCATGAGGGATACGCCCGAATCTATTTCAGAACTTCCATTTATTGGAAAATCTATTAAATTCTTTATTTGGATAGTATTCGCACTTGGAATTACTGCATATTGTATATGGATCGATGTAGAAGCAGTTGCAGTGATGTTTGTTGGTGTACTATTAATGGGTTTAATAGCAGCTATGGCCTTATGTTGTCTAATGTTTAGAGGGGAAGAAAGTAGTAGATTATACGCATTAAAACGATTTGTTGATGTCTATCCGAGTATTTCAAAACCAGAAGGGCATGTTAGATTTAATCAAAAATTATGGACTACAGTTTTAGTTTTAATTATTTATTTTGCAATGACTAATGTTCTCATTTGGGGTATGTCTGGAACTGCATTAGATATTTTCTCAGGATTTAGGGCTATTATGGCAGGTGCATCTGGTTCTATAATGCATTTGGGAATAGGTCCAATTGTTACAGGTTCAATTATTATGCAATTATTCGCGGGTGCCAAAATCATTAATCTTGATTTACAAGATTCAAACGATAAACAAATGTATCAAGGTGTACAAAAATTAGTAGTTTTAGTGATGATACCAGTGGAGTCAATCCCTCAAACTTATGGTTTCCTTACAGCTGATCCAGTTATCGTTGAAAGTATCGGTAGTGGATGGGCAAATTTCATTATTGTAGCACAATTATTTGCAGGTTCTTACTTAGTATTCTTATTAGATGAATTAGTGAGTAAATGGGGAATTGGTTCTGGAATTTCTTTATTCATTGCAGCTGGAGTGGCTCAATCTACGTTTGTAGGTACTTTATCTCCACTTCCTGCTGCGGGGGGCGGAATGGGCGATTTCTCAGTTCAAAATCCTCCTTCTGGAGCTTTACCAATGGTTTTCTATATGTTTAGAACACTATCTAATTCCGATATGGTTTCACAAAATGGATTCGAGGTCATGCTTCTAACTCACGTTAATCCTCTAGCAGCTTTGTTTTCTTCAGTGGTAGTGTTTTTAGTTGTGGCATATGCTGAATCTAGTAGGCTTGAATTGCCATTGACCCATGGTAAAGTCAGAGGACACAAAGGAAGTTATCCAATTCGTTTGGTTTATGCAAGTAATATTCCCGTAATTTTAATGGCTGCATTGTTAGCAAATATCAACATGTTTACACTTCTTTTCTGGAGCCATCCAACATTGATGACAGTCCCGATATTGGGTGCTGATGGTGCATGGAGTATAGCACCTTATCTTGGTAGTTATGAACCAGGTTCTAGTACTGCATCTGATGGGTTTGCATGGTATGCCTCAATGGTTAATGGTGTACAGGATTGGTTGTTGCCTTTGCTTAATCAGCAAGGAGATATTTATGGACATACTCTTTGGCAAATAATGTTGCATGTGTTGACATATGTTACTTTAATGACTTTAGGGTCGATGGTATTTGCTAAATTTTGGATTGAAACAACTGGTATGGGTACTAAGGATGTTGCTAAACAGATAGAAAGAACAGGGATGCAGATACCTGGTTTCCGTAGATCTCCTAAGGCTGTTGAAAAGATTTTGGAAAGATATATTCCTCCAGTGACGCTCTTTTCTGGTGCCTTTGTGGGGCTTCTAGCTGCAGGTGCAGATTTATTGGGTACGGTAGGTAATGCTACAGGTACAGGTTTACTATTAGCCGTAGGGATTATTTTGAGGACATATGAACAAATTCAAAAAGAACAAGCTATGGAAATGCATCCAATGTTAAGGCAATTCTTTGGTGCAGATTAACTTGATAATTAATAAATTAATTTACAGCAGATATCTAGAGCAGTATCACGTTTTATTATTTTCTAAAGCGTCACTTTGATAAGGTCATCTAAAGTCGCAGGCCCGCTTGCGCAATCAAAGGCGTTGACGACAGAGCATTTCGGTGCTATGAAACTCGTCATCTGAATGTGTAAGCCGAAGTTAAAAGCGACTGCGAGGAGACTTGTGGTCTGGTAGGTGATTAAGCGACTAAATTGTTAGTCGTGTGCAATGGTGCAAAGAAAAACAGAAGCACCTTGCCAGTTTATTTTACAGTTATACAGTTAGTGATCAAACGAACAAAAAAACACACTTGAGAAATCAGACTCCTAAGGATCAGGAATTCCATTCCAGGAAATCCGGTTGATCCTGCCGGAGGCGACCGCTATTGGAATTCGATTAAGCCATGCGAGTCGAGAGTCCTCGGGACTCGGCATACTGCTCAGTAACACGTGGATAACCTGCCCTGTTCTAGGGGATAACCTCGAGAAATTGAGAATAATACCCTATAGTCCACTACGCCTGGAACGGTGAGTGGATAAAAGCTCCGGCGGAACAGGATGGGTCTGCGGCATATCAGGTAGTAGTGGGTGTAATGGACCCACTAGCCTTCGACGTGTACGGGTGTTGGGAGACATAGCCCGGAGATGGATTCTGAGACACGAATCCAGACCCTACGGGGTGCAGCAGGCGCGAAAACTTCACACTGCGGG
>NZRR01000007.1 GCA_002696315.1 Methanobacteriota archaeon | reverse complement strand
GGAGATAATTCAGATGCATTCCCTAATGATGCTAATGAAACAGATGATAGTGATGGGGATGGAGTTGGAGATAATTCAGATGCATTTCCTAATAATCCTGATAAATCTATAATTGATGAAGATGATTCAATTACAAATGAAACCGTGGATGAAATCGTGAATGATACGGTGGAAGAAACTTTGAATGAAACTGTAAATGAAACGTTGAATGGAACTACGAATGAAACAGTGAATGAAACGACATCTAATCAAGAAAATAATATTAATGAAGATTTAAATAATGAACAGGAAAATACAGTTGAAAATAATGATGATGTGGAAAATTCAAATTCTGAGGTAGATACAATTTATGGACTAAATCCAGAAATACTATCTTTTGTCACAGGTATCTTAATGACTTTAGTGATAATATCATTTATTTTTATGCAATTAAAAGTCAGATCACTAAAGAGACAATTGAAAGAATCAAAAGAAATTAGTGAGAGATGGTTAAGTTTAGATTTTGATGGAGATGGAGAAATATCAGAAAAAGAATTTGAAGCATATAAGTTAATTGTGAAAGATTCCCAGAAGAAATAAATTAAGAAAATTAATTATTTTTGTAAAATAAGACATATTGCCTTATAGTTCCGAAACAGCCAAGGGAATTGTCTAGGGAAAAATAACCATTCCTTTGGCTTGTAGAATGGCATAAAAATTCTTGCAATATTTTTTGCTAATTCTATCGGCTTTCTATGGTCATTACTAGTTATAATAGAACTTTCGATAATAGTTGTGTTTGAAAAAAGACTAGCCATTTCTTCTATATTTGGACGAAACATAGTATCTATGGGATCTGGGTGGTATGGGAATTTGTATGGTCCTGAAATAAAGAAGTAACCTTCTTTTGGAATTAATTCAATTAATGAATCACATATATCTTCCCTATTTTTTTCAGGTACATGTTCCAAAAGATTAGAACATATTACAGATTTAAAACCCATCTTCTTTAATGTTTTCATAAATTTTGGATCGGTCACATCACCTACTAAATCTACACCTTTATGCTCTTTGATGTCTACATTTACTACTTTGTATCCTTTTTCTCTGGCAGGTTTGAAAATAAATTCATCAATCCATGGTTGTCTTTTTTTAGCTAGTTCCTCATCAGAACTTCCAAGATTACATAACGGGAATACATCTTCAGGACGTAATTTGTACATTACATCTCCAATAAATTTTGCTTCTTCGAATAGCATAATGATTCCAGAACTAATTCACCGAAAATATCTTTGATTTTTATTTTTTTGGAATTCAAAAAATAATTATTAATTTTCAAAATGTAGTTTTTAACAGTCTAGATGCGTAACTGTCATAGAGTGTCTATTGCCGAGACTCTATATGGGAATCACTGAGGCAGATTTACGATGGTGGCTGTCAGGGTATGACGTTTCTCAAGTTATGATTGGTGCGGTTGCATCTCATTCAGCGTTACAAATCTTACATGGTGCGAAATTAGAGGGTTTCAGAACTCTAGCAATTGCAGTAGGTGCCGATAAAAGAAGACTTTATTCAGCGTTTCCAGGTGCAGAACCAGATGAATGGTTAATGCTTGATGATTATAAAGATTTGATGAATCAAGTTGAATGGCTTAGAAAGAAGCAAGTAATTATTATTCCACATGGTTCTTTAGTGGAGTATCTAGGAGCACAAAATTATAGTCAATTAGAACTACCAACATTCGGTAATCGTGAAATATTAAGATGGGAATCAAGTAGAGAAAAACAAAGACAGTGGTTAGAAAATTCCGGTTGTAAAACACCAAAAGTAATCAAAGATCCAAGAGATATTGATAGCCCTGTAATTGTAAAATATGCAGGTGCTAAGGGCGGAAGAGGATATTTTATTGCTAGAGATTACAGGGATTTTAGAAGAAATGTGAATTTAGACGAAGAATTTACTATTCAAGAGTATGTATTGGGTTGTAGATATTATCTTCACTTTTTCTTCGATCCTTTAGCAGAAGATGGATATCAAGTCCATGGCATTAAATCTAATGCAGGTAAGAGTTTAGGAAGACTTGAATTAATGTCAATGGATAGAAGAGATGAATCAAATGTAGATGAGTTTTACAAATTAGGTTCCCTTAGAGATTTACGTGAAATGGCCTTAGAACCATCTTTTGTAGTCACTGGAAATATGCCCGTTGTTTTACGGGAAAGTTTACTTCCAGAAGCTTTTAGGATGGCAGAAGGAGTTGTTGCCACTTCATTTGAATTAGAAGAAAATTCAAGAGGTATGATTGGTGCATTTTGTTTAGAAACTATTGTAACCGATAAATTAGAATTTAGAGTGTTTGAAATTTCTGCTAGAATTGTGGCAGGATCTAATCCTTTTGTATCAGGTTCTTCCTATTCAGATATTAACGAAAAAGGAATGTCTACTGGTAGAAGAATATCACGTTGTATAAAAAAGGCTATTGAAACAGGAGATCTTAGTAGAATATTATCCTAATTAATCTTCGTGAGGATCAATATCAATTGGAATTAAATGATTATCATATTCATACATTGCAATTTTGAGAGGATCTAATACAAATCTAATATTTGCTTCATCAATACCATAAATTGATACTAATTCTTCTTTGAATTCTTCTCTTAATGTTGTTTCATCTACAAATATGGGAGCACCCATTCCAATTTGTAAAGCTCTTGCTCCAATAATCCTTGCTCTTTCAAAACGTGTATGTGTTCTTATTGGTTTTACCAACTTAGTCACCTGCCCTTCGGACATTAAGCGCCACTTACAAGCCATTATTAACACTGACGAGTAATGCAAGAGGTTATTGATGTCTATTTATTGGCACAAACATGGGTGGAGATGAGAAGACAAATTACGATTACTTAATCCCACTTTCAATTGCTTTACTTTCTATTTTAGTTGTTGCAACAGGAGGGTTTATTCGAATTCATGACGCTGGTGAAAGTTGCCCTGATTGGCCTAAATGTTTTGGCAGTTGGTCTTTTGACATCTCAGAAAGTGAGCAAGAAGAGTATTGGGAAGAAAACCCTGAAGAAGCAGATTCTAGGGGTATTAATCACAGGTATACAACCTTTGAAATTTTCACTGAATGGTTCCATCGTCTGCTAGTCGGAGTCGTTTTATTGCCTGTTTGTATTTACAATTTATTCAAGGTAAAGAATTCAAAAATAGAATTAAATCCTAAAGTACATTTGATGAGTATAATTGTATTTTTATTATTGATTCTGCAAGCAATTGCTGGGGCAATAACAGTATTTTTTGATAATGCCGATTGGTCAGTTTCCGTACATTTAACTTTAGCAATGTTATTTATTTCCACATCGATTTATCAATATTTATTATGGGCTAATAATATCGGTAAATTACCTAAATCCATACTAGTAGATAAGGAAATAGTACTAAAAATCAAAAATTTACTAAATATGATGGTATTATCCCTATTTTCATTATTATTTATTGGCGCTTGGTTAGCAACCTCAGAATGGGGGAGTTTTGCCTCCGCTTGTTCTATTGGGTGGATGGAAGGCTGGCCTCTGTGCCAAGGAAAATTTATTCCCGACTTTCAAATCGATGGTACAACAATTCAAATGATTCACAGGACAGTTGCTTTGGGAGTTGGAATCTACTTATTCTATGGTGTTTACAAAATAAATAATATATGCAAAGAAAAAGCACCAATAATTTCAAAATTATTATTATTTGGTTTCAGTTTAGTTATAATTAATGGAATAATTGGCGGTAGTTATGTTATTTTTGCTGATGCAGATGGTTTTCCAGAATATCTTTCATTATTACATTTGATGTGTGGTTCATTATCTTTATTATGTTTCATTATTGCGGTATTAATTGTTAATGTTTCAGAAGGTTCTTTTTTAGAAGATGAGTAACGGTGATCATATGGAAAATAAAGAGCAAATACCGAATATATTTTCTATTTTCATTCAATTAATGAAGTTAAGAGTGATAGTTCTATTACAAATTACTGCACTTTGTGCAATATTAGTTCATGATTTAATCGCCCGACATGGATTAATTGACATCAATAGAACGTGGTATGATACATTTTTTACAATGTTAATTACAATTTTTGGAGGTACACTTTCTGCAGGAGGATCTAATGCGATAAATATGTGGTATGATTCAGATATTGATATTTTGATGAATAGGACAAAAAATAGACCAATCCCTAAAGGATATATTTCTCCTAATTTAGCTTTACTTTTTGGAGTTTTAATCTCTATTTTTGGTTCTTCTTTATTTTTTTTAATACATTGGAAAGCTGCATTTTGGTCATTTTTCTCTGTATTATTTTATGTATTTATTTATACAATTTGGTTAAAAAGAACCTCTCCGCAAAATATTGTAATTGGAGGAATTGCTGGTTCTACTCCTCCTTTAATTGGATGGGCAGCAGCTGCCGCTGGAACAATTGAATCAATGAACCCACTGGATTTAGGTTCTCCGATTCCTTGGATGCTTTTTGCATTGATTTTTTTGTGGACTCCACCTCATTTTTGGGCATTAGCATTATATCGTTCAGGAGAATATGCTGACGCTAAAGTACCAATGATGAATGAGGTAAAGGGTGCTGAACACACTCTTTTCCAATCAAAGATTTATTGTGTATTATTATTTCTATTGGGTTCAGTTCCATGTTTTTGGCCTGAATCAGGGCTTCCACTATTATGGGCCTTTATCTCGGGAGGTCTTACCTTTTGGTATTCAAAATCAGTTTGGGAAATTGATCCAAATGAACCAATGGATGAGAATGGAAGAATGCCAAAGGCAGCAAAATCTTTTTTCCGATCATTATACTATTTGGGATGGATGTTTTTATCTTTAGTGATTGTTACGATAATTCCTCCAGAAATGTTGGGATTCTTTGGTCCATTGGATATTTAGAACGAGTAGTTTGAACCGTCATATTCATGAAATGTTCCTATGTCGCAAGTTTACTGCGACAGTCGCATAGCCTGGTATTGCGCAGGATTGCTAATCCTGTGGGTTTCACCCGCGCGTGTTCAAATCACGTCTGTCGCGCCATTTCAAAAAACTGTAAGTTTTTGTTATCGCTTGTTCACCCAAGTATGTTGCGTTAACTAATTTAGTGAACTCAATTACTCGTTAAATACAAATGCTAATTCCAATCGTCATTATTTTATGAAACGATTTGTTTTGTTAATTACTTTGATAATTTTCACTCCTTATTTTTCGGGTTGTTTTGGAGGAGATGTTGAGGAATCCTCTCCTGAATTAATAGAAAATAATCTCGAACCTAATAATCTTGCTCCAGTATTGATGATTTGGGACCAAACAATCCCTTATGGTAGTAAATCATTACTTACAGGTACACTATGGGATGAATTTATCGATCAAACTACAATAGAACTTACAGTTCAAGAAATTTATAATGATTCTAATATATACTCATTTACTATCGAACCTACTAGTGACGTTTGGGAAATAGATTTGAATTTATCAGACCCAGGCGAATATCTTGTTTCAGCTATAATTACAGATTTAGATGGAAAAATAGGTAATGAGAAAGAAATCATCTATAAAATTGAATATCCACAAGAGCAAGAAGCAAGATTGTTAGTTGCTTTTGAAGAAAATGAAAATTCTACAATGGGTGGGATAATTTTTGGAAGTATTAATCATGTTTATGTTGAATCATGCTCAATATCATATTTCCCTTCAATCGGTGGAGTGATTAATGGATTAGTTGATTCGGAAAATTATACTTTTAGCATATTAGTATCTTCTCAAATTAATAAAACTGGAAATATTATTGCAATTTGTGGAATTTGGACATTAACTACAGTTAGTATTCCATATCAAATTCCAGTAAGCGAAGAAAATGAGAACAAAGATGATTCCGATTCAGATGGAATCATTGATTCAGAAGACAAGTGTCCAGATTCAGATGGTTTTGTAAATTCTGATGGTTGTACTGAAAATCAAATTGATTCAGATGGGGATGGCGTGAATGATGCTGAAGATGAATGTGAGGGATACGATGATAATATCGATCTTGATAATGATAATATTGTTGATGGTTGTGATGATATTATAGATACTGATTCAGATGGAATTAATGATGATGTTGATCAATGTAAATATGATTCAGAGACCGAAAATGGGTATCAAGATGACGATGGTTGCCCCGATGAAGCCCCTTTAACTTGGACACCTCAAGATTCATGGTTATGTCAAAATGGAACTGGTGCTTGGGTCAAGGATTTCAATTCGGAAGAAGGATATAGCGCTAATACAAATGGTGCAAGTAGTGCTGGAGGTGATGATGATAATGCAGGGCCATGGTTTCAGTGTAGGAATGAAATAACTACAATTGATGGTGAAATGATTATAACTTCTAATGGGATTCCTAATCACGATTTTATTTCTACAATGGGTTGTTGTGCAGACGAAGTAAATCTTGAATGGCATATTACTCTTAACCCAACTAATGATACTGTTGGTGGCCACACTTCAACTAATTGCCCAGCTTCTGAAGGAAGATGGGAGTGTGCACCAGATAGGGGTGCGGTAGCCGTTGCTGTAAATGGCGTCCCAATTTATGGGCCAGAAGAAGGTCCTGGTGGAGATGCTGTGGCTTTACATTTTGACTATTTTGACGAAGATAGACAACCAATTTTTTTGGGATACTGCACAAGTCATTCAGCTGGAAACAATTTCCATTACCATTATGATGCTCAATGCCAATTTTGGGACCCTCCTGCTGGAGATGATATGAGTAATTATGGAATTTCAGAACTTGAAGATACACAACATAGTCCACTTATTGGATGGGCATTTGATGGTTACCCTATTTATGGAATGTATGGGTACGGAGAAGACGGTAAAACGGTAAAGGCAATAACATCTTCTTACGCAGTTGAAAGGACTCAGGAAGGTGGTGATCAAGGATATAATGGGATTGATGATTGGAATTATTATGAAGACCTTGGAGACTTAGATGAATGCAATGGTAGATTTGGACCTACACCTGAATATCCAGATGGAATTTACCATTATGTTAGTACACCTCTTTCAGGAGATCCTACTTTAGTTACGGATGCCAATGGAAATCAGGTAGCAATGATTGGTTTCCCTTATTTTTTACTCTGTTACCACGGAATTGCTAATGTAGATGAACAAATATCCGGAGGCGGTCAAGGAGGCGGTGGAGATGATCCTGATTGTTCAGGACATGGAGAAACGTGGGGTCCGGGAATCGGACCACCCCCAGATGGTTGTGGCGGAGGCCCTCAATCGACTCAAGGGTATAGTTACAATTCACAAAGTTCACAAGGTTCAGAAACAAACCAAATAGGTATTAATTTCAATTATCTAATTTTATTTTCAATTGTAATTGTGATGTTTTTATTTTCAAAGAGTTTGTATTATAGTAGAACTGATAATACCGATTCAGTTAAAATGTGAACCTTTCTAGTGAATTCATGCAACTTAAAACGATTCTAATTTTTACAGTATTAATTTGTTCCTCTTTGGCTGGATGTGTTGGAGATGCCAGAGAAGAAAAAGATATAGAAAAAGAAGATTTAAGAAAAATGGATGATAAAGTTATTTCTACAGATATTGAACTTAAATTTGAAGGAGACGTAGATGAAATAAAAATGACTCAAAAAAGCTGTGAAGATCTTAGAGGCATTTGGATAGAGGACCGAGAACACTGTCATTTTGAAGATGAAGAAAGGAACGAAACTTCAGAATCAAATATGACTCAAGAAGATTGTGAGAGACGAGGCGGGACTTGGTATGAAACTCGAGAACACTGTCATTTTGAAGATGAAGAAAGGAACGAAACTTCAGAATCAAATATGACTCAAGAAGATTG
>NZRR01000006.1 GCA_002696315.1 Methanobacteriota archaeon | reverse complement strand
TTACTGGAGTAGGAACTGTAACAATAAGAATTTCCCAATTCTCTACAGCCAATTTAGTATCAGTTGTAATATTCCAATTTTCAGAATCGGGTGATGGTATAATATCATTAATTTCGGGATCACCAGTGGGGTTTTCACCGCGAAGGATTGTATCTACAACATTTTTTGAAACATCTACCCCCCAAACATTAAATCCAGCATCTAAAAACCCAATTGCTGTAGGTAATCCTACATAACCTAATCCGATTATACCTACAGAAATATTACCACTTTCAACTAACTCTTTTAGATTTTGAATTCCATCCATGTGCACCGCTTAACATTAGTGATTATCAATACGTCGTATAAATTTAATAATAAAATCCATTTTTATCTTTTTTTTTACTTATTCGAGAATGTAAAAAGTTGATAAAAAACCTATTAATTATTTTTTTCAACTACAATAGTCATTAATGAGGATATTTTCGAAGGGTCTATCAGTAACAAGTTATAGTTTTGAAATAAATAAAAGGTTGTTAAGATGGAGAGGGTAATTACTTCAGAAAATTGTACAGAAGTAGGAGATTTGAGCCCATTAGATTTAAAATTAGATTCAAGGAGAATGAAATTTATTCTAAAAAAGAAATTTCGACATCTCTCAGGACGTAAAAGATTAGGATTACTTTGGGTAATTTTAGACCCAATAGTGATTTCATTGGTGTATTTGTTCGTATTTACTGTATTAAGAGCCTCAACAAGTGTACAAACAGTATTTATTGGAATTACATTATTTCGCTTAACTCAAAATTCACTTAAATCGGGAATGAATTCAATTCAAGACTTTACAGGTGGACTAAAAGCCGAAAGAGTCAGAACACGTGTCTTATCAGGCGCAATGATTAGGTACAGGATTATTGATAATTCACTTCAATCATTTGGTGTGGCATTAATTCTTTTTATTGGTTATGATATGTCTTTATTAGGGACATTTTCTTTTCTAATAATCGCGCAGATTATAGGTTTTTTAAGTGAGGGAGTAGGTATGAATTTAGCTCCATTAGCAAAGAAAATTCCTGATCTAGTAAATATTGTAAATTATATATTAATGATTTTATTTTTCGCTTCACCAGCATTATATCCATTAAGTTCAACTCAAGGACTTCATTACAAATTAAATGAGTTTCATCCATTTACATATTTTGTTGAAACAGCAAGATATCTTATGGATGAGCAATCGGAAATACTTAATTTAGATTCAAGAATTTTTGGTTTTTTCATTGTAATTTTACTAATTTTAATAATTAGAGGTTATACATTAATCGATAAATTAAGATGGAGGATGACAACATGGTCTTAAAGAAATCATCAGCGATAGAAATATCGAATTTTTCGGTAGATTATCATATCTTTAAGCGTACTCGCAAGAAACCATTAGGAGATTTTGAAAATTTTAATGCACTTAAAAATTTAGAAATAAATATTAGAGAAGGCGAAATAGTTGCACTTTTAGGGAGAAATGGAGCAGGCAAATCTACATTATTGAAGTGTATTGCTGGACTACTTAGGCCATCTAAAGGTAAGATAATCACTAGAGGAAGAGTGATATTATTGGCCGGAGCAGACCCAGGTTTTATACCAGAATTAACTGGAAGACAGAATGTAATCGAATTAGCTTTAGCTTATGGAATTTCAAAAGAGGAGATGCCTGATTTTATCAATTCAATAGAAAAGTTTGCAGATATTGGAGAGGCATTTGATAGAAAGTTTTTGGGATATTCATCAGGAATGCGCGGAAAAGTAGGTTTTGGTTTCATTACAGCATTAAATCCAGATATATTATTGATGGATGAAACGTTAGGTGTTGGAGATAGAGAATTTAGAAAGAAAGCATCAAAAAGATTAGAAGGATTTATTGAAAGATCAGGAACCGTTATCATCTCAACACATTCGTTAGGCCTGGCAAAAGATATGTGTTCTAGAGGAATTGTATTGGATAAAGGAATCATAGCAATAGATTCTGATGCGGAAGAAGCGATTTCGCATTATATTAATATGACAGGAACGGGTTGATTTAAATGGATTTTTTTATGATACTTGAAAATCTAGGTATTTGCTTTGGAATATTTGTTAGTATTATTCTATTCCCATGGATTTTTACTATTTTTATCCAAAAAAAAGAGGAATTTAAAGATGATCTAGAACTAGAGGAAATACCCGATAAAGAAATTAGAACTTATTCATATCACATAGATCTTAGTACTCAACTAATAATTAATTTTGAAGAATTAGACGATGAATTTAAGAGGGAATTAGAAAAAAGAAAAATCTCTCTTTATGGTTCCAAGTCAACATTACTAAGGAAAATAAAAGATGTTGATGAAATGATAAAAATTACAAATATTCGTGAATTATATTCTTCAGCAGATTATTTTAAGACTATCGAAGCTACAATGAAAAGATTGGAGATCTATCCTGATGAGATAGAACCGAAGATTTTCTTATTTAGATCATATTTCCTTACTAAACAATATGATGAATGTATTGAAATTTGTAATGATGTTCTCAAAATTGAACCTTTAAATATCAATGCATTACGTTTTATTGCAAGATCAAATACTCAATTAGGAAAACAAGATGACGCATTAATCAATTATTTAGATGTAATAAAAAAATATCCTGAAGATTTAGATTCATTATCCAATATAATGAGAATATATTACAATTTTGAAAATTTTGAAGAATGTATTATATTTTCTAAAAAAGTTTTGAAAATCGAAGAAACAAATATTAGTGCTATGAGATTTATTGCTCGTTCATACAAAAATATGTTAAATTTAGAATTATCTGAAAATCAATATTTACAAATCATTAAACTCGAACCAAATGATTTGGATTCATTAATTATGCTTACTCGTATATATTATACTCAAGAAAATTACAAAAAATGTATTGATAAAGCCAATAAAATATTAGAAATAGACGATAATAATTTAGAAATAATGCGTTATATTGCCCGCTCTTACGGTAAATTAGATGATGAATTAAATATGAAAGAGAAATATTTAGCAATTATTCAAAAATTCCCAGAAGATGTAAATACATTATTAATCCTATCAAGAATATATTATAATAATGAAAATTTTGAAGAATGCATTCATTTTTCAGAAGAGATATTAAATCTCGAAAAAAATAATATTGATGCAATGAGGTTTATAGCTAGATCCAATCATAAATTAGGCAATCAAGAAAAATCTTTATCCAATTATTTGAACATTTTTTCAGAATACCCTGAGGATTCAGATACGATATCGACACTAATGCGAATTTATTACAGAGTATCTGATTTTGATAATGTCTTAATTTATTGTGAAAAACTATTAGAGATAGACGAAAATAATGAAACCGCAAATATATTCAAAGCTAGAATTAATATGAAATTAGGTGAATATGAAATAGCATATACAGTATGGCAAAAATTATTACAAATTGATCAAAATAATTTAGAAGCATTAATTGGTTCTGGAAGAGGACTATATTTGTTAGGAGATTATTCAAAATCTAGAGAATTCTTAGAACGTGTTTTAGAAATATCTCCCGACGAACGTAGAGCAAGAAGAACATTAGCTTTAGTTTATGAAAGAGCGAAGGAATATGAAAAAGCATTACAGTTACATTCAATAGAATGCGAACAATTTCCTGAGACATTTTCTAACTGGGAGAAGAAAGTAAACATACTTTTTAGGATGAATAAAAAAGAACAAGCATATCATTGTTTAGATGAGATATATAGTGCACTTGGTGATACTTTAGAAGGGAATTTAATGGCTTATACTCTTTCAACTAGTTATTATTGGACTGATAAAGCAACACAAATTATTCAATCTGCAGAAGAAAGATGGGGAGATGATACAACTTTCCATACGTCAATTACTAAGAATTCTTTAGATGAAGGAAATCTTACTAGAGCATACATACATTTGTCAAAATCTAAAGAAATAGAAATTAATGAAGTGAATTTGAATTTAGAAAGAAGATTAATGGAAATGTTGAATTCAACATCAACAACAATCGAGAATTTAGAAAATTTGATTTCGAGAGGAGAAGATTTATTATTTATTGAATGTATATTCAGAGCAATTTCTGAAAGAGCCAAGAAAATCAAGAGAAGGACCTCAACCAATAAAAAATTGAATGTATCAATAGTATCTTCTTCTTTAGGGAGAGGAGGGGCAGAAAGACAAGTTGTAGCTTGTTTAGATGGGTTATCAAAAAATAAAAAAATTAATGAAGTTAAATTATATTGTTTTGGAGCAGACAATACTGGAGGAGCCCAAGAGACTTATATCCCAGAAATTAAAGAAATTGGTGTTGAAATGGTAGAATTTGGAAAATTAAGAGATTGGAATAAAGGATTCGATGATGAAAAAGAATCCCTGATTCCTTGGAGAGATTTATTAGATTTGTTTCCAAAAAGGTTTCTTCGAGAGATCGAACCATTATATCTCCATTTTAAGAAAGAAAAACCTGATATAGTTCATACTTGGCAAGATCAAACCAATATTAATGCAGGTATAGCAGCACTAATGGCTGGTGTTCCAGGTATTGTAATGTTCGCTAGGTCTCAAAGACCAGATGGAAAAACCATGATGCACATTAGAAATAGACCATATCTTAAAAAGGCCTACAAATCTATTTTTGAACACCCTAATGTTTTACTTTGTCATAACAGTAATTCTGGAGCCAAAAGTTATTCTGAATGGTTTGATGATGAAGAATTAGAATTTCCGGTAATTTATAATGGTACAGATTTTGAGGGTATCAAACAAGCAAGTTTAAACGGATCAATTGAAAAGACTTGGAATAAATTATCCATTCCTAATAACGCTTTAATTGTAGGATCTGTATTTAGATTTGTGAATGAGAAACAACCATATCTTTGGATTGATACATTAATCAAAGTTTGTAAAGAAAATCCTAGAGTTTATGGCATTGTAGTAGGTTCTGGTGGATTAATGGATTCATCAGAAAAATATCTTAAAGAAAAAGGAATGGATGATAGAATTTTCTTTCCAGGACAGACTAGAATGGTTAAATCATGGTTAGATAAATTCGATCTTTTCTTTTTATGTTCAAGGGTTGAAGGATTACCAAATGTAATTATTGAAGCTCAAGGGTTTGGTGTTCCAGTAATATCGACTAACGCAGGTGGTGCTTATGAGACAATTATAGACGGAGAAACAGGACATATAGTTGAAAGCCATGATCCAAATGATTTATCCGAAAGAATTATTTCAGTTTTAGAAGATGAAGTATGGTTGGAAACTGCCAGAAAAAGGTCTATTGAATTTGCTCAACGAACTTTTAGTACTTCTAATATGATAAAAAGATTATTAGAAATTTATCAAACTTCTTTAAAAAATTAAAGAACAAAACGCATTCTTCTCTTTTCGGTTCTAGCAGCAGCTCTTTCAAAATTCACAATCAAGCTTTCATCTTCTGTTTCACCCACAGTTCGATATACAGAGATTCTTTTTTCATATTCTCCTTTATTATTTGAAAATCCACAATTGAATCCAACTTTTTGTTTTTCATCGAATGGATAGTTATTTTTGATTAAATAATCATGTAATACCGACTTATAATTTGAATTCTTTAATTCCGGTTTTAACCAAAGAAATTCCTGAACAACTTGTGTATCTAAGAAGGGATATCGGCCTTCTATTCCATGAGCACCACTAACGTATTCTTCTTTCATAAGATATGCTCTCTGAGTATTATCATAGAAGTTCTTCCAAGGAAAAATAGTTTCTAAGTCTTCAGGAAACTTACCACCAATCGTACTATGGCGAAAGTGTTTAATTCCATCAAACCCATAATCACTAAAAATTTCATCCGCACCACTTCCTGAAAGATAGATTAATTGGCCTTCATGTTTTCCCTGATTACAGATATATGCCATTCCAATAGCGCCGTTATCATTAGTTAGTATTTGGCCAGATTTTCTATATTCTATTGCTTGCTCTAATTTTGGTACTCTTGCAATTAATTTATCTCTGTGATTTCTTAAACTTTGAACTTCTTTACAATTAATAAACCATGATTTTTCTGTGTACCAACCCAAATCTTCATTTAATAATTTTAAAGGGAATTCTAATTTTTCCTCAAGCTCTTCAATTTCCGCAAGAACATCATCTAACCAATCTTGTTCCCCATTATCGATTCTCATAAGATATTCTTCACAATTACTCTTTAATCTATTTCTGGCACCTAAAAATTCATCTTGCTCTAAATGAATCAATCTTGGATCTTTTGTTCTATTTAATCTCGCATTAATTGTATCTTCTTTTTCAGACCCAACGATACTATATGCGGCGAAGTCAACATTTTGTTTTTCTAATTCGCATGCTATTGCACCACTGTCATACCCCGATGAAAGCCCAATAAAGATTCCATGTTTAATATTCTGAGTACGTTTTTTTATTGCATTAGAAAAAGCCTTTTCCCAATCATCATACGTTTCTTTGTATTGTTTTAAATCAAATTTATATACATCTTTTCTTTCAATTTTTTCTAGTGTAGAAAGTTTGAAAATATAAGTACTATTGGCTTCAATTTGAATAGGGTTTACAAATCCTAATCTGTCTAAACAAGATTGATATGACGCTAATCCAAAATCTCCATTTTCCTTAGCGAACCAAAGCGGCTTTATCGAAAAAACATCTGTGGAGAAAATAAGTAAATCTTTTTCAAAGTCGATTAAAATCACGGCATATTCTCCGTCCAAATGAGTAATCATTTCAGTCCCATATTTTTCATAAAGGTCCAATAAACACTCTCCATCAGATTCATATTCTCCAAATTCTCTATAGTTGTATATTTCCCCATTAAATAATGCGACCTTAGATTTATCAGCGCTTACGAATGGTTGGATTGTTATAGGACCAGTCATTGAAAGTAAAGTATGTACAAAATGTATTCCTTTAATTTCAATATGATTTGTTGCATCAGGCCCCCGGTGTTTGAGAAACTCAATAATGTGGGGTAAATTTTCAATTCCCCTTGAAGTTGCAATAATCCCACACATGTTTGTGTAGGCCCAAAACGGCTTTATTTATTTGTTCACCTATCTAATTTGGGGTCGAACTCTTAAAATAAACCGTATACGCTTAGACGAGCATAATGGATTCAATGCAAAATATGACCGTTTTAGTTACAGGAGGTGCGGGTTTTATCGGCTCTCATATCTGTGATGCAATTATTTATCAGGGAGGAAATGTAATTTGTTTAGATAATTTCTTAACGGGATTTAGAAAAAATATTGAACATCTACTTGGAAATAAAAATTTTAAATTAATTGAGGGCGATATCAGAGACATTGATACCTGTCGAAAAGCGATGAAAAATTGTACTCACGTTTGTCACCAAGCGGCACTAGGCTCAGTACCACGTTCTGTTGCAGATCCATTAACTAGTAACGACATTAATATTAGCGGCACTCTAAATATTTATTTTTCAGCCTATGAAGCAGGGGTTAAAAGAATAGTATTCGCGTCAAGCTCTTCCTGTTATGGAGATGAACCCATACTCCCAAAAGTTGAAAATAAAATTGGAAAACCATTATCCCCTTACGCAATTACAAAAGTATGTGATGAATTATATGCATCGGTATTTCAAGAGTTATACCAAATGGAAATGATTGGTTTAAGATATTTCAATGTATTTGGCCCTAGACAAGATCCAGACGGAATGTATGCAGCAGTAATCCCTCGTTTTGTCAAATCTTTGATTAAACAAGAATCTCCACAAATATTTGGCGATGGTGAGCAATCCAGAGATTTTACATATATTGAAAATGTAGTACAAATGAACCTCAAAGCATTAACTACCAAATCAAAAGAAGCGACAGGCCTAAATTACAATGTTGCTTGTGGTAAAAGAATAACAGTAAATCAACTATTCCAAACTTTACGTTCTAATCTTACAAATATGGATTCTAATATCGCTAAAATTGAACCAGAGTATGTAGATCCAAGACCAGGAGATATTCCACATTCTTTAGCTAATATTGAATTAGCAAAAAATAATTTAGGATACAATCCCGAAATAATGCCAGCTAAAGGTATCTCCAAAGCAATAAATTGGTATTGGGAAAATTTACAATAATCGGGTGTTTTTTTATGAAAATCAATGTACAATATTCTAAAGCATCAAAAGCTGAAATTATATTTCATATTGAGGTTGAAGATGATGATAAAATACATCCAAGTCCTAAATATTCTTTATCAAAAAGAAAATTTTCATTTACAATTCCAGATGAGGTAAATTTCGAAGAAATTCATCCAGATCATTTGGCTTTAGTTTCTATATTAGTCTGTCATCCATTTATTGGTAGAAGAATTGTTTTTCCTAAACCTGTAAGTAAGAAATTTTTTGAAGCGAATAAAATAATTACAAGATATGTTGTAGAAAATGTTGATGAAGATCTTGAACCATGGACTCCTTCCAAGGATTCGAGGCCTGCTCTAGCATTTAGCGGAGGGGCTGATTCAACTGCAGCATTGGCAATAATGCCCGCAAATACAGGTGCAGTTTTTTTAGATAGGCCATTACCTTTGATTAAAAGAACACTGTATGATAAAGATGCACCCCATCGTGCATGTGAACATATTATGGAAATTGGATACGATGTTATTAAAATAGAAACAGATCTTGAATATGTTAGAAATCCAGTTGGCTTTCCAGTGGATGTTGCAAATGCTGCACCAGCTATTCTTCTAGCTAATCATATGGAATTTGATGCGATTGCATTTGGTACTATTTTAGAGTCTGCATTCGGAGCAGGACATACAAATTATCGAAATTATCCCACAGGTTCACATTATAAACACCTTGGAGGAATTTTTGCTGCAGCAGGTTTACCATTTTTACAAGTTGTATCAGGAGTAAGTGAAGTTGGAACTTCAATAATCAATAGAGACTCATTAATTGGACATATAGCACATTCCTGTATGCGCGGAAAATGGAAGAATCCTTGTCGTAATTGCTGGAAATGCTTCAGAAAATTATTATTAGATTCAGTAGTAAATAATCAAAAACTTTCCGATGAAGAATTAAATGATTTATTTAAAATTAAAGAAGCAAAACGCTACTTATCTGCCTTTCCAATTAAACATGAAAATGTCCTAACTTATTCAACTTCTAAATATATTGAATTATTTGGATTAGATCTTGAGGAAGATAATTTAATGAATTTAATGACAAAAAGAGTAAGAGGAGATACTCTTGAAGTAGAATGGATGGCTAAATATTTCCCAATGATGTTAGATATTATTCCCGAAAAATATCGCGAAGAAGTAAAAAATAAATTAGAAATATATTTACAACCAATGACTAAAGAAGAACAAGAGTTAGTACTTAATTGGAATATGAATCCTATGTTAGATGATACTAATTATCAAGAATTACATGCTAAATTTTCTGAGAGACTTAAGAATCATTAATCATGCCAATAAGATATTTTGCAATTTGTTCAGCACCATTCTCACTATGGAGTAAGGCTGCCTTCTTTTTCATTCTTTTTCTAACATCGTTATCGTGTAATCTATCTATTGCAGCTGCGATTTTATTTTTTGTTCTTTTCTTTAGGACTACCATTGCACCTACGTCTTCCGCTACCTTTGCTCTTGCTAGTTGATCATCTTGTCCCGTATCCATATTCGGATAGAAAATAGTAGGTAAAGAGAACTGAACCGCTTCATGAAACGAATTATATCCAGCAGCCATAATTGCAAAATCAAATGCCTTAAAAAATCTTGAATTTGGATAATCTCTGATAATTCTAATTCTTTCTCCGTAAACATTTAATCTATCTCCAATCATAGATTCTCCCAAAACAACAAAAGTATTTTCATATTTATTTAAAATTTCTAAAGTCATTCCGATTTCTGAATCAATATCATTAATATTCCCCGCCCCTAATTGTACATAAACAATAATCGAATCTTCTGGAACGCCCAATCTTACACAAGCGGCATCTCTATCCATTAATTCATCTTCATCTAATAGTAAAATTGGATTACAAGTAATTAGATCAGGGTTATATTCTTCCTCAGAACTTAAATCTAATTCAATACTATCTTTGGGTCTAATAATATAATCAAAATTATTAATACTATCAAGTGGAGTTTTACTGATTCCTTTTTTCAAAGTACCCCTTCTTAACCAGAATTTTTTGATCTCACTATGATTTGAAATCGAATTTAACATTCCTCTGTAGGGAAAAGCTCCGTCAAAAATAAAATAATTTGGTCTATGAATCGTAAAGATATTTTCCATAAATTCTTCTGTAAGCGTATTCCAAGTTTTTGCGTCCATATTATTGAATTTCTTCCGCCCTGGTATATGATATGCAACAAAATTACCCTGTTCTTTCAAAATATGCAATGTAGGCATTGTAGTAAAAAATATTATTTCAATTTTAGAATCTTTTTTCTTTATTCGTTTTGCGATTGCCAAAATTCTTGTGAAATGACCAAAACCAACACCATTGGTAGGAAAAACCACAATTGATTTCTTATCAATCTCATTATTTTCTACGATTGAATCATGAATAGGGGGATTTTTTATTCCTAATCTTTCGGATGCTAACTCCCATGACATCTGAATTAATTTAAATGGTAAAAAAATTATTTTCCATGGCTTGACAAATGAATTAATTATTAAATTTCCAATTCTAAATGATGCAGAATTTCTTGTTCTTCTTAATTCACGTTTATATTTTTCAATTTCTAAATTAGATTTTTTAGGCACTTTTCCATATTTATTTTGATCTTTTTCAGGAATTTTGGACTTGATAGTTTTAGTAATTTCTCCGGCATGACTTTCTTTTTTTCCAGAAGACTTTCGAATTACCCTTTTTCGTTTCTTCTTATCCATTATAATCACACCGAGAATTATTTATCCATAAAGCATACTATTAGGAGCATTATTTTTTGTTGAATCTTGTGCTTGTAATTGATGTTCAAGCATACTTTTTATTTGCTCTTCAATTCTTTCGGCCTCTTCAATTAGAGGAGTAGTATCAAGATCAACAACAGAAAGTAATGAATCTAACTTTTCAATTAATGCACAGGAAGCCCTAGCATCAGGAAAACGAGGATCGGCTTCTACAAGAATACTAAACATGTTCAATCCAAGTCTTCTAGCCTCTCCTAAAACAACACCACTCATACCTCCAATTAGACCTTGCTCAAGTAACGGAATTTCCATTTTTTCTAGTAACTCGATACCATCTAAAGTGGCAGCAACACCCACAAAGTCTATTTCTGGTGTATCTTCATATTCTACAATAGGTTCCCCCGAACTAGGATCTGGTGGAGGAGAGCCTTTTTTGGCAAAAGCATCAATAAAAATTCCTTGAGTAATATTGTTATCTTTAGCCCAATTTAATATTGCATCTCTCATAGAAAATGCTAATTCCCCACCTACTTTGAACTCTGAAGAGATTAATACAACTTTATCACAATCTTCAAGTTTACAAATTGGGGCGCCAGTGTATATTCTTACCGGGGGCATTGGCCTTCCATCATTTACTAATGAAATAGCCGGAATTCTACTATCACTAATCGCTCCACTAAAATTAAGATTTAAATGTTCTAATAAATATTGACCT
>NZRR01000005.1 GCA_002696315.1 Methanobacteriota archaeon | reverse complement strand
GTACTTGTTTCTTCAGAATTAAGCATAAATATTGATAGTTTTCCATACTGGGGCTTTGGATTATTCTCTAGTTGTTATCTAAATAAAGTTGAGCTAAAGGGTAGTTTGATATCAAGAGCAAAATTAATTTTTGATATTGTTGCTACTTTGGGTAGAAACCCGTGGGAGCCAAAATTTTCTTTTTTCTGGGAAAAAGTGACTAAAAATTCTACAGGAAAACATAGAGATGAGTGGTTAAAATTATTGACTTTTGCAAAAAGAGGAATGGAAGAGGAAATTGAAGAAATTAACTCAAGATATCAAATAGTTGAAAAAAATGCTAAAAAAGCAAAATTATTCCCCCCAGGATGGAATAAAGACCATTCTGAAACTAACCTGAAAGAGGTAAGAAAACAGATTGAAATCGCTAGACAAGCACTACATGACCAAAATGCTGTTGGATTAAAGCGTGCCTTAGATAGAGCGGAAGCAAAATTAATTGAAGCAGATCCTTTAGTTGGCCTACAAAATGAAGAATTACTTCAAAATCAAAATTTAGATACATTAGAAATTGACAATATTCCTTTCATTGATTTAGTTAATGGTGAAGAAGAATAATTACACGTCTATTTGATATAGGGGTAGTAGGTCGGGGAAATCTGAGAATATGGCCGGCAAGAAAGAAAAAGGTAGCGGTATCCAGCAAGCAGCGGGTCTGATTAGATATTTTGATGAGGAATCAGAAGACGCTTGGAAAATTAGTAAAACTCAAGTTTATGTTGCCTGTTTAGTACTTGGTGGAGGAATATACTTACTCAATCATGGAGTAATTCAATTCATATGGAGTGCAATTAGTAGCTTATTTTAAGTCGTTAAAGGTTCAATTTCTACAACTTGTTCACATTTTATAGCTAACTCATTCGCTGCTGCTACTGCTGTTTGAAAATCTAAAGTCATACAGATTTCAAATGGTTCACAATTTTGTTCATGAAGCATCAATCTATATGATGCATCAATTTCTTTGCTGATATGTAAATTCTGCCAAATCCATTCATCATTCTCCATTGTCAATAATAATGATTGATTCATCATATAATTTCCAACTGACCTAGCAAATTTAGCTCTCTCAGCTAATGCGGCAATTGTTCTATCATGATTAGTCATTCTTGCTAACAAAGGGTGTGCTTTTGGAATTATTTTTCTATCCTTAATTCTACCTTCGCGAAATGCTCTTCCCATCTTTTTTCCCATCCATTGGACTTACGTCCAAATTTTTCTCATCTCATTTACTTTATATGTTTAAGGGGTAAAAAAAAATAAATGTTATGATTTCATTAGTTTATTTAACTTCGACAATTCAACATTATTGATTTCTATTAAAATAAGGCAGCAAATGCCCATTAAAGGTAAAATTATTCTTAAATCGGAGAAAAATATCATTAATATCATAAACAATAAGATAGCAATTATAGATGTAATAATATTCGTAATTTTTATTTTTTTATTTAGCATTATTGAAGATTCAACTATCATTGGTATAGTTAAGGATAAAAATAAAGCTATTATCCATCCATTCAACAAACTTAATGAAATTAAAGCGGAATTAATACAACTAAGTATAATACCTACAAAAAGTCCATACCTCCAACCGTGTAATTCGGGTCTTGAACGATCATCTAACCCTATAATTGGCAATAAACTAAAAATTAATGCAAATAGAAGAATTGGAAACAATTCATATAACAGCTCATAGAAAATACTAACTAGACTCCAATTTGGATATAACAGAATTAGGCTAGAAAGAATAATTATACAAAAGCCTATAAAAATACTAATTGCTAAACTCATAGATCTATTTTTCCCTGCTGGAATTGAGGCATCTATTTTATTTGAATAATAAATAATATTTGGAACAAAAGAAAATAACATCAGAATTGTAACTATTGTACCTAAGCGTACTATTTCTAGTTCTGAAAAAAGCTCTGCATTCCAAGTATTTTTTGCTAAAGGTACAAGTGTTTCTAATGGGCCTATTAAAATTGATAGCATTCCAAAAACCCCCAATGAAAAAAGAATATATTTAGAAAATTTATCAGACGGCATTAATTCCATTGCATGAGGACCAAAACCAAGTATTAATCCAAAAATTAATGATGCTAATATTCCTTTATTAGCCGATTCAACTAACAATTTTTCACTAACTGGTACGAAATCGCCATCAATTAACATTTCAAATGTCTGTTCTGGTAATATTCCCGTCAAACAAATTATCCATAATAACGAAAACCAACGGTCTACCATATCTATATTTCTTACTTTAATCACTTTATGTAAAATTAAATGCGTGATTAAAATAACACACATTAGCATTATAGAAGCGCCGTCGTATCCTGCAAACAAAGAAAGTAAACGGTAAAAAAACTCAGATTCGGCGTTTAAGTGGTAAGCAACATGTACATGTGAAGAATTTAGAAAAATATGTGCTACGAGATATCTAATGAATAGGATAGAAAACAAGATAGCAGGAGTCCATCTAAAAACTAATTCAATGATTTTAATATTCTTAATTTTCCAATTTCTTGATAATAGTAAATTTCTTAGAGGAGATGAGAATAATAATGTAAAACAACTTAGTAAAGAAAATGCGACAATTAGATTCGCAAATGAACTTTCGGTTATCTCCATTAGACAATCTAAGAAGAGCCAGTTATTCAAACAAACCTAAAGAGAGTGTTTTTTGAGTTGGTTAGACTCGGAAATTCAAACAGGGAATAAATTATGCAAAAAAATAAACCTAATTATGAATTAATTCAAGTTGCTAAAAATTCCGCAATTACAGAGTTAGTACATAAATTAGATTATGATTTAGACAAATGGATAGAATTTAGCACAAAACCTTTGCCTGAAACCATCAGAGTAAATCCCATACATCAAGACTACAATTGGACTATCTCAAAATTAAATGATTTAGGTGGTAAGAGAATCGAATGGGTTGGAAAAAAAACATCTGCTTTCCAAATGCCATGGATTAAGGGTGGTGCTGAAGATTCGGAAACAAAAAAATTATTACAATCAATGCATAATTCCGGTAGGCACACACGTCAAGAAGCAGTCTCTATGATTCCTGCTGAACTAATTGATCCGAAACCTGGAGAAAGTATCTTGGATTCTTGTGCAGCGCCAGGTTCAAAAAGTACACAAATTGCAGAATTAGCAAAAGACGATGCTGCAATAATTGCTAATGAACCAAATAAAGGAAGAATGAATATGTTAGTGACAAATCGATCTCGTCTTGGATTAAGATCCATTGCAATCACTCAGCACGATGCAAGAAATTTTCCAAGGGTGCCTCAACCAGGGTTTGATAGTATTCTAGTAGATGTTCCTTGTAGTGGTACAGGTACAATCAGAAAAAATAAGGGGCTTTGGTGGAATTGGAAACCCCAAATTTCTAAATCACTACATAAGCTACAATTAAGAATTACAGAAAGATGCTCCACATTGCTAAAGCCAGGAGGAAAAATGGTATATTCCACTTGTTCGATAGATCCTCTTGAAAACGAAGTCATAGTAACTAAATTGTTAGAGAAATTTGAATGGTTGGAACTTGAAAAAATTGATGTTGATGAAAAATTACCTGGACTGAAATATAATTCTGGAATTGACGATTTTGAGCTATTTATTGAAGAGAATACTTTCTCGAAAAATCCAATTGAAAAATCAATTTCTCAATTAAAAAATTGTATTAGAATTGATCCAAGTCAAAATGATTCAGGAGGATTCTTTATCGCAATGTTTCGGCATATCGGAGATGAGGAAAATGCACATAGTCTGAAGTATAGAGAAGAGTGGCCTATTGGTAAAAAAGATTTGAAGAATGATCATGGTTCTCCTAAACCATTATCCGATGAACGAAGGAAAATATTAGAAAAAGAGTGGGGTCATTGGCAAGGTTTTTCTGGCACATTATGGGAAAGAGGTAGAACAATTATTGAGGCTAGCAAAACTTTAGGTGAATATTTTTTTGAACCACCTAGAATTGATGGGATGGGATATCAATTACCTGGAAATCATTGGCATCCATTGAAAGTTAGACAATTAGGTAGAGTAGGGTTTAAAGATTCTAATTCTCAATCCATACGCCCTAAAGCAGAACTTTTAAGGGGACAATTTTCATTTCCTGAAAAACATATATTTAAAATCGAAAAAGAGGTATTAATTAGGTTATTAGATGAAAATGTAATACCAATAGAAGAGTTAGATGAAGGATTCAAAAATGAGCGCGCTGGTTCAATACTACTTGATATAAATTGGATCACAGGCAGGAGATTATTACCCGCATGGCTTGGAACGGGGCTAAGATTACTATTAGACGAAGATGAAAAATTTGTTTTGAAAAACCAAAGGGATGATTTAATTTGAAAGATACAAATAAATTAATTGTAAATTTATTATTTTTTTTATTTCTAGCCTCATTTTTTTCTTCCATCGCTTTAGCAGAAACTGATTCAAAAACATTAGCCACCAAGACTATTAAATTTGAAAAAGATACTCAATTAATTGAATGGTTCAGTTCGACTAATTGTGATGAATGCAGAATCTTTGAAAAAAATAATTTTAACTCGAACTATGCATGGATAAATTGGTTTAATTCTGAAAATGATGAAATAGATAATTTCGCAAGAGATGATACAAATCGAAGATTAAATCAATTTAATGTATCAGATTACCCCCTTCTAATAATTAACGGTGACATCCATGAATTTAATAAAAATGATACTGTTGAAAATTGGAATGAAGTATTAGAATCATCTGTAGAAAAGGGTTATCAAAAAAATCTTATAAATTTTTCTTTAGAAATAGATTTAATTGATTCTACTAATAACAATAAAGCTAATGAAATTAAATTATATGGAGAAATAACGCCATTATCTGATTTACATAATGACACCGCGATACACATACATATTGTTGAAAATATCGCAGATCCTGATGGTTCAAGTGCAAGGCCCATGATTTCCAATGTATTACGAGAATGGGTGCCAAAAACGGATTTTTCTGTGAAAAAGGCGAATACTACTGAATGGGAATATAGCTTATCTGAAACATATTTGGAAAGCGCAAATATAAATCTAAACGAGGGTGATTCAAGTAGATATTCTATTGTCATATCTGTTCATGGAGATGAACTTGAAAATAGTTCATCGATGCATGTTTTAGCCGTAAATAAAACTACATTACCGTCTATTCAAGAACAGGCAAAATGGTCAAATTTCCCATTAATTATTCTTGGGAATGTGGTTATTATGGTAGGAATTTGTTTTATCATAATTCAAGAAAGGATTAGAGAAAAGGGATTACCCTTACTGGAAGGAAAAATATTACATTCAAAACAGAATGAAAAGGAGATAAATATCAACATAAAAACGGGAAATAAAAAAGTAGAAATTTTAGATGTTAATGTTAACAAAGGCTGGCGTATTTCACGATTAAAGAATTTACCGAGTATTGCGGTTAAATCGGATTTTAATTTGAAATTTAAGGTTACATCTAAATCGGGAAATATTGAAGAAAGTCCCTTACAAATTACAGTGAAAACCGACGTTGATGATTTAGGACAATGGATGATGGATATTGACATGGTTTCTGACAAAAATGAATAAATGAGCAGAATAATTAATAAATAATATGCAAATGTTCAAACATGATACATATTTACATTAATTTAGTGGAAAGATGCTTTTAGACGAAATTGATCGGAAATTGATTGAAGCCCTTATGAATAATAGTAGGGCATCAATGCGTCAGTTAGCAGCTGAATTAGATGTAGCGCTTGGAACTATTGGAAATCGATTAAAGAAGTTGGAACAAGATAAAATCATCAAAGGGTACAATGTAATTCTAGATCCATCTAAAGTAGGTTGGGAGATGACTGTAATCGTAGGATTAAGAATCACTAAAGGAAGAATGATAGAGGTTCAAAAAAGAATTGCAGAAGATCATCGTGTATTTTTAGTGTATGACGTTACAGGAGATTATGATAGTTTTGTAGTTGCTAAGGTTCAAGACACCGACGATTTGAATGACTTAACTAAGGGAGTATTAACCTCTGAGGGTATTGAACGTTCGTTAACCCATGTTGTACTAAATACTGTAAAAGAAACTACAATTAAACTTCCAGAAAACTAATTTTAGTCCATTAATTCTTGTAATTCGCTTAAGATGAATCTAATACCTTCTACAGTTTTTGTTCTTCCATTTAATGTTCTAATCAATTCATTTCGTAGGGTTTCATCCACAATTTCATCCATAGATGAAAAAATTTGTACTAATTTTTTTTGTAGTTTTTCTCCAGTACGATCCCAATCCATCAGTAATGATAAAATCGGTTTTTTATTTTCGGAAATAACCTGATTTTTCTCCAATAAATATATTGCTAATTTTTCTAAACTCCATCCCCTATTCAATACTTCAATAGTTCCTGAAAAACCTAATTCTAATAAAAAATCTTTATCTCTTTTTCCTTCAACTAAAATTGGTAACCCGTCACGATTTTTTTCTTTGGAAATTTCAAATGCTGAGGCAATTTTAATCAGCCATTTTTTGGAAAATTTTGATGACATAATATATTCACTCTCAACAATTATAATTTTTCGAATATTGCTAATTGATAGGCTCTATGTTAAATCGTACTTGCCAACAGTTAATAGTTGGAATGTTAGCGCACAAAACGTAGGGGGTTCTACATTGGGTCCGGCAGATTACACAATCTTTAGAAGTTTATTGGAAACTTGGAATTTTTGGTCCCTTGTAGTGGGCATTTTCACATTTGTTCTTTTGATTTATTTAGTAATTAGATTTAGGGAGGTTTCTCCTGACGATTCTAATATTGATAGCATTGCTCCTGGAGTATTTCCGAAAGAAAGAGATAATCTGACTTTAGAGTTAACTTGGTTTATCGTTCCTACAATCTTAGTTTTGTATCTCACGTTCATTGCTTGGCAATCTATGATTACTGTATGGGTAGATCCTTATTCTGAAGAAGGAGCTGATGATGCTTTTGATATAACTATCGAAGCATATCAATGGGGATGGAATTTTTATTACCATGATGAAATTCAAGTACTCAATGAAACTGAAAACGGAAGTGTCAATGGAATGAAAATCTATGCTACCCCGATGGGGACAGAAATAAAAGATGGAGCCATTGGAATTGATAATAATTTATATTTACCCTGTAATCAACTAATTAAAGCGAAAATTATCACGAAAGCTGATGGAGGAGAACTTCCAGTACTTCATGCTCCTTTTTTCCCAGAATGGGCAATTAAAGAAGACGCAGTGCCTGGATTAGAAACATATTTGTCATTTACTCCGAGAGAGACGGGAACGTATAATTTATTTTGTGCTGAATATTGTGGTCAACAACACTCAAAGATGTTTGCTAAAGTTCACGTGGTAGGGCAATGCGGAGAATGATGAAAATGAAAAGAAATAAAATCCGAGTGTTTTCACTGTTATTTGTAGTTTTTATTGCATTAGCTGCAACTCCTCAAATCACATCATTACCTACTGGAGTTGGTACTCTTGGAAATCCTGGCTGTAGTTGTCATTCTGGAGGCGCAGGCACCACAGCGATTGATGTTTTTGGAATGCCTGATTCATTCACTGCAGGAGAGAGTTATGAACTAAAAATTAGTATTTCAAATCCTGCCATACCGGGTGGAGAACTAACTAGTAACATGGGTGGATTTAGACTAATTGCTTCTGCAGGAACATTTGGACCTGGTGAAAACTTCACCGACTTAGTACAAGTTTTAGAGGGAGGTGCAACACATACAGAACTTGGAAATGATGTCCGGGATTGGAATGTTACTTGGACTGCTCCTGATAGTGAAGGGCAGATTGTAGACTTTACATTACATGGTAATGCTGTGAATGGAAACGCCATAGGTGAAGGAAATGGTAACACTGGAGATGCATGGGCCACATATACAACATCTGTCCCTGGTGCCGCAACCTTAGGTGGAGGAGGAGCATTAATTGAACAAGCTGAACCATATGAAGTTGCAATTGCAGCAATATTATTCGGCATTACATTGTTTTCAATAATGTTAGTTTATGTATTTTACAGAAATAACCCTGAAGGTTTTAATCTAAATGGATTAACTAGTTGGTTAAAAAAGTGGTTAACAACTACAGATCACAAAGAAGTTGGAACACTTTATTTCGTCTACAGTTTCTTATTCTTATTCATTGGAATGGTTTTCTCTTTACTATTTAGAATACAACTTTCTGTTGCAGATAATGATTTCCTCACCCAAGATCAATATAATTCATTTTTTACACTCCATGGAACTACTATGATTTTCTTAGCGGCTATGCCAATGATTGCTGCATTTGCAAATTGGATCATTCCATTACAAATTGGTGCAAAGGATTTAGCATTCCCACGGATTAATGCTATGGGATTCTGGGTACTTGCATTCTCCAGTATACTACTTTACGGTGGTGTAATGGCGGGAGAGGGTGCAGATATTTCATGGACAATGTATGCACCCTATTCTTCTAGTGGTGGTGAAAAAGGTGCCAGTGCTGGAACCACATTATTCGTTGCTGGAATAATAATGCTAGGTATATCATCCACACTATCTGGTGTTAACTTTATTGCTACAATAATGGCCATGAGAGCACCAGGAGTAACTTGGATGAAAATGCCATTATTTACTTGGTCTGCCTTCGTTGCTAATGCAATGTTGTATATTTCTTTACCTGCACTAATTATTGGTACAGTCTATCTTTACTTGGATAGAACCATTGGAACAGTATTCTATACCGCCGCCTCTGGTGGAGATCCAATTCTTTGGGCACACTTATTTTGGTTCTTTGGACATCCTGAAGTATATGTTGTAATTATTCCTGCATTTGGAATTGTATCTGAAGTTTTAGCTACAAGTGCAAAACGTTCTATTTTTGGTTACAGATCTATGGTTTATGCTCTAGCAGGAATTGGTGTTTTAGGATTCGTTGTTTGGGGGCATCACATGCTTACAAGTGGTATGGATCCAACGTTAAGACTAATAATGATGTTAACTACAATGTTAGTTGCAATTCCAACAGGTGTAAAGATTTTTAATTGGTTGGCGACACTTTGGGGTGGTTCATTGGTTTTCAAAACACATACACTTTGGTCACTAGGTTTCTTGGTCACTTTCACAATGGGAGGAATTTCAGGAATGTTTTTCCCCGTAGCTGGCCTAGACACTCATTTCCATGATACCTATTTTGTCGTTGCACACTTCCACTATGTTTTAGTCGGAGGAACAATATTCGGTATGTTTTCGGCAATATATTACTGGTATCCAAAAGCTACAGGTAGAAAACTAGATGAAAAATTAGGACTTCTGCACTTTGTAATCACTTTTATTGGTATGAATGCTGTATTCTGGCCAATGCATCAATTAGGAATAGAAGGTATGCCAAGAAGATATCATACCTATTCTGTAGATAGTTGGACTGAATTAAATTCATTTATTTCACTTTCAGCATTAATCATGGGTGCTGCACAATTTATTTTAGCATGGAATCTAATTAAAAGCTACAAATATGGAGAAGAAAGTGGAAAAGATCCTTGGGGTGGATGGAGTTTAGAATGGACTACTACATCTCCTCCGCCAACTCCAAGTTTCCATGAAATACCAACACAAGAAGATGCGAATATTCATCATCATGCTTATCCTGAATCAAGCGGTGGCTTGTTTTCAAAAATGTGGAAAGGAAGTGGTTCAAAATGAGTTACGATGATCATGATGATCATGGACACCATGGGTCTTGGGCACCAATAATTGCATCATTGGGTACTATGATCTTCCTTTACGGTTTCTCGGAGGCAGACATGGGAATTACTGCCTTAGGTATCGCTGTATTAGTTTGGGGAATGTTCACATGGTGGAAAGATGATTTGCCATTTGATGGTTCTGAGGAAATGGGAGAATTAGAAGCATATGGCACTCCGTTTGGAGGCATGAAAATCAGAAAAGCAGGTATTTGGCTTTTCTTAATGTCTGAAGTTATGATTTTCGGTTCATTCTTTGGTGCATACATGAGAATGAGAACAAATTGGAATACTCATTGGACTCTTAGAGATAAGGCCCAAGAAGCAATAGATACTGGTGTTGCAGGACCGGGTCTAACGGATATTGATTCAATTGTACATGAATGTATGACTGCTAAGCACAAACCAATGGTGGCACAGTGTGAAGAGGCAACAGGAGGTTTAGTGAATGAAACATTTTGGTTTACTGATGCAGGTACTCCTGCCTATCAACACGTGGCTGCAGAATATATTACTGCAGACTTTTGGACATTATTACCAGGAGCAGTTAACACCTTTGCTCTGATTTTATCTTCATTCACAGTGGTATTGGCGCTTAAAGCAGCAAAGAATGTTGACTTAGAGGCAAGTGTACGTGACAGAAAAATAAGAAATTATTTGGCAATGACACTGTTACTTGGAACTCTTTTCTTGATTCTAAAATTATGGGAATGGAATCACTTAATTCAAGATTATGATTTCACAATTTCTACCTTGGCTGGTAGTTTCTTTTACGTTACTACTGGTGCACACGGAATTCACGTATTCGT
>NZRR01000004.1 GCA_002696315.1 Methanobacteriota archaeon | reverse complement strand
CGGAAAGGTGCTCGATCCGGGATTCGAACCCGGGTCCTCGCCTCGAAAGGGCGAGATGATGGGCCGGACTACACCAATCGAGCGCCGGTATTACTGCCGAGTACCATCTTCTTCATGAAGTTTCAGTTTCTATTCTTAAGTTACTCCACCATTTCCAGGTATAATATGAAATTATTGCAGCAATAATTATTATTAGTCCTAAAAGAAGTTCTTGTTCTAAAATATTATTAAGTGAGTCAAGAGCCTTTTGACCATAAATTCCGATTAGAACTGCTTCTAAACCAAATCTTATCCCTCTGCCTAAAAAACCAGCAAGTATAAATGATTTTTTATTCATTTCACCCATCCCTGCAAACCATCCAAATACCTTGTATGGGATTGGAGAAACAGCAGCAATAAAAATACCCATAGTTCCATATTTTTGAGTTAGTATTTCTAATTTTTTAATATGTTTTTGTCCATTAAATCTCTCTACTATGGACTTACCCCAATTTTGTCCAATCCAGTAACCTATCAGACTTCCTAAAACACTAGTGGATGTAATAACAATCCATAGCCAAAAAATCATCGGGATATTTCCCGAATTGTTGAGTAACATGGGTAAAAACATAAGGTCTGGAGGAACTGGTTGAATTATTGCTTCGGTAAATGAGAGCATACCAAGACTTGCAGGCCCAAAAATTTCGAACCATTGAAGTATCTGCTCTTTCCATGTCATCGTTCTCCCCATTATGTCTCATGTATCAATACTTCTTGTAATAGAAGGTATCATGACTAATTTATCGTTGCATTTGTTTGTGGCGATACTTGATACGGCAGCATTATTGGCTTGGCCAGTTGAAAAACTAAAAAATGGAATTGTTGCAATATCTCAATTAAGGGAATTAGAAAATGTTTCTCAAGAAAGAGTCATGTTAGTTGAAAGTATAGATTTGAGATGGATTTCTCCGAATCCAGAATCAATATTGAAAGCGAAAAATGCAGCTAGTAATTCTGGTGATTTAGAAAGATTGTCTGATGTAGATCTTGATTTAATAGCCTTAACTTTTCAATTTGATGAAGAATTATTTACTGACGATTATCGTATTCAAAATACATTAACCAAGGCAGAGAAAATCTGGAGTCCCGTGATTCAGAAAGGAATCTCGGATGTTTGGGAATGGGTACAAGTATGTACTGGTTGTGGCATTTCAAGGACACCTAATCACAATGATAAACAATCAATTTGTGATCATTGTGGTTTACCTTTTAAATTGAAAAAGAGAAAGAAATAAAATTATTCTTTTTCTTCTAACTGTTCTTTAATTGATTCAGTATCCATTCCAGTGGGATCAATTCCTGCTTCTCTTGCATCATCTGCTAATTTTTGTTCAGGAGTTCTTCCTCCAGCATCTAAATCAGTAAATGTTTTCTTTTTTTCAGGGATATTAACAACATCATTCAAACCTTCTTGGAACTCACCTTTTGCTTGACCCATAGAGCGTGCTAATTTAGGTAATCTTTCTGCACCAAATAAAAGAAAAAAGATAATTAAAATTACTGCTATTTCAGGAGGACCTATTGCCATATGAGTATTGCGTAACGGTTCAAGTTCAAATGTATTCTCTTAATAAGTAGTAAATATTGAAGATTTTTACATTAACCTCCAGAGACCGGAGTTAGAAAGACAACCTCATCACCTTCCTTAAGAAGCTCATCAAAATTCGAGAAATTTTGATTTATTGCACACCTTAATCCCTTTTTCTTCCATTCAGATAATCCCATTTTTGTTAGTAATTGATTTGCATTGAATCCCTCTTCTATTTCTTGTATTGATTCAGAATTCCCGTAAGCCTCAGCTAGTGGGCCAAATAACAATACTTTGACGTGGGCCATGACATTCCTAAAGAGTTAGATTATATTTGTATACTCAATCCATTCAACATGGTCCGAGTACTTGAAGCTAAAGGGGTTTGGAAGGTATATGAAACGGCAGCTACGCGTGTGGAGGCACTTAGAGATGTTTCAGTAAAAATAAATCAAGGAGAAATGGTCGCCGTGATGGGTCCTTCAGGTTGTGGAAAAACGACATTATTGAATTGTCTTTCAGGATTAGATGAAGTTAGTGTTGGAAAAGTATTAGTTGAAGGGGTATCTATTTTTGAGGGAGACGATGCCTTAAGAACTAAAGTAAGAAGAGAACAATTAGGATTTATTTTTCAATCATTTAATTTAATCCCTGTACTTTCTGCACTAGAAAATGTAGAAATGCCACTCCAACTAAATAGTGCGGAACCTAACTCTAAAGAAATTAGAAAAAAGGCATTAAGTGCGCTTGAAAAAGTAGGATTAAAAGATTGGGCATCTCATAAGCCTGCAGAATTATCTGGTGGTCAGCAACAAAGAGTGACAATTGCAAGGGCCTATGTTCATGAACCGGGTCTTTTGTTGGCTGATGAACCTACTGGAAATCTTGATACAGAAACAGGTACAAAAATTCTGGATCTTTTGGTCCAATTAAATAAGGAATTAAACATCACGATGATGATTGTTACTCATGATATAGAGGTCTCAAAAAGATGTTCACGAACACTAGAAATGCGTGATGGAAGAATTTACAAAGATACGAAAAATATACTTGAAGAAGAATAAGGTAATATTATGAATTTAACTGTAATTATAATTACTTTCCTTCTCGGATTTGGATTTTTATGTTCAAGTATTTTTATACAATTTTTCAGCCAACCAGGTTTAAAAAATTTAAATTTCAAGAGTCATTTGTTCTTAATATTGGTGCCAGTTTTATTTGTTACTATATCAATGATAATTTCAGATTATTTTTATCTGGATTTATTGACTTCAATTATTCTAAGTGTAGTTCTTGGAATTTGCAGTCATATGGGTTTAATGGTATATTTTTCAGCTAAACACCGATTATTATGGACTTTGGGAATTAGAAATTTATTGAGGAATAAAAGAAATACCGCATTAATGATGACTGGTTTATTAATTGGTTCAGCAATCATTACTTCGAGTTTAGTTGTAGGGGATAGTTTAAATGCAACGATTCAAGAAGAAGCTTACATAATTTTAGGTGAAACAGATATTCGTATTAGGGGGATTGAGAATGGATTCGCTCAGGCTTCAGGCTTAGCCAAAGAAATTGATCAGGAATTAGCAAATACCTTTCATTTAGAACTATTGAATAGTTCAATAGTTTCTGAAAATATGGATGGTTTTTATTATGGTAGGTACATAGATATTTCATTATTGAATCCAAGTTCAGGCTTGGTCGAACCAAGTGCTACTTGGTGGGCAGTAGATGCATTTAATCATACAAAAGGACCTTGGGAAGCTTTGGGTGGAGAAAATGGAATAGATTATTTAGATATTAAAGAATATGAAGAATTAACTGGTGAAAATACATTTGTTATTAACCAGGTTCTAGCGGATGAAATCGGAGTTAATGAAGGTGATAAACTCTCTATGAGTTACACAAAATATGATTCCTCAACTGGAGTGGGGACTCTTGAAACAATTTCTGTAGTAGTTTGGAAAGTTGTTGAAATGGAAGGGTCATCTACAGTTAGAGGTTCAACATCTCCGGTATTATTTTCTACATTAGAAACCGCCCAAGAAATTCAAAATAAAAAAAATAAGGTTAATTTCATCGACATTTCTGCCAAAGGTGGTCCAAAAGATAGTTTAAATTCTGTAGATGAAATTTATTCCAAAGTTAAAAAAATATTCAATAATGTGCTAAAAGCAGATGATGTTGGATTTTTGCTTCAAACAGATTTTGAAAAAAAGGCAATGAGTGTTTCTTTACAATCAGGTGATGCTAGACTATCAGTGGGGATGATTGAAGATATTGAAGAAATTGTTGAGAATACTGCTTCTAACTCTAGCGTTTACAAAACATTACAAGCACAATTATTCCAAGTTAGATATCGTGCAGACGATATTGTAGGGATTTTGGGTTCAGATATAAATTCATTATATGTTGATCAAGAACTTGAGTGGTATTCTTCTTCATTGGGAGTATCAATTTATAATTCCACAGACAGGAAATGGACACAATTTACTTTTCCAGATGGCATGATATTCAATGATTTCGAATTTTACAATTCAACCACTTCATTTATCTCGCATTCCGAAGGAATTACAAAGATGAATATTGATGGTAGTTCAGAGTATCTCGGTTTGGAAAGTAGTGAAGATGGAACAACTGAAGTTAAATCAATAGAATTACTAGAAAATCAAAATTTATTGGCGGCTAGGCTGACTAATGAAAGCACACAGATTGAACTTTGGGTCAGAGGTGATAATTGGACTAAATTAATTTTAGAACGTGGAGAATGGGATAATGAATTATTTAAGATAGAAATAATTTCAGATGAAAATGAAGTTATAATCAGAGCACATGATTTGTTTGGTTCAAGAACTTGTACCCTGATGAAACAAGATTTGAATCAATTTAGCGAACAAATAATCTCCTGTGAATGGAGTGAATTATTTGTTGGACAAAATAATTTAGTTGAAATAGGCGGAGTCATGTGGGATTTAACGTCTACAAATTCAGAGCAACTAATTTTGATGTCAAATTTTTCAAATATTAATTCAAGTGACTTGGGTATTCCAGAGGGTAGAATAATTGCCGCTGGATGTGATGGAATTTGGATCGAAAATGAACAGATTTTATATGTTTGGAACTCAACAAAATTTGTCCCATCTAATCTCCTTGTTCCTAATAATGCAGTCGATAAACCCTCTTTTGTTGACGATGCATGCATAAAGTTGAATCAAGCTATTATGATGGGAGATGAGGGAATAATTACTATGACAAAAACATCAGATGGTTTGAAGGAAAGTGCAAGAATACCCTTGATTAGAACGATTGGCGATCTTAATTTAATCCCTTTGATCGGAATGGCCGTAGAGGGTCAGTCTAATTTTGTATATAATCCACCAAAAGAAGGAGAGTTTGATTTTCCTTCTTGGTCTAATTCTATGTTGTCAGTTGATGAAAATGAAAATATTTCGTTTTTAGGAGTTATTCCCTATTTATTTGGTACTACCGAGGGATTGAAATTATCCTATTCAGGTGAGGTTGGAGATTTACCTAAATTATTTGAACAACCTGGATATGATGAATTATTTTTTGTATCTTTAAACATGACTGATGCAGAAGAAATTGCTGGTTCAACTTCTGGTGAGAGGACCTCGATTGTAATCACAGGATTTGATTTAGGTAATGAAACAATATTTTCTCAATTAGAGATTGAATTAAGTGAATGGATGGACGATAAGGCCAAAGCTAACTTATACGATGTTTCGATTAGAGATATTAAAAGATCAATAATTGAATCTTCTGAATCCGCTTCAGAAAATGTGGCAGGTTTCTTTTTAGTATTTGGTTCATTTACTGTTGTTGCTGGTATTCTTTTAGTAATCAATATTTTTGTGATGTTGGCCGAAGAAAGGAAAAGTTCCATGGGAATGTTACGAGCTCTTGGAATGCAGCGTCCTGAAATGAGAGCAATGTTTGTTTTTGAAGGTTCTTTACTATCTCTCGTTTCTAGCGCAATCGGCGCCATAGCGGGAATTTTTGTGGCTTTTTTAATTTCTTTAGGATTTAAATTTACTTTTTCTTCACTTGATAGTGATTTTGTATTTTATTGGTCATTATCCAGTTTAATTGCAGGATTTGCAATAGGATTCATTATTACATGGATTACTCTATGGATGACTTCATGGAGAAACTCAAGGTTAAATGTTGTAGCAGCACTAAGAGATTTACCCAGCATTAATAATTCTAATTTTTCTTGGTTATGGGTATTAGTTAGCTTAGGCCTATTTTCTGGTTCACTATTTTTTGGAATTTTATTATTTATTTTAGATTCAGATAGTGAACTGCTTCATGCTAGTTGGATGATGATTGGATATCTGACTATACTTGGGTTTATGCCAATATTAGGAATCTCTCTAAAGTATCTAGTTAAGCCAAGATTCAAAATTTTACATTTTAAATTTTCCAGAGATTCAATTTTACCAAAATTATTAATGACGATTTGTGCAATTTCTCTACTATTATGGACTAGTATTCCTGAAAGTATTGATACTGTAAGAGGGAGTTATGAAGAAACTAGATTTTCATTTATTCCTCTAGGACTTTTTAGTGTTGCTGCTGGAGTACTAATCTTAACAAGTATTGCACCCTCAATAGCAAGAATTATTGGCAGATCCGGATACTTAGTTAGAAAATTTGGACCAGTTGTTTCAACAGCATTAGCATATCCCTTGTCTAAACCTTTGCGAAGTTCTTTAGTTGTTGGAATGTTCTCATTAACTATATTTTCTGTTGTAGTATTAGCTGGTTTTTCAGCACAATTTGAAATTTATTCTAATTCTTTTGTGGATGATGCTCAAGGTGAGTTTGAATTATTGGGTTCGGGTAGTCGAGAAAGACCTCTGGATTTAGGATATGATATTGATAA
Source organism: Methanobacteriota archaeon (assembly GCA_002696315.1). Taxonomy (GTDB): domain Archaea; phylum Thermoplasmatota; class Poseidoniia; order Poseidoniales; family Poseidoniaceae; genus MGIIa-I. The sequence continues at coordinate 1,615 of NZRR01000004.1, read as the reverse complement.
CTGGCCTTGGTCTGAAAATATTTCAAGTGAAGACTTTGATGCAATTTCTTTGCTACATTTCAATTATGTTAGAGTTGGCGAACAAATTGATGAACAAGCAACATCTAAAGAATTAAGAACAAATACGAGTACTTATTATATTAGGGGAATTGATGAAAATTTTGCCAATCATGGTGGTCTCCCATTGATTGCATGGGATGAATCGCTAGCAAAATCAGAGACAGAGATATGGCAATTGGTATCAGAAAATGATATTTTCGTGATTGTAGATTCTGCATTTGCACTGACTAACGGTTTGGAAGGAAGTGAAAATGGAATTCAATTAGGGGATGTTTTAGTTTTACATAATTATAATAATTTGGCTGTTGAAAAGGAAGTAATTGTAGTAGGAGTGTTGAAAGAAGGTTCCTTACTATCATTAGGCGGTATTTTTGCTCAAGATGATTTAGCGATACAATATTTTGGTGCCGAACCAACTAGGGTGATGTTTAGCATTCCCGAAGAAAAAACATTAGATGAAAAGAAAGATTTAACAAAAGAATTAGAAATAAATTTTGTAGATTATGGAATGCAAGTTTATGTAATTGAAGAAGAAGTAATTGAAATACAATCTTTAATTTTCGCTATATTTTCAATATTTAAGGCGTTCCTGGCCCTAGGGTTGATTGTTGGTATTGCAGGTTTAGGGGTTGTTACAATGCGTTCTGTTAGTGAAAGACAGCATCAGACTGGTGTGCTTAGAGCATTAGGATTTGATAAAAGAATGATTTTATTTGGTTACTTGTTGGAGTTAACGTGGATAAGTTTGCTTGGAATGATTAATGGAGTTTTGATAGCAATTTTATTCCATTATCAATTGTATAGAGTATTTTGGTCTGAACAAGGAGCTAAATTTACAATGCCTTGGTTAGAGATGGGCCTATTCGTGATGGGGGCTTTTTTACTGGTGTTGTTGTTTACTGCATTACCCATTAGAAAGGCATCTCAGATTCATCCAGCAGAAGCATTAAGGCAGGTTGTATAATTGCAATGATTTGCAGATTTAGATTTGATATATTAAGCCCAAGCAATTAAATTCCTTGATGTACTCGACTATGTCTACAGAGGTAGTTCAAATGAGATTAATTCCCCCTTTGATGATATTAATGCTGTTGTTGCTATGTCCTCTATTAGCAACAGTTCCAACACCCGAATTGAACGAAAAAATGGATCCTATGATGGTTGAAACTACTGAATACGAAGTAGCTTTTTTAACAATCTTAGATCCAGCAGAAAATTATACTTATAGGTCAGGAGAACCAGTTGGTTTGAGAGTTCTAGTGGCTAATTTAGGCACTCAGGCGATTACTGATTTACAAGTCGAAGTAGGTTTATGGAAATCCGAAGTCACCGAAGGACAAAGCCTTGAAGATTCATGGGAATTACAACAAACTTGGACTGAAATTGTTGTTTGTGCAGATTGTTACGAAACTGAAATAGAGTCGGCATCTTTGCTAGGTGGCTCAGGTTTTGATTTATTCAATGTACAGTGGATGGCTGAGTCAGGAAATTATAGATTCATTGTGAACATTGTAAGCTCTCAAGATACAGATCCTACAAATAATCAATATTCTGT
>NZRR01000003.1 GCA_002696315.1 Methanobacteriota archaeon | reverse complement strand
TTTAATTCATTTTCGTTATCATTTATTTTTTCATTTAATGAATCAATTTCTTTATTTGTTTCATCATTAGTAGCATTTAAATCATCCAATGAATTATTAATTACATTTATCTTAGATTGCAATTCATTATTTTCTTTTTTTAAATGATCAATTTCTAAAAGAAGAGCGTCATATTCCTTATTATTTTTAACATTATCCATCAGCTTATTGTGTTTCTCAAGATTGCTATTAAAATCATCAATACTTGATGTATAAGCTGATTTGTCTTTATTTAATAATTTGATTTCTTCCTCGGATTGATGAATTTTATTTTTTAACTCATCAAGCTTTTCTTTTTGTTCGTCTATAATTTCAGGAAGGCCGCCTTTTTCGTCATTGATTTCGTGAAGCCTAGTGTCTATTTTATGAAGATTAATAATCTTCTTAACATCTAAATCCATTTTATCCTTTATTATTTAGTCTATTAATTTATATCATTAGAAGGGATTAAAACAAGTTAGTAAGTCAATAATTGGAAGATTTTAATTGTTATTGTAAATTACAATATGAATATTAATCCAATAGATATTATAATAATTTTACTTTTAGTTGGTTTTGCTATATCAGGTGCTTATTCAAAGTTCATTTTAAGTCTTAAATCTACAGTAAGTTTTATAGGCAGTATATTTATTTCTTCAATAGTAATGAATAATCTTGAAAAACAATTTTTTATTTTTTTTCAACAAAGTGAGCTATTAAATCTATTTTTATTTATAATTCTTATTATTCTTTTCTCATTAGTGATAGGACTTTTAGCAAATATATTGATTTTACGATTAGAAGACTTAGAACTCAAAAATATTGCAGATATGATACTAGGTGGTTTATTAGGAATTGTTAAAGGTTTTGTAAGTATTTCACTGGTTATTTTTATTTTTGATTCAACCCCTCTTACATCAGAAATGAAAAATAAAATCTATTCAAAATTTGAAAATGAATCATTCTTCTTTAAGCCATGCAATAATCTTAAAGAAATGATTTTTGATTAATTATTTCTTAAAAAAATTATTGATGATGTCTGGTGATTTTACCCTTAACATAATACTCAACATCTTCAGCAATATTTGTCGCATGGTCAGCAATTCTTTCTAAATATCTAGAAACTGATAAGAGTGGAAATAATTGACTTATAGAACCTGAACCATCATTAATTGCATTTTGTACCATTTTATACATATCAGCATTAAGCTGATCAACTTCATCGTCATAAGATTGGACTTTTGATGCAAGTTTCAAATTTTTACTAAATAAAGAGTCCAAAGATTTTTTTAACATTTTTAAAACGATATCTGTCATTTGGGGGATAGTATCTGGAACACGAACTTTATTTTCCTTAGACAAAACAATCACTACTCTAGCAATATTTGTTGTTAAATCACCTATTCTTTCAAGATCGTTGTTAATTTTTAAAACTGCTATAATATATCTTAAATCGATAGCTACAGGTTGATGTAAAGCTAAAATTTTTAAACACTCTTCCTCGACTTCTATTTCAAGTAAATCAATCTCATTATCTTTTTCTTTTATACTTTTTGCTGAACTAACATTAGAATCAATTAATGCTTTTATTACTTCATTTAAATTTTCTTCAACTTTAACACTAATATTTGAAACTAATTTTTCTAATTTTTTTATTTCTTTTTCCATTATAATAGACATTATTTCTCCTTCAAATATTGGTGATTAATATTTAATTAGCCAAATCTTCCTGTAATATAATCTTCAGTCTGTTTATTTTTTGGATTTCTAAACAAATGTTCAGTATCTCCAAATTCGATAACTTCACCCTCATATAAAAAGAGTGTAAAATCTGAAACTCTAGCTGCTTGCTGCATATTATGAGTTACGATTAATATTGTATAGTTTTTTCTAAGTTTTTTAATTAATGTTTCAATTATAGCTGTTGATTTAGGATCAAGTGCTGAGCAAGGCTCATCCATTAAAATTATATTTGGCTTCATAGCAATTGCTCTAGCAATACACAATCTTTGTTGTTGACCTCCTGATAAACTTAAAGCTGAATCATTTAATCTATTTTTTACTTCATCCCACAAACCAGCATCTTTCAAGCTTTCTTCTACTAATTTATCTTTGTCACCTTCAAATCCATTTATTTTAGGTCCCCAAATAATATTTTCATAGATAGATTTAGGGAATGGATTAGGCTTTTGGAATACCATTCCTATACTTTTACGTAATTCAGTAGCATCTATTTTTGAATCATAAATATTTTTTTCATCAAATAAAATTTCGCCTTTAATTGAAAATGAGTCTATAAAATCATTCATTCTATTCATAGATCGTAATAAAGTAGATTTTCCACATCCAGATGGACCAATAATTGCAGTTACTTTATTTTTCTCAATATTTATATTACAATTATTAATTGCTTTAGTTGAACCGTAAAATAAATTTAAATTTTTTGTTTTAAGTATCATGGCATTAATTAAAAATCATATTTTTTATTAGAATAATTCCTTAGAAAAATAGCTATAGCATTCATAAATAACAAAACAATCAATAAAATTATTATTCCTGCAGCTGCAACTTCATGAAAAGCAGCTTGAGGTCTTGATGCCCAATTGAAAACTTGAATTGGCAATGTTGTAAATGGGTCCATAACTGTTTCAGGTACAAAAGCAACGTAAGTCAATGCTCCAATCATTATTAAAGGTGCTGTTTCTCCAATTGCTCTAGACATAGATAGGATTACACCTGTTAAAATTCCAGGTAATGCAATTGGAATTACATGATGTCTGATTGTTTGATATTTAGTAGCACCTACTGCATACGCACCCAATCTAATACTTTTAGGCACAGCTCTAATTGCTTCTCTAGAAGATATAATTATAACAGGTAATATTAATAATGACATAGTGAAACTACCAGCAAGAACAGATCTATCTAATTGGAAAAATCTTACAAAAATTGCTAAGCCTAATATACCATACACAATTGAAGGAACACCCGCTAGATTAGCAATATTAATTTCAACAAATCTTGTTATTCTATTTTTTTTACTATATTCTTCTAAATATATGGCTGATAAAACACCTATGGGCACAGAAATTAAAGTCACAAATGTTAACATCCATATACTACCAGATAAAGCAGATTTAATTCCAGCTTTATGTGGAAATCGTGATGGAAAATTATTAAGAAAGTCTAATGATAATTTACTAATTCCAGTAATAGATACATGATACAGCAATACAGCAAGGACAACTAATGAGGACCATGTTATAATTTTTGAAGCTACTTTAAAAATAGAATCTATTTTTTTTCTATTTTTTAAATTATTTTTAATCATACACTTCCCTGTATTTATGCATAATATAATTTGAAAATAAATTCATCATCAATGTTACAATAAATAATAAACCTGCTACTGCAAAAATAGTTTGATATTCTATTCCTCCCTGTGGTGTATCGCCTAAACTTACTTGAACGATATATGCAGTCATTGTTTGTATACTTTCAAGAGGATTTATTGTGAATCTGGGAGTTGCTCCTGCTGCTAATGTTACTGCCATTGTCTCGCCAAATGCACGTGATACAGCAAGAACAAAAGATGAGATAATTCCAGAAAAAGCAGAAGGAATTAAAATACCTTTTATAACTTCAAACGATGTTGTCCCAAGTGCATAACCACCTTGCTTCAAACTTTTTGGTACAGCTTGCAATGCATCATCACAAAGAGATGCAACCATTGGTAGAATCATTATACCAACAACAATAGAGCCACTAAGAGCATTAAATATCTCCGCATCAGGAAAAATTATTCTTATAATTGGTGTAATAAAAGTTAAGGCAAAGTAACCATAAACAACGGTTGGAATTCCTGCTAATATTTCTAATATTGGTTTTATAATTCTTCTTGCTTTACTTGATGCATATTGACTTAAGTAGATTGCAATTATTAATCCTAGAGGAATTGATATCAAAGCTGAACCAATTACAATTAAAAGTGTTCCAAATAAAAGTGGAAGAACTCCAAATGACTTAGGTTCTAAAAGTGGTTCCCAATGAGTTCCAAATAAAAAATCTGTTATAGGAATTTGTTTAAAAAACTGGAAAGATTCTGTTGCTAAAATATATATAATTAGCACTGTAGTTAATATGCTAAGATATGAACATAAAGCAAAAATTTTTTCAAAAAAAATTTCTTTTAATTTTGATTTTCTTTTAAATATTAACTTCAATTTAATAATAACCCTTATGTATAAATTAAAACATTTATAACAAAATAAGATCCTTAATTATTAATAATTATTAAAAAATTAAGGACCTTATTAGGAAACAATAACTTTTTTTAAACTAAAATTTAAATTGAAAAGTGAATTTCAAAGCATCATCACTAGTACCATCGGATAAGTCATAGTTTATTTGATTTAAACTAATATCTAGACCTTGTACAGGACTCCAAATCATACCAACAAGAGTTCTTTCTTCACCTAGGCCTGATTTATTTTCTTCACCATCATCAACTCTAACAAAAGCTGATAGATTATCCATAAGATTATAATTTAGATAAACTGATGACAAACTATTTTCTACCCCATCATTATCTTCAATACTATATTCTGCGCCAACAACTAATGATTGACTAGACCATCCTCCAAAAAAACCTGTAACAGTAACATCTTCTAATGAAGAATAAACTAAGCCAATATTATGACCACTATTTTTGTTAAGTTTTTTTTCTCCCATCATAACTCTGACAGATAATTTATTTTCATCATCAACATCCGATTCTTTATATCCTTCACCATTTGTCATTAAAAAACTTGTTGATACTTCTCCAAATTTATGATAAATAGCAAACCCAAGATCCGCTGTAGCAGAATAGCCATAATAATCTAATGCACTTTTAGATATGAATCTATTCCCCCAAGTTTTTTCTTGAACATTAAGCATGTTTAATCCAATCATACCCATTGATATTTTTGTATCTTGACTAACTTTCCAATCTAAATGAGCTTTCTTTAAATATACTGCCCATCTATCATCAGAAACACCACTGTCTAATCTTCCAACATCAGTTTGTAATTTAAACGAAACATCGTCTGAAACATCTTTTTTATAAGTGAAATATGTTCTATTTAAACTAAAAGAATCTTCAAATTCAAAATAGCTTACACCACTTATATCTGAACTAATTAACATTGATAATGTCAATGAAGATATTATTAATATTTTTTTCATTCTTTCTCCCTTTTTATTTTTAATATTGACCTCTTGCATTTAATCTTAGAACCAGCTTCCAGTTAATCTTTTAGTGTATCTTTCAATTACTTTTTTTGTAACTTTATTAGGCATGCCAACATAGCCAACTTCGTTAGCAAGCTCATCTCCATTTTCAAGATAAAATTTAACAAATTCATCAACTTCTGGTCTCTTTGCAGATTCTGGATTTACATAAATAAAGATAGGCCTAGATAATGGAGTATAAGAACCGTCATTAATTGTCTTTCCAGATGGTACTACTGGACCGTTTCCTCCATCAATTGGGACAACATTTATTTTATCTTTATTTTCTGCATAATAAGCATATCCAAAAAATCCTAGGGAATATTTATCTCCTGAAACTCCAGTTACTAAAACATTATCGTCTTCGCTCTTTGTAAAATCAGATCTAATATTATTTTTCTTACCAATTATTGCTTCTTTAAAATAATCAAATGTACCTGAATCAGTTCCAGGGCCATATAATTTTATTCGTCTATTTGGCCAATCAGATCTTACATCACTCCACATTTTCATCGTACTACCAGCTTTCCAAATTGCATTTAATTCATCAACAGTTAAATAATCAATGAAATCATTATTTTTATTTATAACAATTGATAGTCCATCATAAGCAACAGGAAGTTCAATATATTTTACATTATTTTCTTTAGCTTTTTTTACTTCCTTTGGTTTTATATGTCTTGAGGCATCATTGATATCAATTTCGCCTATACAAAACTTTTTAAATCCACCTCCTGTACCTGATATACCCACTGTAACTCTTACTTTTGGATGAATTTTACCAAATTCTTCTGCAACAGCCTCTGTTACAGGGAAAACAGTACTTGAACCATCAACTTTAACTGTACCGCTTAACATATCAGCTGTACTATTATCAGATGACTTGCAAGAAAATAATACAAGAGATAATACTAAAGTTGTTGTTATAATTTTAAATTTATTCATTTAATTTCTCCTATTAATTGTATTTTCAATGATTGAATCTATAATTAGATTATTAGATTAATATTAGATTTGTATTAGATTTGTATTATTTTTTTGGAATTTTAATTTGAAACCTTGTTCCCTCTCCTTTTTTGCTATAAACTAATATTTCTCCATTATGAAGTTTTATGATATGCTTAACTATAGAAAGACCAAGTCCTGTTCCTCCAATGTCTCTGCTTCTACTCTTATCAACTCTATAAAATCGCTCGAATAATCTATCAATATGTTTTTCTTCTATTCCTATACCAAAATCTAATATATTAATGCATACATCAATTTTTGTTTCTTCAACACTTATTTTAATTTTACTATTAACACTACTATACTTTGCAGCATTGTTGATAAGATTCGATATAGCTTCACAAAGTAATCTTGGATTTTGATATAGCTTGATAGCTTTATCGCAATCTAATTCAACATTAATATTTTTATCATTAATTAAATTCTGATTTTCAATCAATGATCGTTCAATAACATTAAATATTATATCATACTTCATATCTAATTTCTCAATTTTCTCTGTTTCTTCTATTCTAGATAATAATAATAAATCATCAATAATACTATTTAACCTATTTGTATGATTTTCAATTATTTTTAAAAATTTTTTTTGGTCTGAATTATTTTTAAATTCAAACATTGTTTCGACAAATCCCTTTATAGCTGTTATTGGCGTTTTCAACTCGTGAGAGACATTAGATACAAACTCTTTTCTTACTTCTTCTAGTTTTTTTATTTTTGAAATATCATTAAAAACAATAACTGCTCCTATGACTTGTTGTTTATCATTTATCAGTGGTGCTCCTCTAGCATTTAAATATTTACTTTTACTACTTAGGAATATATTTGGTTTTTCAAAATCAGACTTTTTAATTATACTCTGGAATAAATTAATTAAATCAGAATTTCTTATTAAACCAAAAATAGATTTACCTATTGATTCTTTTTCATCTAAGTCAAATAATTTAGAGCTTGAAGAATTGAACATAAGAATTTTACCCTCTAAATCAATTGCAATCACAGCTTCACTCATACTTGATAAAATAGCAGCTTGATCATTTTTTTGCTGTTCACTTTTCTTGAAATTTACATCAATCTTATCAGCAACTAAATTAATAGAGCTAATCAAATTATTAAGTTCATTAAATGTTGATTTTTTTATTTTCTTATTTAATTGATTTGAAGAATATTTAATAACACCTTCAGATATTAGATTCAGTTGATTTTTTATTAAAGTTGAAATATATATCGATAAAAAATAAGCTAAAACTGTAGATGCAATTACTAAAAAAATTAATTCAACTAAAAAATCTTGGATATTAAAAGAAATAATTAATACTGATATTAATAGAAATATCAATATTAAAAAACATATTAAAATAATTGTTGAAATTTTTTTATTTCTAAACATTACTCATCTTTAACTAAAAATCGATAGCCTACACCTCTTACTGTCTTTATAAATCTTGAAGAATTACCTAATTTTTTTCTTAACCCTACAAACTGAAAATCGATAGATCTATCTGTTACAGGGTAATCTCCACCTCTTATTTCGTCAATTAGTTGATTTCTTGTATAAACCCAATTTGGATGACTTGCTAAAATAAAAAGAATTTCAAATTCTGAATACGTTAAATCAACAATCTTATTATTAATCCTTACTTCTCTTTTATTTTTGTTAATGGAAAGCTCATCAAAAAAAATAGAATCAGGCGTATTTTTTTTATCATTTCGTCTAAGAAGAGAGCTAATTCTAGCTAATAATACTCTTACACTAAAAGGTTTTACTACATAATCATCAGCTCCAATTTCAAGTCCCTTTATAATATCTGACTCTTCCCCTTTTGCTGTAAGCATCAATACTGGAATATTTTGAGTATTTTTCTTTTTCTTTAATATCTCACATATATCTAAACCATTAATACCTGGTAACATTAAATCTAAAATGATTAAGTCAGGTTTTAGATTTGAGATTAATTCTACCGCAGAGTGTCCGCTGCTAATGCATGAAACTTTAAATTTTTCTTTTTCTAAATTATATTTTAATAATTCTAAAATATCTTTTTCATCATCGACAACAACTATATTTTTATGATTTTTCATAATCTAATCTTAAAAGAATTTATTAGATTATTATTAGATATTAAATATTTATAAATTTTTATAGGAAAAAGATTTTGAATAGCTATCTGAACTTTTATCTCCAATTTCTAATAATGGATAAATAAATAGATTTACTTTACCTCCATTATATTCATCAAGAACAAAATCTCTTCCTTTCATCATCTCTACTCGACTCTCATCTACAGTACCAAAGAAGTAATCTTTCTTGCTTTTATCTTTATCTGCTTCTGAAATATCAACTGGATACCAGCCTTCACCATCTACATAGTAATCAGCCCAACAATGATATCCTTTAACCTTGCCTTCATCACCGCTTGGAATCGGAAATCCCATATGAAATCTAGCTGGTGTTTCAAGAGTTCTTGATAAAGATATAAAATACGAGTGATAATCTGTACAATTACCAACGCCAATATCACATGCATAGTAAGAGTTTCCATTACCAAAAGTATAAGTACCTTTGGTTTGTTTTGCAAATTGATACAGAGCTAATACTTGGTCTCGTGATACTTTTTTATTTCCATATTTTCCATCTTCACTCATCCAAGGATCGTTGTAATAAACATTATCAACACTTTTTGGTTTACCATAGTGCATGCCTTCTAAAACAAATTTATAAACACCATTCATATCATTTTTATTCAAACTATTATCTTCTATAGTTTTAGAAAAATATTTTCCTACTGGAACAAGCATTGATCCACTCAAATAGTTTGATGGATCAACATTCTCATAATTAACATTTTGATGCTCTAACCTTGCTACATCAAAGGACATACTAATTTTTTTACTAGCTTGAGTACCTGAATTTGAAAAGATATAAACATACTTATTTCCATGCTTTTTTTCATCTTTGATTTCATAAGATAAACCATCTGCATCTATTTCTAAATTTGAAATTGTTTGGACTTCATTTGATACAGGGACAGGAAGCCATAACTCTATTTTTTCTCCATTAGAAGAATCTAAATCAACAGAATATGTGAAGGAGAATTCTCTTGAATTCATACTCTCACCACATCCATTTAATACAATAATTGCAACTAAAGAAAATAATAATTTCTTCATTTTAACCTCTTTCTATTTGTGATTTTAAATGTTTTGAATGATTTAAATAGCGTGCTCTTCCAAACTGGAGAGAAAAATATATAATCATGTATATGACAAGTAATTGTTAGCCATCACTAAAATTTAGAACTATTTTCAATATTAATTCAAATATAATATTTTTTTAAATTTTTTATATTAATTTACAGATATCTTATGGCAAGAATTTCAGAACAATCAATAGAAAAAGTAAGGCAAGCAGCTGATATAGTAGATGTTGTAAGTGGATATGTAGAATTAAAGCAAAAAGGTAGAAACTTTTTTGGATTATGTCCTTTCCACGATGAAAAAACTCCCTCATTCTCAGTTAATCCTGATAAACAAATATTTAAATGTTTTGGGTGTGGAGCAGGAGGTGGCTCTATAAATTTTGTTATGGAGCTTGAAAAACTTGAGTTTGTAGATTCAGTAAAAAAACTTGCTCAAAATTATAATATAGTTCTAGATATTGAAGGAGGCGATAGAAAAAAATTTGCAGATACAAAATCTCAATTAATAGCTATTCATAACTATGCAACCAAATATTATCACAAAATTTTGTTATCAGAGGAAGGTAAAAAAGCTTATTCATACTTAGAAGAAAGAGGGCTTTCAAAAAATATTATTGAACAATTCCA
>NZRR01000002.1 GCA_002696315.1 Methanobacteriota archaeon | reverse complement strand
TGTTTTTTGACCTGGCTTCCAACAGATTAATACTAACTCAAAATGCTCTGTTTTCTTAATAACATTTCTTTGGTATCCATCCTCAGAATAACCTAAAAATTTTTCTAAATCCTCTGCCTGTATATCAATCTCTAGTAGTTTCTTCTCGATAACCTCTAAAGTTGCTCTTTGGCCCAAATCATCTAACCAATGAATTAAATCACTTAAAATTGGAGAACTAGACATCAATTCTAAAGTTTGATTTTTACTTAATTCAACTTGATTAACCATTGTCTCACCGATTAACCTTAGATGCACTACAAACATTATATTTACTCTAGAGGAAAGATAATATCATACCTAATTTTTAGAAACGATTATGAATATCATCGAAATTGATGATGATTGGAATTCAATAATAACTATCGCATATTCAAAAAAAGAAGTCCCACTCAAGAATAATGAAATTGTTAAGGAAAAAAATCGAGAATTGACCTTAAAATTTGCAGCAAAACAAATTGGTTTGAATCTAAAAGATTCAAAATATGAAATAATTAAGGGCGAAGGTGGAAAAATTAAGGATAAAGAAGGAAAGATAATCGCTTCCGCTAGTATTTCATATTCGGATAATTTTTGTTTTGTAGCCATTGCTCCAAAAGAGTATTCTATCGGGATTGATGTTGAAAATGCTGATAGAATTATTGAAAAAGAGATATATAATTATATTTTAAACAATTTTGAGATTAAAGGAAAAAATAGACCAAATGATTTCATCACAACTTGGAATATAGTTGAAGCAGTAACTAAATGCTTAGGACATGGACTCCAAAATACAAAAAATATTGAATTTATTGAAAAAAACCTCTGCAAATTCAAGGGAGCTAGGTTTTCTGTAAAAAATTATGAAAAACAGATATCATCACAAAAATTTAAGATCGCAATTGCTAAAAAATGCTAAATTCAGAATCAAAAACAAATTAATAGCGCCATTAATAAATGCCTATTTGCCCGCGTATAATATTAAGAGATAGTAATATGTCATCGCAATCTTTGTATCTTGGTAAAATTTTAGAGAATTTTATTAACTATCCAGATAAACCATATGCAGTAATTATTTCAAAAGGTGAAGAAGACATAATTACATGGAGTCGCTTAGAAATTGAGTGCCAATCAATTATGAATTCTTTATCGAATATAGATAAAGGAGTTGTACTTATTTTTTTAAGACATTCAAGTGATCTTCATGGAGCATTTTTAGGAACCATGATGGCAGGACATACTCCATCATTCATGCCCTGTACATCCGTAAAGCAAGATCCGAAATTATATTGGGCATCACACCAAAAACTCCTAAAACATATTCAACCATCTGCAATAATTACATCTAAAGATGTTGAAGAAGAAATGATCAATGCGAATTTAGTACTTGGAGACACCAAGATTGTTTTAATTGAAGATATTAAAATTCCAGAAAAGAAATTAGACGTTGAAATTAGAGGGGAAGAAGAGATCGCCCTCCTTCAACACAGTTCTGGAACCACTGGTTTGAAGAAAGGCGTAGCACTATCATTTGATGCCATTCTTAAGCATGCTGAATCATATGCTGATGCAATCTCAATTACTGAAAATGACAATATTATTTCTTGGCTTCCACTATACCATGACATGGGTTTAATGGCATGTATGATTATGCCCGCATATACTTCAACGCCCGTAATACACATGAGCCCATTTGAATGGGTAGGAAAACCACACATGCTATTTGAAGCGATTGAGAAATATTCTGGTACTTTTACATGGATGCCCAATTTTGCATTTGAACACATGGCATTATACTCTCCAAGGATGCCAAAAAAATATGATATTTCATCCATGAAAGCATTCATCAGTTGTTCTGAAGTATGTAGGCCTGAATCATTTGATAAATTTTTAAACGCCTTTAATGAACTTGGTGTGAACGAGTCTTCATTACATGCATGCTATGCAATGGCTGAAACAGTTTTTGCCACAGCCCAAACTAAATTAGGAAAATCTGCCAAGAGAATTTTAGTCGATCAAAGAGACTTAAACAGAGGTCAAAAAATTAGAATATATGACAAAGATACAAAATTGGATACGCCTAGAATATTAGTTGAAACAGGCTCTGTAATCCAGGGATTAAAAGTCGACATAGTGGATGAAGATTATAACCCACTACCAAAACTGACTATTGGAGAGGTCTCGATTTCAGGCTCGTTTATTTTTGATGGATATTATAAAATGCCAGATTTAACCAATCAGCGAATAATTAGTGAAAAATATATGACCCGAGATTTAGGATTTATTGATGAATCAAATAGGCTATATGTATTGGGAAGAATTGATGATTTAATTATAGTTCAAGGAAGAAATATTTACGCACATCAAGTTGAAGCATTAGTTTCAACAATTGAGGGTGTAAGGCCAGGAAGAATGTCTGCATTCGGAGTTTATGATTCAAGAGTTGGTTCTGAATCTATGATATTAGTTTGTGAAGTTGCGTCCGAATTGAATGATGATGAAATTCAAATAATTAAATCAAATATTAACAAATTACTTCAATCTACTATAGAAGTTATTCCAAGAAAAATTAAATTTGTAAACCCAGGATGGTTAATGAAAACTTCTAGTGGAAAAGTTGGCCGTAAAGAAAATAAAGCTAAATATTTACGTGAAAATTAAAGAGGTAATTTTATGCAAAGAGAAGATATCAAAGAAATTATATTTAAGTCTATAAGAGAAGAGACTGAATTTGGCGGAGACATCAATGAAAGTATGTCTGCCAATGACATAGAGGGGTGGGATTCACTTGCACATGTTAGAATTATATTTAGAATAGACCACTACCTAAATACACAAATTGATTTAAACTCAACTTATGCGACTGAGACTATTATTGACTTAATTGAATTATTTATTGAAGAGATAAAGTGAGTGTTATGAGGATTATAGAAATATACTCGGAAAACGGCGAAAAGAGCCTAAAAGCAGCTGTAATAGGTACATGCCGAGTTGCCAATCCACTTAATAAATTAAGAGAAAATAATAATGCAAAAGTATTATGGGCACATTCTGGTTTTGCACACTCAATACATGACGCAATACAATGGGTTTCATTAATTAAGAACAAAAAAGTAGTTCCAAAAGGATTATACCAACTAATTTTTGGAAGAACATTCGATGAATTAAAGGGTACCGAGACTGAGAAAAATTTTATGAGAGGATTAGAATTATTTAATTCATGTGACATATTATTACTAGAAATTAGCTCTAACAAAAGAGTCCATACAAAAAATTTCGATTTTAATTCAAATTACCTCAATAATAACTTCATAAGGCCTGGTGGTATCGAAATTCTCAATTGGTGGTCGAAAGTATGCAAAGGAGGAGAAATCGGCAAAGAAGAGATTGAAAATTGTACAAATAAAATCTCTGAAAAAAAATTATTCACAAAAAAAGATGCAAAGATGATTCTATCTGAATGTAAGATGACAATAGATGAAAATGAAAAAATGCTAGAATCAATAAACATACTAAAGAATGATTTAGAACATTTAGAATGCGTAATAATAGTCAATCCAGATCCATCGTATTCTGATGTTTCAAGGTTTTTATCCAACGAATGTAGAAAAAATAAAGATTTTAAATATTTAGACCCTAATACGCTTATTAAAAAATTCAAGGTTGAAGAGGTCTTCATGGGGAAAGGAAAAGATAAAAATCATTATGACGAGGATTTTAATATCAAAGTAGGAGAGCACATACGAAAATTTATTTTCTCAAATGAAAGAATACTGAGCGATTTTTAACATATAAAATGCAACTGCCGGGATTTGAACCCGGGTCGAAGCCTCGAGAGGGCTTCATGATGGGCCACTACACTACAGCTGCTCTTTATCATCGGATAAAACATAATTATTTTATTTAATCGTAAAAAATGAAAGTGAAAACCCTCAAGAATCTTAAAAAACAAAGTTATTTACTTTCACTTTCACTTTCGAGTCTATTTTTTGCATTGATAAATAAAGCCCGTCAAAGTATGAAACATGGAACGAAAAGATGGGAAAAGAAATGGATTAGAAAATATGAGATTTTCTGACCTAAGGACAACTGGAATGATACTCAAAGAAATAGAAAAAGAGTTAATTCCACAAACTGTAGTGAATACAGGAAAATTAAGTGACAGAGTGCAATTAGGTGAATGGAATCCATGGCACTACAGCACGGAAAAAATCGAAGAAGAAAAAAAATTAAGCAGTATTAATTTTTTAGTTGAAAGAATATTAGGTAAAAAAATCAACCGAGAAAAGGTGATAATATGAGCAGTACAAAAAGATTAAGATTAGCAGTTTTAAATTATTTAGAGAATACAGGCCAGGCCAATACAACACAAATATTTGATCACATAAATTCAAGATTTAGATGGGGAACTTCAATGAACCAATTAGGCAACATACTAGCCAAAGATTCAAGATTTGAAAAAGTTGGTTTTTTAAATAATTATGGTGGAGAAGGATACAGATGTAGAATTTGTATATGGGGATTAAAAAAGACAAATGAAGTAATCAATATCCATTAATTTATATCTAAATATATACATGTCCAAATAATGGGAAGTAACAAGAGGTTAATACCTGAGTTAAAATCTGTCATGAGTCTTATTAGATTTAGAAACATAGTAATTGGTTCTGCTACCGTTTTAACAGGAAGTTTCGTAACAATTCAAGTGCCTTGGAATAACGAATTAATATTAAATGTAATTTTACAGATGATTTCAGTTGCTAGCTTCATGGCGGCAGGAAATATTCTTAACGACATTATGGATATTGAAATAGATAAAATATCACACCCACTCAGATCTCTACCTTCAGAAAAAGTAAGCATTAAACAAGCTTGGTACTTAGTAATATTATTTTCAATAATTTCTATCTTTAGTGCCTTATATGGAGCATACCTACTCAATAAAATCGGTATGAAATGGATTCCTTTAGTAATTATTTGGATAATCTCATTTACATTAATGGTCAGTTACGAAATAGGCCCTAAAACCAAAAAATATGGTTATATAGGTAATATGATAATCGGTGGAATGTTAGGACTTGTAATTATTTACGGTGGTGCAACTGTTGGAAAATATGATTACAGCATAACATTGTGTATTGCTTTAATGGCTACATTCATTGGTATATCAAGAGAAATCATCAAAGATGTCCATGATCATGAAGGTGATCTAAAAGGAGGTAGGAAAACATTTCCAATATTAATTGGTAAAAATAAGTCTAGACAATTAGCTTATATTTTTGTATTATTAGGAGTGATTTCAATAATGCTTCCATTTATTTTTAGTTGGGGTGATTTAGAATATTGGATGATTATGTTCCAAGGACCAACTATGTATGTATTACTTTCATTGAACGGACCAATGAGTACTGGAAATGACAAGAAATCGATTAATTCTCTATTAATCTCAATGGTCTTAGGATTAATTGGGTTCTTTTTATTAAATTTATTACTACCGTATATTAACTAGTAATTAATTTCAAGCAATTGAGAATAAGTCTCCCATGCTGGTCTGTTTACTAAGTAAGTTAAAATTGACATCTGTGACCACATTCTATTTTCAGCTTGATCAAAAACCACACTATTTTTAGAATCCATAACATAATCTGTAACTTCTTCTCCACGGTGAGCTGGTAAACAATGCATGAAGATATAATCTTCTTTTGCTTTTGATACCAATTCCTCATTAACTTGGAATCCAGAAAAGTCATTCATTTTATTATCTAAATGTTCTTCACCCATAGAAACAAAAACATCCGTATAAATGACATCAGCATTCTTAACTGCATCAACCGGATCATTTGTTTCAATAAGTTTAGAGCCTGTTTTCTCAGCAATTATTTCTGAACGATTTACTACTTCTGAATCCGGTTCATATCCTTTAGGAACGGCCCAAGTAATATCAAAACCAAAAATAGATGCTGCTAGCATCAAATCATGTAAAACATTATTTCCATCACCAACCCAAGCAATTTTTAATTTTTCCATACCCTTTTTCTCGATGATTGTCATTAAATCCGCAGCTGCTTGGCAGGGATGATGTTTATCAGAAAGAGCATTAATTACAGGGACTTTAGAATTATTAGCTAATTCAGCCACATCTGAATGTGAATAGCATCGATACGTCATTGCATCTAAATACCTTGAAAGAACTCTTGCAGTATCTGCAATAGTTTCACTTTTTCCCAATTGAATATCTCCCTTAAGCAATGTTAATGAATTTCCACCTAATTTATTAATTCCAACCTCAAAAGAAACCCTAGTCCTGGTACTAGGTTTCTCGTAAATTGAGCCTATACTCATATTCATCAATGGGAAAAAATCAGCAGCTATTTCATCGTCAGATTTCATTGTGATTGCCCATTGCAATATTTGTTCAAGATCTTCACTCAAGTCATCAATTGATAATACACTATTCATACATCAGCACTATCCACTCCTAGGAAAACAAGGTCATAATCATTAGCGATTATTCAAAGTCTAAATCAGGTGAAGATCCATCTTTTGCGTCAGCCATACCTCCAAACATTGATTGTGCAAAAGTTAAAACATCAGCCAATCCTTCTTCTAATTCGCTAGATAAAGGAACTAAACCAGGCAATATTCCAGATTCTTGCATCATCCTTAATTGACCTATGGCAAATTCGGTTCTTTGACCTCCTGCTTCATCATATAATGCATATTCCAAAACCTCTAATCTTTCTCCCCATTCTAGAATTTTAGCTAATTCATCTTCTTCGAGTAAATCGGACTTTGAAAGAAAATTAATGGTGGGCAAACCTAATCTAAAATGTACTATTGAAGACAATAGCATTTGAGATACAAAACCACTCGCAGTTTTTGATAACATTGGATCAAATAAGTAAACAATAGCAGCGTTTTCACCTCCTAAAACATCAACTAAATGATTAGATGCTTGCCTAAAAGCAAACAACTCAACCTGTCCAGGAGTATCAATAATTATCAAATCCCCAGATAATGATTCTAATTCTAACCCTATTTCCTCTGCCTGGGCTGCTAAAAGATCTGCTGCTAAGATTTGTGCTCCATTTGGACCTAAATCATATTCATCCATAACATCTGTGAGAGATATAAATTCTCTAACGTCAAATTCTGGATCATAGTGTACTCTTTCTGCCCCAGGATCTAAATTCACGGACATTGTTTCAATATCCAAAAAACGACTCCATCTTTGAAAAGAGTTTACTAGTGAAGATTTTCCAGCGCCTGCTGTACCAACGACAAATAAAACTGGAGGTGTGCTAGAATCCATGCAACTCATTGGACCGTTACCATGTTATTTTTTGAAACTTATTGTCAGCAACCAAAAATTTCTCGTATAATTATTCAAGGCAATCATTATACAATTGGCGAGAATCCCAAGGTTGCTAAGGGAGCCACTAATATGACTGATGAAGAAATTAATACACCACCGCCAGCACCTCCAGGAATGCCTAATCCACCACCGCTTGGTGGTGATATTGCACCACCACCACCACCACCAGGGATGATGGCACCCCCACCAGTACCAGGCATGGAAGCACCACCTGCACCCCCAGGAATGGAAGCACCACCTGCTCCACCGAATATGGAAATGCCACCAGCGCCTCCAGGAATGGAAGCACCACCTGCTCC
>NZRR01000001.1 GCA_002696315.1 Methanobacteriota archaeon | reverse complement strand
TGGGAGTTTGAGAGGTTGAGAACAAGAGATTGGAGTGTTGATTTAGAATTAAATCAAACGGTTTATTTGAAAGTCTATTCTGATAAAAGAGGATTTCCAAAATTAATCGCATCACATTATATTCAAGCCACAACTGTTAGAGATGTTTTAGCAGATTTTTCTTATTATAAGAGAATAGATGCTCAAGCAAGTTATTTATTTGGTATTGCTAATAATAATTTAGAGCTTGTTAATGTTTCTGGGAAATATTTTTTCCAAGATGGTGAGGAACTAACAAGTATGGGATTTTGGTCGAATGGGGTTCCTGTAAATGAAATTGAAATATACAATGATCCTTTTAATGTTGATTTATATCAATGTAAATCTGATGTGTAGTTTTTTATTCAATAATGTAACTTTTTCTATTCATAGGACTATGTACATTAATTCCTAAATCTTCTAAAGATTTTGAAAGTTGAGGTCTGGCTGTTTGATTATCTGTATGGTATAATATTACATTTTCTGCCTGAGTTTTTTTAGCAAAGTCAACTAATTCTTTATGTCCTGCATGTGTTGAAAAATCAAACCTTTTTGTTTCTAAATCTATTTGAGTTATATTACCATAAATAGGTAATCTACTTTTTTCCAGTAACATTCTACCTCCAGTTCCTTCAGCTTGATATCCAGTAATAAATACCGAATTTCTTCTATCCATTCTTAATCTATTAAGGTACCATATTGCAGGTCCTCCTTCTAACATACCACTAGTAGTAACAATTACATCGGCTTCTAGAGCTTTTTTACGATCTGATTTGCTAGAAACTTTTTTCGAATTCCCAAATGCTAATTTTAATGCGGATGGATTAAGAATCATTTCTGGATGTTCAAGCATTGTTTTAGTGATGGTTTTTCCCATTCCATCATAGTGAATATTTAGATCGAAATCAGAATCTTGTAATATCATCAAAATATCCTGACTCCTGCCCATAGCGAAGGATGGAATTAGGACTGTTCCTTTATTTTCAACAACCTTTTCTACAGATCTAAGAAATCTTTTTTCTTCTTCTTGTCTATTTGGATGATCTTTTCCACCATAAGTTCCTTCCATAAATAAAACATCACATTTTTGAGGAGTTGCTCCCTCAACTAATCTTGAATTTCTAGTATCAAAATCTCCTGTAATTAGGACTTTTTTTTCTGGTGTTTGAATATCTATCATTGCTGCTCCAGGTATATGACCTGCTCTTCTTAAACACCAACTCCAATCATTTAATTCATTAATTGAATTATATTCGTGTCTATTCCATGCAGATTGTGACTCTTCTGCATTTATTTTATCCCAAGCTAGTGGATATCCTTCGATTTTACTAACTTTATAACAATCATTCCACATTAATTTGGAAATATCTGCAGTAAATCCTGTTGCATGTAATTTAGTATTAAATGAAGAATTTAACCAAGGTACCATACCGATGTGATCTATATGTGCATGTGTAACTATTGTATCAGATACTTTTGGGGCTGCTGCAGGATACTTTGGTGGTTTTGAAGGAGATAATCCATAATCGAAGAGTAGTTTTGTTCCTGTCTTATCTTCAATTACACATCCTATATTCCCAACTTCTTCGCCCCCTCCTAGAAAATGATATCTTAAACCATTATTTACTGGATCTGAAGGATAACTAGTTGTTCTTGTCGGATTATACATTACCATTATTCCATGGTGAAAGGATTAGTACTATTCAACATATGGGCCTACCCCCTTATTTCCATTGGAATTAATGTGTATTGATAAATTATGGATTTTAAGATAAAGTCTATTTAGTTCTCGCGAAATCAATGATTGAGGTAATTTGCATTGGAAATGATATGATGATTTGCATTGTTCAAGATCAACATCATTTCCACTAGAAATAAAGGGGTAAGGGTATAATTTCTAAAGTAAAAACATTTGGAACCTACTGATG
Organism: Methanobacteriota archaeon; assembly: GCA_002696315.1. GTDB lineage: Archaea > Thermoplasmatota > Poseidoniia > Poseidoniales > Poseidoniaceae > MGIIa-I. The sequence goes on along the minus strand of NZRR01000001.1, from coordinate 6,101 downwards.
GCGAGATTAAAAGGTCATATTTTTAACGTAATAGAAGATTTATGTTATGGATGTGGAGCCTGTATAGGACTTTGCCCTGTTTCTGTTCTAGACCTTGAAAATCAAATAGCAGTAGTGGACGAAGAAAATTGTACTCATTGTAAATTATGTATTCCTTCTTGTCCGGTATTTGCATTAGAATTAAAGGTAGTTAATAATGAATGAAATTATTATAATCGGTGGAGGATTAACCGGACTTTCTTGTGCAGTTAAATTAATTGAAAATAATATTAAAGCTTCTGATATAACAATTTATGAAGCAAGACAAGAAATTGGATCACCTACTAGATCTCCAGGAATTGCTATTTATTCTAAGAATACCGAATTTATATTTAATAAAATTAAAATGCAAAAATTAACCTTAGAAAATCTTGAAGAAAACATTATTTCTTTTAGAAGAGAATGGTTAGAAAAATCAATTTTAATATCATTAACAAAAAAAGGTTGTAATATTAATTTAAAATCAAAAATTACAGATAAAGAATTAAATGAATTTTTTAAAATTGAAAATATAACTGTAATTAATTGTGCTGGAAATAAAAAGAAGAGTAGCGGATTTCCTGCAGATTATACTGACTTTATGAATACCAAAAATAAAATAATTAGCTTTAACTATTCTAATTCTGTAAAATGGTATGGTTATTTATCTACCAATAATAATGAATTTAAAAATGAAGAAAAACATATTTCAATTAATAAAAAAGATGGATTAAATGAAACTTGGGTGTGTAAAGATAAAATTGAAAATATTAAATTTAAAGCTATAGAAATTATGAAATCCACATATCCTCCTAAGTCTGAACTTATTTTAGCAAATAATACAATAGACAGGGGATTTTTCTTAGCAAATAAAGCGACTAAATAATGGAGGCGATATTATAATTTTGGATGAATATAATAGTGTATTTGAATTTTTAAAAAATCAAAAAAAACCAAGTCATGCAACCTTAATAGATCCTGAAAAACAAACACCAGAAGAAGCCTCAAAAATAGTTCAAATAGCAATTGAATCTGGTACAGATTTGATATTAGTTGGAGGATCAACCACAGATAAAACATCAGTTGAAAAAACAGTTGAAATTATTCAAGAGACTATGGAACTTCAACAATGGGCTGCAACACAAAATGGAATCTTTGAAGATCAAACATCAATTGTACCAGTAATACTGTTTCCAAATGCTTCTAGTACATTGAGTAAAAGTGCCGATGCTTTATTATTCATGACTTTATTGAATAGCAACTCTACTAAATATTTAATTAGAGAACAATTAAAAGCAACAAAATATATCTTTGAAAATAATATTGAAACAATTTCTACAGCTTATTTAATATTTGAACCCGGAATGAAAGTAGGAGAGGTCGGAAATGCAGATTTAATAAAATCAACTGACATAGAAACATCAATCGCATATTCTCGATTGGCCAAATTTTTTGATTTTAAAATATTATATCTAGAAGCCGGAAGCGGATCAAATAAACCAATATCAGAAGAAATAATTTCATCATCGAAAAAAGAATTTAAAGGTCTAATTTTTGTTGGGGGCGGGATTAAAACTCCAGATCAAGCAAAAAAAGCTTGTTTGGCTGGTGCTGATTGGATAGTTACTGGAAATCTAACAGAATCTTTTGAAGATTATAATCAACTTAAAATAAAATTAAAAACATTAATTGATGAAATTAAAAAATAAAAAGCGGAATTATTATGAGTTATAAAAAACCAACAATAAAATCTAAAAATTTTCATAATTTTAAAAAAAAATTACCATCTATGGAAAACAAAACAATTCTAATTACAGGTACAACCACAGGAACAGGTTTTGTTGCCGCTCAAACTGTCGCAGAACTTGGAGCGAAATTAATAATGTTAAATCGACCATCCGAAAGATCGAAAACCGCCCAAAGTAAAATTATAGAAAAATCACCCAAAAAAGAAGTATATACAATTGATTGTGATTTACAATCTTTTTCATCTGTTCGTAAAGCCATCGAAAAAATAATTGAAAAATGCCCAGAAGGAATAGATGTTATTTGTAATAATGCAGGAGTAATGGCTTTAACTGACATTGCAACTGAAGACGGTTTCGATATCCAAATGCAGACAAACCACCTTTCTCATTTTCTTTTAGTTTGTGATTTATTTAAATTATTAGAAAAAACAGCGGAAGAAAAAGGAGAATCTCGTATTGTTAATCATTCTAGTGTTGCCAGACTTACAGTCAAAAAATTACGAAAAGAATATCTTGAAAAAAATGGAGGAAATTTAGGAGGTAATGGTAAAAGTATGATATTTGGTGGTGCCAGGTGGAAAAGATACGGTCAAACAAAACTTGCTAATGCCGCATTTACAGCAGCACTTCATGAAAAACTTATGAAAAAAGGTTCTAAAATAAAAGCATTAGTAGCGCATCCAGGCCTTTCAAATACACAACTTCAAGTTACAACAATTAAAGATGGAGGAATGGCAAAAAAAATGACGAGATTTATGATGAAAAGATCTCAAAGTGAAGAAGATGGCGCTATCGGGATTTTAAGTTGTATATGCCTACCTGAAGCCAAATCAGGCCAATTTTGGGGGCCAGGTAAGGGAATGATGGCAATGAAGGGAAAAGCGAAACCCTTCAAATTAGAAAATAGTTACAATAATTTCAAAACGATAACATTACTTTGGGAAAAAAGCTGTGAGGCTATTGGTAAGGAATTTATAATTTAAATGGAAACGATACTATGTCCAAAGAAAAACCAAAATCAATTATAATCAAATCTAATGAAGGTGAGGATACATTACCCTTACCAATAACAAAAGAAACAAAATTAAAAAATTTGTCAGTAAATACTGGAATAATTACACCTATCGAAAACGAGATAGAAATATTTACAAAACCAAAAAAACCATCTTATATTGTCTTTTTCTTATTGGTTATTTTCCCCCTTCTCTTTTTTTTAATAGAAGAAAGTATAAATTATGAATATAATGAAACTTATATTTTTACCAATAATCCAAACACTATAGATTCTGCAAGCTCTCCCAATCTTGATTGGAAAATTAATAATTTTAATGTATATTACCACGGAATCGTACCTCGCCCAGGGTTCTATGAAGAATCCCATTTATACGAAATTAAAATAGAAAATTCTGAACAATATCTAAAATTTCTTAAAAATATTATTGATCCAGATAATCGAGAAATGAATTTAACACCCAAAACAATAGATGATGCTGATCGTATTCGTATAGAGATTGGAACACAGTTTAGAAATCAAGACGGAAATGTTACAAATGCAGGGGGATTAATTGTTAATTGTGGTAATGGTCTAAATGGAGATTGCAATGAACACCAGACAAATTGGATATATTTGTATGATAAACCAAACTCACAAGGACCTAGTCCATACGGATATTTTTGTAATTGTGGTGGAGAACAATTTGAAAATTCAATAATGTTATTATTATCAGATGGTTTTGAACCAACAGAATTGACAATAGAAATTAATTATAAAAAAGATGGATTTTTTACACTTTTTTCTTGTTTATGTTTACCAATAATGGGAATATCCTTCTATTTAATTACTAAAACATAAACAAAACCAATTGGGAACCTAATCTAGTTACTTTTTTTGACACATTTTTAATTTTATTTTTAATTTAAAAAATTATTTTAATATATTTTCAGGCGGAACAACCCTCGATTTATACAAAATGAAACCTATAAAAAATAATAAAAAAATAGGAATTAATGAAAAATTATTATCTCCTTCATCAATCTCAATAATATTTTGTTCCAAAACCTCTTCTTGTTCTATATTTAATACAGTTATTTCCCCTACCATCCCAACATCTTCATGAGGTTCACAAAAAAAATCATAAGTTCCCGATTGTGTATAATTAAATGTATACAAATAATCAACATCTGTTTCAGGATCACCCGAATCAAATAACCCATTTTCTTCTACAGAATTATGTGGTAATAATTCCCCCTCCCACAAAAAACGAACACTATCACCTTCATTAATAGTCAAACTATCAGGCGAAAATCTTAGGTTTGTCCCATCAACAATAACGGTATGCTCAACCCCCTCATCGTTTATTAATCCAATATTACCGCAAAGTATCATCGATAAAGAAACTAAAATTACAATTTTAAATTTCAGAATTAATCCCCCCCTTCAAGTTTAGGTCTAGCATAGTCAAATCTCTCAATAAATTCAGTTTTCATATATGCATCTAATCCATTTATTGTAACCGTTCCAATCTCATCTAATTTAATCCAACCATCCTCTTTTAACACACCATCTTCTATATGCAATTCTTCAATAGAAGCAATAACCAAAATTGTACCATTTTCATTAATATTATATTCATTTATGTATTTACATCCTAATTTTACTTTAGAACTTTTAACATAAGGAGCCAAAAAACCTCCTATAAACTCCTCCTCTAAATTTGTCTTATCAAATTCCGAAATTTCTTTTGAGTACTTTGCAGAAGTATGATGTGCATCTTCAATATCATCTTCATTTACATGATTAACTGTAAAAAAACCAGTTTCTTTGATGTTATCATAAGTATTTCTAAATTCTGTCATTGGTCTTAAGATAAAACAAAGTAAAGCCGGATCACTCCCTAAATGAGTTATTGAACTAAATATAGCCAAATTCTTGTTACCTTTAGAATCAATAGTTCCAAGGAGATTAGCAGATTTAAACCCAGTACAACTATTAATCAAATTTAATCGGTAAATTTTATCTAATTTTTCAATAGAATTTTTATTAAAATAAACCATATTCATCACATTAATTAATTATTTTTTTCAATAAGGCGCGCTTCTCTCTCATCACACGACACCTCTTCATCTTCTAACTGTAAATTTTTGACCAGTTCAACATATGCAACCCTCGCATCATCTTTACTCATCCCAGAAATAGATGACCATGAATCATATTTTATACGTTCTCTAAGTTTCAAAACACCAGGTCTTTTACCAGAAACATCTCCTTCAGTAGCTTGTTTGTAGTAAGCGTAAATTTTTCTAATAGTGGAACTATTCAAACGAGTATAAATTTTCTCAACCTTATTACAAGCCTTTACAAAATCCTCCTCATCCATGTTACTATACACCACTAACAGTATTAATCACTTTGTTTAATCTCTATGACAATAGTATCTATATTTTCAGTTTTTGTATATTTTTTTTGTAACATAATATCATAAGTCAAAGAACTTAGGAAATTTTAATGGCAGAGTTATTCGAGGAGAACTACACTTATTCTAGAACATGGGATGATATTGAAACAATGTTAGATAAAGCGGAAAGAAAATTAAACTTCCACAAATCTAAAATGTCCGAAGTTAGAATTAAATCAAAGTCTTGGGTAGTTCATGCTAGAAATTATAAAGCTCTTGAAGGGGTTGTTAAGACATTAAAATGGACTTTAGGGGATAGAGATATACAAGATCCTTTAAATTAATATTAAAATAATTTAAACATCATTCTTCACTAAGTTCTCCAACAATGACCGAATTTGGGGTATTAATTTCTCCTTTTTCAATTAATTTTTTAGTTCCAAAAATCAATACCAATAATCCAATTGGGAGGAATAAGTATCCAGCCAATTCTTCCAACAAATCAATCATCCCACCAATAAACGTAAAAAACGCCATGATAAGAAAAACACTACCCATAAATGTTCCGGGATTAGTTAAAGAAGGCTTAACAACAACATTTTCAGGCTCCCAATTAAACATCTGTAAACCCATTATAATATTTATCAAACAACCAATTATTATACCAACCGAAACATCAAACTCACCAAAACCAATATCTTCAAATCCAAACCAATCCGAAATTAATAATCCAGTTCTAATTGGTATAAAAGTATAGAAAATCAAACATCCTAAAATTAATGGCCAAGCTTTACTCCTTCCAGTACTTTTATACTTTTTATGTTCAAAAAGTTTAACAAAATACCCCATCCAAATTATCCAACCCAAAATAAAAATACAACCCATTACAGGATTACTATTATCCATACTATATTCATATCCATTTTCATTAATCATACTT
>NZRR01000059.1 GCA_002696315.1 Methanobacteriota archaeon | reverse complement strand
TTTATTTCTTCAGGAAGTTTTTCTTCTACTTCATCCATCTTTTCTTTAATTTGTTCAGACATTTCTTCTTTCTTTTCTTGAGCTGCTTGTTTGATTTGCTCTATTTTATCTAGTTCTTTTGGTTCTTCTTTAGTAGTTGTTTCAACTTGTGCAACTGGAATTTCAGATGTTGTTTTTTCTTCTAATGAATGAGTTATACTAGGTTTATTAACAACCAATCCAGGATCTTGTTTTCTAGGAGTTCCCTTAATTGGACCTCCGTTATCTCTAGAGTCTCCATGCCCCCAAGAACCCATTAATAATCCGTTTTCTATTGTTAATACACCTCTACCAGAGAGGTTTTCATCTAGTTTAACCCAATCGAAAAAGAATTTTCTACCTGTTACATTACCTTTTAAATCTGCACCAATAAATTCGCCAACCACATCAATTCCGTTTTTTATGAGTTTGATTTCTCCCCACTCAGAATCCCAAATACCATGAAATGTAGTATTTGGTTCAATTTTTTGGGGATTATTTACTGTCATTACTGCATTTGTCACTGAGGTCCTTGGGCCTGAAGTTACATTAAATTGGGAGACATTACGCAAGTTATTTAATTGGTTTTTTGCAGTTAGCCTCATTATTAATCCAATTAATCCCAAAGTAATAGGTATACCAATTAAATAAATTGGTAAAACAAAAAAAAGAATTAATGAACCACCCATTATGTAATTTCCAGTAGTAAGTTGATTACTGAATTGTTTTTCAGGATTATTTTCATTGAGTCGTAATCGCCCTGCCTCCATAATACCTCCAAAATGACTAGGTATTTTATTTGGATTCAATATAATCTATGTACTAGTGTGAAATTTCAACAATTAATGAACATGGAAAAGAGTATGCATAAAAACGTATGGTTTTCTTTATTACTAATTATTCCGATTCCAACATTATCAATACTATACTCAATGGAAATTAGTCAAGGTTGGTCTGGAAATTTGATTTTTGTTTTATCAAAAATTTCCTTAATTATAATTCCATTATATTGGTATTTTAAATTAGAAAATAGGCAATTAAGTTGGTCTCCTGTAAAAGAGAAAAATGACCTATTTGTTGGTTTTATTTTTGGAATTTTTATGAGTGCTGTAATAGCAATAGCATGGTTCTTGTTTGAAGATAGTATTGATCAAGATAGTGTAAGAGACTTATTGGAAGGTAATGGTTTAACAAATCCAATTATTTATTTATCTTTAACAGTATATTGGATTTTTTTTAATTCACTATTAGAAGAATTTGTTTTTAGATGGTTTATTTTTGAAAAATTTGAATCAAAAGTCGGTAGTAATTTTGCATTAGTCCTCTCCGCCAGTGCTTTTACATTCCATCATACGATTGCAATGATGTATCTTTTCCCAATCTCAATAAATATTCTTGCATCGATTGGTGTATTTATTGGAGGATTACTATGGTCATGGTTGTATCTAAGATATAGGAGCATTTGGGTTGTTTTTCTATCCCATGCAATCGTTGATGTAGTAATGTTTTCAATAGGGGGAATAATTCTACTTAGTTGAGGAGTTCCATTCGATTCTAGGCCATTTTAAAAAATCTCCATGTTGCCAAGAGATTGTAACTAAAATATTCAACATTTCATCTAAATTAGATATATCTCTTTCAATTTGTAATCTATGTAACCACTCTTTTAATCTACCTAATTTTTCGCCTTTCGTTATAGAGGTTTTTTCCATTAACAAAGTCCCATTTACCAAAGGAAGTCTACCAGCTCTTAAAGGTGGTAATTCATCTAATTCCTCGACTAAAGAAAATATCTCTTCCATCCGATCTAAATATTTTGATATTGATAATTCCAATAATAATTGTGTTTCATATTGATTCCCTAACATATGACGCCACAATCTTAACTTCCCCCTATCATTATTGGGTGGAATATTTCCCAAAAAATGATGAGATTTTAAAGCGTTTTTTCTTTGATTATTAGACAATAATAATTTTTTACAAATCATTTCTAAATCATCAGACGATTTATCATAATTTAGTAATGCTAATCTATATTCTGGAGTTACTTTTTCATTGAACAAATAGGATGATGTTTGGGCTTTAATTCCAAAATCGTCCCCACTATATTTTTGAAAAAATAATTTATCTAGCATCTTATGCTTAGTCATCAACCAAATTATTTCACCAGCATTCTTACCTTGGAATATCTTCTGAAGTTCCATCCAAATTCTTTCTTTAGAAATTTTCTCAATCATCCATTGTTCTTTAATCAAAGCATCATGTAAATCTTCATCTAAACTTAACAATCCTCTGTTTCCTCTATCAAGGAATCTATAAGCCCTAAGTAAACGCAATCCATCCTCTGCAATTCTTCTTCTTGGATTTCCAACAGCCTTCAATATAAAATTATTTAAATCATTCAAACCATTATGTGGGTCGTATAAAATTCCCCTAGAAAGATCAATAGCCATTGAATTTAAAGTAAAATCTCTACGTTCTAAATCTTGTTTAAGTGAAGTACCAAAAAATACATTTTCTGGCCTACGTCCATCTGAATATACTGAATCTGTACGTAAAGTAGTTACTTCAATCATAATTCCTGACCAAATTATTGTAATGGTTCCATATTTAATTCCTGTATGAATCACTCTTAAATTCTCTTGATTTAAGGATTCTAAATGTAAACTTAATTTCGATGGCAACAAAGTAGTTGCCAAATCCCAATCTTTAACTTCGTTACCTGATAATAATTCTCTTACTGCACCACCAACTAACCAACACCCTCCATCTAAGATTGCAACCTCTGAAATTACAGCTAATACTTCATTTGGAATCTTTGAAACCCATTCAGAGTAATCGTCTTCAAAAACAATTCCATCTAAATCAGCCAATAACGGTAAACGAGGGATTTGTATTGGCCAATCTTGGGTCATAATTGCAAGGACAATGGCATAAGTTATCTTGATTTTGACTAAATAATAAATTACAAAGGGTTTTGAGTGTAAATCAAGGGGGCCAACATACTATGCAATTTGAACGTGAGGATGTTGAACTTATTGACATAAATTGGTTAAAAGCTCACGAAGAAGTTCACCCAAAAAAAGTAATTGAATTATTTGAAATGACTTTGAGATGGGGAGGGTATACAAAACCGCTACTAATTGATAGGGAAACAGGAACTATTCTAGATGGACACCATAGATATGAGGTAGGTAAGAAATTAGAACTTAACTATATTCCCGCTATAGTAATTGATTATCTGAATGATGACAGAGTAGGTGTTACAACATGGCCCAATTCAGGATTAGAAAAAATTGAAAAAATAGATGTAATTAATATGGCTTTATCAGAAAAATTATTCCCTCCAAAAACAAGTAAACATTCATTATCAGAGTATTTACCTCCAATAATGATAAAAATAGAGGATTTAAGATAAATTAAATTCTTGATCTTTTCATATCTTTCCAAAGATTATTGCCATCTCCTCTGAATAATGTAGGATATTCTGGTTTTAGGCCTATTTTTACTGTAACTTCAGATAATTTTCCTTGAGAAGAAATTGTAATTTCTCCAGTAGTATCTGCCCTTCCAGTTAAAATTTTCTTCAATGAGTTGTTATCTTTAACTCTTAAACCATCTATAGCGATTAATTCATCTCCTGCTTTCATCAAAGACCTACAAGGTGAATTTGCTTGAAAGTTTCTAATCTTCAAATTATTATTGCCGAATACAAGCCCCAACCAACCTAAATTTTTGATTTTATCTTTATCATCTGAAATAACTTCAACTCCATAAATTTCAGCTGCTTCCTCAATAGGTGGTCTAATTTTTTTATTTACTAAGGTATCCACATAATTCACGATATATTCTCCACCTAATTCTCGAAAACCTTCACATAGTCTTTCCCAATCTAATCCCTGATTCTCTACTTCTGAATTATCAATGCCATGCCTTTTCCATAGTAATACCATTAAATCATCTAGTCCAAATTTACCATCTGTCAATTTTCTGAGCTCTGCATCAATACAGAATAACGCTAACTCTCCTTCGAGATAATACGAAATTTGAGATTCTCTAGAATGTGAATGCGGTCTGTAAAGATGGATCCATGCCTCATAACTTGCCATAGAAAGACATTGATGCTGGTTTCCATTACCTGTAAAATGGCGTTCTAATTTCCTCTTCATATCAGAAATCCAATCAGAATCATTCCAAGCCCCAGAACGCCAACATAGCACATCCCCTAACCAACTTGTTAAGCCTTCAAACCACCAAAGTAAATCTGTATGTACTTCTTCATTTAAATCATAATCCAAAAATTCTACGGGGCGGAGTCTTTTTACATTCCATTGGTGCAAAAACTCATGAGAAAAGAGTGATAATAAATCTCTCCATTCTTCAACATTTTCCTTTATTAATGATAGTCTAGGAACCATACTAGTCTGTGATCTAAGATGTTCTAAGCCACCTCTTGCCCCATCAGTCAAATGTAAGATTGTGAGATATTCTTTCCAATTTGGGGTTCCAAATAATGCATAATGTTCAGATACGATTAATTTCATCTTTTCGACAAGTTCTTCAACATTATCTTTAGATATTTCATGGTTACCAGCATCCCATAATTTGAGTTTGTGTGAACAACCTTCTACTTCAAATAATATCGTATCATTTCCGTTAGATTCAATGATCCCGTCTAAAAATTCATCCCTACCCTCTGGAATCCATTTTGTTGTTGCCAGACCCTCTTTGATAAATTCTAAGTTTAAAACATCCATATCAAAATCTACCACCGGCATTTGTGATTCCGAAGTCCAAGACGGATCATGAGCAAGTACAATTTTATGATTAGAATTTATCCGAACTTCAGAGATTCCTTTCGTGACTTCCATCCAGGTAAATGGTGGCATTAAATGTAAATGTGATTGATCTAAATGGTTATTTCTAACAGATAATTGGGTACATAGCAAGTTGTACCTAATTCGAATTGATTCTTCTTCAAAATCTTCAGGTAATTTAATTCTAATTCGATTGTGAGAAAATCTTTCAATTAAAACTTCATTACCATTTGAATCCATAGCTGAAAGATCTTGCATAAACCTTATTGGTTCCCTAACAAAATAAGATCCAGGGACCCATCTAGGGAAAGATAATTCTAACACATCACCTATGAATGGTCCTTTAATTTGAATTTGAACGCCCAATAATTGATATTTTGAGAACTCGCAAGATGCTATATATGTTATTCCGCTATCATTTAAATCATTCATTCAATTATCTCCTCAAGTTGTTCCAAATCGTGAAAGGGTATAATTTAATTCAAGGGATCATATCTTCATGTTGTCCAAAAAAATCATCGTCATAATCATTAAATGAAGAGCCTGGACGCTGTATTTCTACTTCACTCAACATCAAAAATAAGGGCCATAATCTGCTCATCCAACTACCTGATTTCTCAAGTAATTGTATTAATTCATCTGGCATTTCATGTCCTCCAACTGAACTAAATTTTGAATAATCTTCTGGCAATAATCTTAATTCTGTTATTAGATCATCTAATTTTACAGATTCTTCTAATGAAATTAAATCTAAATCTTTTGCAATCAAAGAAATTTCTTCTAAAACATCTGCTAATTCATAAGCACTAGGGATTACTGGTTCACTATCCTTGATATCTAATGGGCCAAATACGACATTACCTAAATCAGTATCAAAAAATTCATCACCTTGTTTCTCTCTTTTTATTAATTTTTGATTAATCCTACCGCCACTTGGAAAAATTGCAAATCCACCATCTTCTATACGTGATTCTATCCAAGAAGGTAACTTTTCAATAGCTCCAGTAACTAATACTCTACTCAATTTAGAAGGTAGATTTGCTGGGCTCCTCCCATCTCTACGTAATTTTCTACGATTTATTAAATCAATATATCCACTGACTTTATGGCTTTTTTTTGCATGATTTAAAACTTCTAAATCATAGTCAAGTAAAGTCACACCTCCCTTATCTCCAACAATTTCGGAAGCCAATGCTGAAACATAACCACCTTTAGCACCAACAACCATCACCTCCATTCCTTGATTTAATTCTAAATGGTGTAACATCGTAACAATCATATGTGGGGCTGAAATTGTTTTTACACCACCATTCTCATTCTCTAAAAATACTAAAGGTCTATCTTGAAAAAATGAAGTTGGACTATTACTTGAAAAACAACGTATATCTACATTCATCATTGCTTCCCTAATCAATAAACTAAATTCTACTCCTGCAAGTGAAAGACGGGTAAGCAAATCATCCATCTCCTGCATATTAGACCGATTGACTCGGTCAGTTATGAACTCATGCATTATCAAGATGGGCCTGGCCAGAATCGAACTGGCGATCTTCGCCTTGTAAGGGCGACGTCATAAACCCCTAGACCACAGGCCCTTGATGTAGTGGCCACTATGCAGTCATTCAAATAGAAGTCGGTAAAAATCAATCAAATTTTTAAGCTTTGAGAAATTCTAAAATCCGAAAAGCATCATAAATGATAAATCTTGGGATAATCATGGGAGATGACTTAATCACCCTGGCATCTCGTCTAGAAAGACGTTTGCTGAAGGCTAAAGCAACAGTTAGTGCTGCAGAATCATGTACTGGAGGTTTACTTACCTCAACATTAACAGACATTAGTGGTTCAAGTGCTTGTTTTAATCAGTCTTGGGTTACATATTCTAATGAATCAAAAGTAATAGAATTAGATGTAAATCCGAATACATTAGCTGAACACGGCGCAGTAAGTGCTGAAGTTGCTTTACAAATGGCCTTAGGTGCAAGAAAAAAATCAAATTCTGAGATAGCAATTTCAATCACTGGAATTGCGGGTCCGAAATCTGATGATACCAGAAAAAAGGTCGGTGAAGTTTATATCGGTATTTCTTCAACTATGTATGAGGGTGCAAGTTCAAAAATTTTCTCAGGTGATCGGAAACAAAATAAATTAAATTTTGTCACCCTTGCTTTAAGAAAAGCAATTGAAATTTGGGATACTTATCACGCAATTAAAAATGAAGAGGAAGAAATTTTCGAAGAAGTTGTTGAAGAACATGTTGAAGAATTAATTGATGAAAATATATCTGAAAAAGAAGATTTAATTTCTGATAGTGAAGAAAATTGGAAAGATGATATTAATGAAAATTGGGGAGAACTACAAGACTCTGAAATTCCTGAAATTTATGAAGGAAATGAATTAGAGCAAAATGCTGGAATTGAAGATGTCAATTGGAGCGAGCAGGAATAAATTTATTTTTTTGTAGTATTGCTTATTGAGGGTCACTTCTCATCGTATAATATGGAGAAGAAATGGGAGCAGATCTACACCCGTTTAATGAAAGCATCACTACTGGCAAGAAGTGATGTTAAAGAATTACTCCTATCTCATCCAGATCTTAATCTATTAATTTCAAAATTAGAATCGAAAAACATCAAAGGAATATTATCTCAAAAAATTATTTTAGATATTTCTGATGAAATAAATAAAGAAAAAGATCAAATAAATATTGGAAGAACAATTGCTCCGATAAATCCTAGAAAAATTGCTCCAGCGTCAAGGCCTCATGGGCTAGAACACTATGATATTTCATTATTTGATACAAATGCGAATGAAATCGATAATGATATTGAAATACTGTTTGAAATTACTGGAAATAGTACTACCGAAGGTAGAAAAGAAGATATCAATTCATTTTTTAATAATAGATTCCAAAGAATTAGTGCAATGATTCGTCAACAAGGATTACCAAATAGACCTATATCTATTTCAAAATTAATTCAAGAAAGAAGGAGTCGCTCTGGATATAACACATCTAGTACAGTTATCGGAATGGTAAATAATCCAAAGCATACAAAAGAAAGAAATCATTTTATGTTTGATCTTGAAGATGAAGGGGCTGAAGTTACTTGTATCTGTTATAATGAAGAAGAAAATCCAAATCCAATTATCAAAACAGGTTTAATGCAAGATGATGTAATAGCCGTAACAGGTTCATTTGTAGATGATAGAGACACATTTAGAGTTGAAGAATTTCACAGACCTCCACTTAAGAGACATCACAAAAAAACATCTGAAATTGGAATTAGTGTGGCTTTCTTGTCTGACATTCATGTTGGTTCAAAAACATTCTTGGAAGCACAATGGATGAAAATGGTAGAATGGTTTCATAATGACCCATTAGCTGAAACTATCAAATATCTTGTTTTATCCGGTGATGTCGTAGATGGAGTGGGTATTTATCCAAATCAAGATAAGGAATTAGCGATTAAAGATTTTTACAGACAATATTCTAAATTCGCAGAATTACTTGAATTATTACCTGAATGGGTTGAATGTATACTATTACCAGGAAATCACGATGTTGTGAGGCCTGCTGAACCACAACCAGCTCTAGATCCTGAAATACAATCTGACTTTAATTCAACAACATTTGTAGGGAACCCTTGTAGTTTTAAATTACATGGAGTGGATATACTCGCATATCATGGAAAAAGTATAGATGATTTTGTTTCAATGCCTGAAGTTAGTTATGCTCACCCAGTTGAAGCGATGAAAGAAATGCTAAGAAGAAGACATTTGGCTCCTACGTGGGGTAAAAAAACACCTCTTTCTCCTGAACCAGAAGATAATCTAATTATTGGAAAAATCCCCGATATATTCGTTACTGGTCACGTACACGGTCATAATTGTTCGGATTTTAAAGGAACTACATTGGTTTGTTCAAGTACTTGGCAAGATCAGACATCGTACCAAAGAATGTTAGGTTTCCAACCACAACCGTGTATTTTAACAGTAATAAATTTGAAAACACATGCCTCTGCAAGTATTCCATTTGCTTAATCAAACACATACGGTAGAATTAATCTCAAATCTTTCTCTTCAATAATAGGTACTCCTGCATTTCTGAAAGCTTCAATAGATGTCTCCCTACTTGGATTAAATCCAATAAATGTTGAACCTTCAATATACATTGATAAATCAATCTCACTATCTCCTACAGAGAGTATCTGATTAGGTTCAAAATTATTCATTTGAATTAACTTATTTATGATTTTATCTTTACCCTCTCCTCTTACTCTTACAATTCCTTCATCTAACAGATATCCCTCATCGTCAAAATAAAACCCATTGGCAATCCAATCATCTACTTTTAATGTAGAAGCGATAGTAGATACAAATATATCAACTCCTGCAGAGACTATAGCTACGTAAATTCCTCTAGAAATTAATTCTGATACTGTTTCCCTTGCACCAGGCATTAATTTAATTCCAGAATATGCTCTAAAGATATCATCTTGATGTATTTTTGGTTGAACATCCTTCCACATTTTAATATCTAAACTCATAAATTCTTGATCTGTAATTTCACCCGAAATAAATTTTTGAAGAAGATCATGATTTTCGGTTCCAAAAAAACTATGTAAAGTTCTCCATGAAGATACAGAATCTACTAAAACACCATCACAGTCAAAAACCACACATTTAATTTGATTATTCATTGAATCCAACCTTGTAATAAAAATTAAAGAAAAGGGGGCGGATTCCCTGGAGGAATACCTCCAGGAAATCCCATTTTCCCGTGCTTTATTCAAACACTATGTCCATCATTTAATTGATGGAGTACTACTATCAATAGTCCACTCACCTAAAACATTGGTGTCTCCACCAGCTTGGTAAGCAAGTTGTACTATTCCTTCATCAATCATTCCATATTCAGGGTGATCGAAGTTTATTCGAAGTACATCCATCGCACTAAATTCTGCTGTACATCCATCAGTTCCTTCACCAGATGAACAATCATACATATCCATGTATGTAACAAATGAATCACTATTCTGTGGTGTGAATCCATAAGTTTGTGGTTCAGCAATGGTTTGGGTTATGATACAGTATCCAGCTTCACAGGAATCATCTAGGAACTCAACTTGTACAAATACTGCTTGTAATGCAAGTGGGTTCTCAGCTGTTGTTACTGTGATTTGCCAGAATCCGTCATCAGATGCTTCAGTCTTGAAGGTCAGCAGAGGAGTTACTTTTGTGCTTGTTGTAGCCAGTTGACTAGCCCAAACATAAATGACACCAGAAAGTACTACAGTAATTGCAACCATCAAGATTGTTGCAATAACTGGGCTTACCGCTCTTTCATCATCAATTAACTCTTCTTCTTCGTCTTCATCTCTAGTAGACCTAGATCCTTGAACAAGTGCTGCAGCAAACAGACCAACTAATCCAATAGCCATTAAACTTGGAGCAAACGATGGAACGCTGTTAGCAACTCCGTACGAAATCCTTAATGGTCTTTCATTAGTTTCAGACATGTCATTGTTTGTCTCTGATTGTGGACCATTAGATTGCTCTAATGTTTCAGAGTGCGTATCATCGTAATTGTAAGGTGTAACCTTAGCTCCTTTACGAGTCAATCCATTCAATGATGCTGCAGATTGTGCATCTAATGTACAGGAATCTTGGTTGTTCATATCACCGGGTGATGTTTGTGTATCACAAGTGTGAACCTCCAAAGATGTTGTAACTAATTCAGTTCCTGAATCAAGTACAAACTGACCTTCTACAGATACTGATTCCCCTGGTGCTGGTGGGTCAACAATCCATGCTGTGTAATAACAATCATCATAATCGTTAGTACTGAAACAAACATCGATACTGTGTCCATGATCATACATTGCACCATTTTGTGATGCAATTCCATCATCATTGTTAGTTACTTGTACTGTTAATGGTACAAGTGTACCAGGAAGTACTGCATCAACTAATTCATAATCCCATGAGCCAGTGAAAGCATAGTCTGGACGTTCTTCAGCAATATTAGCAATAACCATTGATAAAGAGGTTTGGTCATGTACATAACCTTGTTCTTTCAATTGTACTGTTAATGAACATGAACCTTCAGTAGATTGATGAATACCGTTTTCTTGTAGGTAATCAACTTCATTATCAGGTGCATTTGTTGTCGCATCAGGTACTAAGGTGAAAGATACATCTTGATCACCAGATGTTACTCCTGTGAAGAACAGTGAATAATCACAACCGTCATTAGCTGCTTCTTCTGCTGCACTAACTACTTCGTAATACAATCCAGGGTTTGTCGGATGCATTTTTTCTAGATTCAATGTTAACGTTGCATCATTGTCTGATGTATCTTCAATTACTGTATGTGCCCATGAAGTTAGTTCAGTTCCATCTCCAACAGTGATGAAGTTATCTGGACCGAAGTCAAGTACTTCTTGTGGTAAGATATTCTGTACTTGCAGATAAACATCTGCTCCAGCAGCAAATCCAGTATCGGATGTTTGGTACATAATACCATTAAATCCAAACAGACTTGAAATCTGGGATGAAGCACTACAATCGTCACCATCTGTGAAAGCAATAGCACCGTTAGTTGTAACACAAAGTTGTGTGAAATGCTGACCTGCTGGTACATATCCATCTAATGAAAGAGTCCATCCAACTTCACCATCCCAGAAACCAGTGTCTGTAACACCAACATCAAGAGCGTAGGTTCCTGGAGCATCTAATGTAAATGTTTCAACTCCATATGAACCAGAAGCTAATCCTACATTTACTACAACAGTTCCATCACTACCAACAAGAGACATACCGTTTCCATTCCAACCGTCTCCCCAAGTATCAGTCATTACAACTGTATAGGTACCTGCAGGGAAGTTGAATACTCCGAATTCACCTACACCGTTAGGAGCAGATGCTTCCATTCTTCCAGGGAAATCATAGGCATCACCAAAGATATCAATAGGAGGAACAGTACTAGACAATGTCCANGAGGTTTCCCAAATGTAGGAACCTCCACCAACTTGAGCAACACAATTGAAACAATCACTTGTTAACTCAAATATTTCANNACCACTGNNTCCTGATGAAAGTGTGAATGGTCCAGCNACTAATGTTGCACCATCATACAATGTCCATTNATTACCATTCCAACCGTCACCCCATGAATCACTCATGGATAATTGATACCATCCTGCATCCATATCTACGGTCACAGCGTTACCTGCAGATCCTTCTTCAAAGAAAGTACTTCCAGAAGTGAAGAAGTCCCAAGAGACTTCACTTTGGAATGATCCGCCAGTTACACTGATAGATACCTGTGCATTATTATCTAATGTCCAAGAATCTNNGCCTGAAGNCCCGAATGATAATGTGGAAGACCACAATTGTGCTCCGGATGAATCAGTAATTACGAAATCGTTACCATTCCAACCGTCACCCCATGAATCACTCATGTCTAATGTATATGTTCCACTACATAGAACTCCAGACCATGAGAATGGCGCACCACCTGTTAAGAATCCAACACATTCTTCAGTTGGACCTGTTTCATATCCTACTCCTGCAAGATACCAATCAGCAGCTCCGACACCATTTGTATCTGTTGGGAAAGAATCTCCAACATATGTATACAATGGCCATCCTTGGAATGTTGATTGTTCCTCACCAAGACTGTTTGTGAAACTGCCAAAGTCATCGTCATCTAATGGAGGAGAAACAGCGGGGTTCGCTCCTGCATAGAATGCTGGCCAACTTTCTTGACAGCTAGCATCACAAGCTTGTGTTGGATTATTTCCAGAATCATCTCCCCAGTAAATGTATAATGACATTCCATCAGCAGTAGTTAGGTAATCACCATACTCNGCAGAAGTTGCACTCAATACATTGTAATCTGCAGATGGTTCTGCAAATGTATGAGCACCAAATTTACCGTTTGTAATGTCATTTACATCTGTTAAAGCAGATGGGATATCAAGAACTACGTAATCATTTGGNGTANCNGCACTGAAAGAAACGGTCCTTGCCCAATCTCTTTCATCAGCTTCTAANCCATTATGGTTGTAATCAATACCTGTGCTGGATAGTGTNGCAACCATCCATTGGTTGGANTCATCATTGTAATGATANATTACATTTGTACCACAAGGTGATGTTGAATCAATGTTATCAACTTGGCCACCAAGTGAAACTAAATCATCATCATCTAACCAATTGTTTGTTCTAATTCCACCATCGCCTGAACATGTNCCTTCATATTCAACTACGTATTCATTCACATCNGAGAAATATGTTACGTGAACGTCATATATATCTCCNTCTGCATTTTCAATACTGGAAATTCCAAGATTCATCATACTAGCTTCATGATGTGCTGAAGCNGGATCTAATAGTGTGTATGAATATGGTCCAAGTGTTACTTGATTTGGACCACCACATACTTCTGCAGATGTACCATCTGGTAAGTATTCTGCAGGCACTTGAGGATCGAATGAATCCGCAAGTTCAACGAATTGATCATATGACATACAAGCTGTATTTTGACCAGTTACTGGGTGAACAAGTCCNTTATCTGTCTTGAAACCAACATCTTGGAAAGTAACAGTGTAAGACATTGTTNTNCCAGAGGATGTAATTTCAGGCAATGTTCCTGCGAATGAACACTCACGATCAGTATAAGGTAGAACACTCATATCACAAGCTTCTGTTTCAGTCATTGTTACCGAACCAGATGTACCATCAGACATTTCCCAATCAATCGTAGGTGCCATAGATGTTGTTGTTGGAGCTTGTCCGTTATCAACACCTGATTGGCCATCAGCCAATGTAATCTCTACAACACGACCATCTGCACGATATGTTTCTACTCCTGTATATGGATTAAATTCAGAAACAGTTGGAGGTTGCATATCTGGAGGTAAAATTACACCCTCCATAGAGATAGTATCAATCCACCATTCTTGATCGAAATCACTTCTAAATACGAATGCAACACAAATCCATTTACCTACATATGCAGATAAATCAACTTCATGTGCTGTCCACGCTGTAGTTCCTGGATTTTCTAAATTGAGAATTTCTTGATATCCACTGTTAACAATATCTCCATCTGCATCTAAAACTTGATCAGCCATCAGGTCTCCATCGGCATCTGCACCAACTTCACAAGATCTGTCTTTATTCGTCTCATCTACAACTGCAACTTGAATTCCATGGTATGAAACTGCGTTCCACCATTGCCAAGATTGTTGAACTGAATCATACCAACTCATGAATACACCGTCATATTGTGTACCCACTTCAATCATTGGCATTACCATGTATTTTGATTCGTACCTAACTCTAGGGAAATCATCAGCTCTAACAATTCCACGACAATCTACTCCACAATTTCCTAAGTTATTCCATAGAACTTCCCAAGTTTCTTCTTGAGAATCTGTTTGAATTCCGTCTCCATCTGAAGAACCAAACTGAATTTCAGAAGGCATATTCAAATCACTGAACACTTGGTTATACGGGAAATCAATTGTAGTACTACATCCAACATCCCATGGTTGAGCACCTGGTGCTGGATCTGGTTTACCTTCTTCACCACCAACATTAGTTAATGTCATTCCGACAACTGCTTGACCTCTTGGTGTATCTGGACATAAATCAATTGCTTGACCATGGCTAGGTGCG
>NZRR01000058.1 GCA_002696315.1 Methanobacteriota archaeon | reverse complement strand
CCATCCGTCTTCCACAAATAGCGAGTATCGAGTCCTCCTCCCGCTCCATGGTCCCTTGCCATGAAGTAGAAGCTATTACCAACATTTCTATCACACCGTTTGCCACCGATTCCGTATGTATCACCACCCATAGTATGCAACGTATTAGTTTGTGGAAGTACATCTACCGCCATTGTGGTACCTGAGGAAGTCCCATTACTCTTCCAAATTGTGGCATTATACGTACTTCCACCTACAAAGAACAACGTGTTGCCAATGGTAATAGTTGGCTTGGTCCAGATGAAATCATTTGCTTTGATAACTACGGTGCCTGCGGCAGTACCATCGCTTCTAAAAAGTGAAGTAACAGAGAGTGATGGTTTTGCTGCGAAGTAGATGTAGTTGCCTGCAACTGATATGTGTTCAATGCCACTACCTTCAGCACCAAGGCCGCCAGTGCCAATGTTCTTGACCATAACCGTGCCAGCGGTTGTTCCGTCACTCTTCCACAACTCCTCTCCATGGGTTCCGTCATCGGCTGTAAAATAGAGTGTATTGCCAACGACTGTTATTGCCCTAAGGCAGTCGCAATCCACAACGCCTGCGTTTCCGGGATTGATGTCTTTTACCATCACCGTTCCGGATGAAGTTCCATCAGTCTTCCACAATTCTTGTCCGTTGGTTCCGTCATCGGCTCGGAAATACAATGTGCTACCCATCTGAGTAAATTCACCAATATCACTATGGCCACTATTGCCATTTGCAGAATTGATATCTTTGACCATTACTGTTCCGGATGCAGTTCCATCAGTCTTCCACAATTCTTCTCCGTGGATCCCGTCGTTAGCAACAAAAAACAATGTATTTGTATTGTTCATCGCTTTCAGATGGAGATTAGAATTTACTCCAGTAATGGAGGAAGAAGACGGCATGGAACTGCCACTTCCGTTGTTTATGTCTTTGACCATCACCGTTCCGGATTCAGTTCCATCACTCTTCCACAACTCGTAACCATTAGTCGAGTCTGTTGCAAAGAAGTACATTTCATTGCCCATGACAGCATCTTGTTCTAGGTACATAGCTGACATACTACCGCCATTATTAGACGTGCCAGTGTTGATATCCTTGACCATCCAAGCAGTTCCGTTACCGTTGTAGGTTCCAGAGTTTGAGTTGCTGCCTGAGCCGCTTGCTGCACTGGCGTTGTATTGGAAGGTAATATCATCCATGAGATCGCCAACCATCAGGTCTGCACCCTCTACGCTAGGCGTGAGTTGTTCGTATGCTGAAGATAGCCAAACGCTGCCTTGATAGGTTGTTCCGCTAATGTTAGCTGTAACAGTGTAAGTTGTGTTACTTGTTGCAACTGAAGGTGTGCCGCTAATTGTGCACGTGCTGCTGTCCATGGATAGGCCAGTTGGCAGTGCAGGGGAAACCGTACATGTTGCCCCAGTGACGTTGGTCATGCCGCCGCTTGAGCCGCTGCCACCACTAAGTCCAGTGATGTTGGCTGGATCCAAAGCCCACAATTCGCCTCCGTAGGCTGGTTGGTAGGCTTGGAAATAGAGGGTGTTGCCCATGAGTACCTGCTGCCGAGGTCCCGCATTACCTCCACTGTTGATGTCTTGAACCAACACTGTGCCAGAGGTCGTTCCATCACTTTTCCACAATTCGGTTCCGTGGATACCGTCAAGGGCCCGGAAATAGAGGGTGTTGCCAACGACTGTGAAGTAGATAGGATTACTAGAGCTACTTCCGCTGTTGATATCCCTGACCATCACCGTGCCTGAGGATGTTCCATCGCTCTTCCATAATTCGGTTCCGTTGGTGGTTCCATCAGTGGCTGAGAAATAGAGGGTGTTGCCAATGGCTGTGAGGTGGTTGGGAGAAGATGAGTGAGCGCTGCCGGTGATATCCTTGACCATCACCGTGCCTGAGGATGTTCCATCGCTCTTCCACAATTCAATTCCGTTGGTTCCATCGTCGGCTATGAAAAAGACGGTGTTGCCTACGGCTGTGGGGTAGCCGGGAGAACTGCTGCCAACTCCGCTGTTGATATCCTTGACCATCACTGTACCTGAGGATGTTCCATCGCTCTTCCACAATTCGTATCCGTTGGTTCCATCGTGGGCCGAGAAATAGAGGGTGTTGCCAATGACCCCGATCGTGCCGGGATAACTGCTGCCAGTGCCTGGAGCGATATCCCTGACCAACACCGTACCGCTTTCAGTTCCATCACTCTTCCACAATTCAGTTCCGCTGGCTCCGTAGGCCGAGAAATAGAGGGTGTTGCCAACTGCTGTGAGCCGGGCGGGAGAACTACTACTACTGCTGCCGCCGCTCAGGATATTCTTGACCATCACCGTGCCTGAGGTTGTTCCATCGCTCTTCCACAATTCTATTCCATTGGTTCCATCGTTGGCCGTGAAATAGAGGGTGTTGCCTACGGCTGTGAGATGGTTGGGAGAACTGTCGCTACTTCCGCTGTGGATATCCTTGACCATCACCGTGCCTGAGGATGTTCCATCGCTCTTCCACAATTCTATTCCATTGGTTCCATCAGTGGCTGAGAAATAGAGGGTGTTGCCAACGGCTGTGAGATGCTGGGGGGAACTGCTGCTACTATAGCCGCCGCTCTGGATATTCTTGACCATCACCGTGCCTGAGGATGTTCCATCGCTCTTCCACAATTCTATTCCATTGGTACCATCGTGGGCCGAGAAATAGAGGGTGTTGCCAATGACTGTGAGCTGATGGGGAGAACTGGCGGCAATTCCGCTGCGGATATCATTGACCATCCATGCGGTTCCGTTACCGTTGTAAGTTCCAGAGTTTGAGTTGCTACCTGAGCCGCTGCTTGAACCGCCGGATTGTGGTGCTATCTCAGAAGGTTGGTGAGCATAGACTTCATTTTGTATTGCTCCATTGAGGGTAGAACGTGCAGTGAGATAAAGCGTGTCGTTGATGAAAGCGACCGGTCCTGATGGACCTGTCCAACTTCCTGTAAATGAATTGGATGTCGCTGGCCAGATGGAATGATTTGATGTATCATAAGCCCATACTTCTCTACCAACAGTTGTTGGTTGTTGGTAGTCGCCTAGTGCATCGAAGTAGATGGTATCGCCGATAAGTTCCATGAAATGGGCTCCAGGAATAGAATTGGTATCGCCATATGTGCCGCTGGCTAAATCAGCTACTTGCCAAGTTGTGCCATTGATTTCGTTATACCCCCAAAATTCAATGCCAGTGAATCCATCGTCAGCTGAAAAATAAAGTGTGTCGTCAACAACAATACCTCCAGCAGGGTAACTATCGGCACCACCACTTCTGATATCAGCCACTTGCCAAATGGAGTGATTTGTGAAACTGAAAGCCCACAATTCTTTTCCTGTGCTTCCGTCGTCGAATGAGAAGTAAAGGGCATTACTACTGGCCTTCAAGACGGTGTCAATTGGATTTGGACTACCAACAGCAACAGTTGCAATATCAGCGACTGGCCATGCGGAATGATTCACGGTATTGTAAGCATAAATGTTGTAGTCGGTTTGATCCATGGCGTCGAAGTAGAAGGTGTCACCAATGACCACACTCAATTTGTAACCAGGATTTGCCGAATAAGCCGTTAAACTAGCGGCCAACCAAGTGGTTCCATTGGCCGTGCTATGTGCCCACAATTGCCTTCCACTGACGCCGTCGGCGTCGGCACCGAAATAGATGGTGTCGCCGATCAGTTGACTCATAAACTGGCCGGGATTGCCTGAAGATCCTGTATTTGTTACTAGATCTGTTACAAGCCATGTGGAATGGTTTGAGGTGTCGTGTGCCCATAATTCTCTTCCTGTAGTTGTATTATAGGCATCGAAATAGAGGGTGTCGCCGACAACTATGGCCATCCGCAAACCAGGCTCGCTGTCGCCACTCCAGCCGGAGCCGGTGCTTAAGTCGGCCACTAGCCATGTAGAATGATTGGAGGTGTCATGCGCCCATAATTCACGACCGTAGGTTCCATCGCTAGCATCGAAATAGAGGGTGTCGCCAACGAGGGCAACCATGCGTTGTCCTGGGTTACTGCTTGCCATACCAGGCCAGATGTCAGCCACTAGCCAAGTGGAGTCGTTGGAGGTGTCATACGCCCACAATTCTCTTCCTTCGCTTCCGTTGTCGGCATCGAAGTAGAGCGTGTCACCAACGGCCATGAACATGAAATTCCCCGGATCGCTGCCTTGACTACCTCTCAAATCAACTACATTCCAAGTGCTTCCGTTGCCATATGTTGTGATTCCAGAAGTTCCAGAGCCACCACTACCTGAGCCGCTTGCCGCACTTGAATCGTATTGGAAGGTGATATCATCCATGAGATCGCCAACCATCAGGTCAGCACCCTCAACACTAGGAATGAGGTTGTTAGATCCACTATTCGAAGATAATTTTTCAAAATTATTTGTTTCTATTTCTTCAAAATTAGAGATGTTTTCTAAATAACCCGTTTGTGTCATTAAAATCATTATTAATGTTAAAAAAACTGCCTTATTTACAGATAGTTTGTTCTGCATAAACATATCCAAATTGATAACATTATTATATGACGTCCCTATAATGATAGGTTGTTGGAATGAGTTCATTACGTTTTTTACAATTAAAGGCAACTCCTGAACAAGCAAAATTACTACCGGGAAATCAATTAATGGATATCTTTGATCAATTTGAAACGATTTCAACCATTTCAATAAAAGGGGTATTTCCAGAATTGTTATTTCGGGTAACATTCAAAAATCCTAAAGCTCTTGAACAGTTTGACCAATTAGCGGCTTTTGAAATTACAGAAATACTAGAAAAAAATGATGTTTCGGCGCTTTTAACAGCTTATACGAAGGGGCCGGTTCCAATGTTAATACATTCTAATCCTGAAACTTGGATTCATACACCATCAACTATTTCAAAACATAGTGGTTTATTTCTTACTGTTCTTGGAACTACAAAGGGATTAAAAAAATTTAGAGATGAAATCCTACAACTCCTCCCTCCCTCAATTAAAATTAGTATTAGTAAGAATCTGAAAGGAAGGAGTATTGCAGCTCCTAAACTTCCAAAAAGAAGGGGAGAAATTGTTAGAATTGCTGTTAAAAATGGATATTATCAAAGCCCGAGAAAATGTAAACAGAGAGATTTAGCAGAAATATTGGGAATTAAACAGGGTACTGTTGCAGAACATCTACAATACGCAGAATCATCAATTATGAGTTCTTGGGTTAATCAATCAAAGTAATTCAGGACCTTTAATCAGAAGTAAAACTCCTAATAGAAATAATAATGATCCTAAAGTCATAAAAACTGATTTGCCTCTTTTTTTATCTGAAACTATGTCTACCAATTTACCTCCAATAAAGGTCCAAGTGAACATAGCAATTACTCCGCCTGTCGTTGTGATAGTAGTAATAAATATTATTCCTAACCAACCCCCTCCAAACCCTTCTAATGCTAGCCACATTATTGTAAATACAAATGCCCACTCTTTACCATTGATAAATTGCATAAACAATCCTGTTTTAAAACCTAAAATTGGAATGTTTTCTATATCCTTATTCATCAATTGGAGAATCGAATTAGATTCTATTTCCTTATTTATTTGTGCAGGATTTAAAGTAAAAATTCTTAATGATAATAGAAATATAAATAATAATCCAAAATAATGTAATACATCAAAAATTATACTGTTTTCATCTAAATTAGAAACTAATAATCCAACTATCAAGTGTACGGTAATAAAACCAATAGCCATTCCAAAAATCAGGTTGTAATTTGAATCTTTTCCGTGTACTGCACTATGAGTAATGCAGGTGATATTATTTGGACCTGGTGTAACTAAACCAATAATTAACAACGTTAAGACAGTGAATAGAGCTTCTAAAAACATACTATCAACTTTCAAAAATTAATTTTTTTAATTTCTAGAAAGTAAAATTATTTCACTACTATGTTCTAAAATTGCACAATTATTCCAAGCTTCATCAAAGTTTCTTCCAACTGCATAAACACCAACGCCTCTAATACAGGCTGCTTTCCCATTACCTTGGCGCATTGCATCTGTGATTTGTCTTAGGAAATCATCCATATTGTCATAATTAGGATCTACAATGATTGCTTTGCCAAAATTTTGTTTTCCAATTTCATCCACAGGCTCCATTTTAATCAATTTCTTATCAAGAGATAATGCAATTGCATGAGATGATGGGGCATATATGCACGCTGCAGGCCCTTCATATTGTAAGGATGCAAATGCCAACATAACTTCATGGATTCGCCAATCTAGAGGAGCGTTTTCTGGAGCTGGCTGTCCTAATCTTCCTGTAACAATATCTCCTTCTAATATTCTCCCCAACATGCAGCCTGATTTAGATGCATGAACTAATCCTGGTTCATCTGGATCTAGTAAAGAAATACTTCCTTGTGCTGCCCTTACTAATTTTTCTCTGTGTAATAATCTCCCTGTTCTAATAAAATCTGAAACGATGTGCCCTGCAACTACATAATCTGGGCCAACTATTGGGGGGGTTGGTACTTCTTCAATTTCTGAAATTACTTCTCCTGCTGATGCTAAACCACTTCTTAGCCTCTCAACTTCATTTCTTAAATTTTCAATCTCATCTGGGTTGACAAAAGATTCAATTGATGTTGGGACTTCAACTGTAGGGCCTTCGTCTTCTTTAATTGGCATTTTTGTAATTTTTGCCATTGCATCTTCTTCAGCTTCGTCTACATCTATTTCTTCATCGTCTTCCAACTCTACGTCGTTTGGAGGAGAGCCTGGGGGACCGCTAGGTGGACCACTACTTGGAGGAGAGCCTGGAGGACCGCTAGGTGGACCGCCGCTTGGAGGAGATCCAGGGGGGCCGCTAGGTGGGCCACCACTTGGAGGAGAGCCGGGAGGACCACTAGGTGGACCGCCGCTTGGTGCCTTGAATTCTTCTTCCTGCTCTTCGAACTCATCTTCGGGTTCTTCGATTGAATCTTCTTGACTTGGAGGGGAACCGGGGGGACCACTAGGTGGACCACGACTTGGTGGGGAACCCGGAGGACCGCTAGGTGGACCGCGACTTGGAGGGGAACCCGGAGGACCACTAGGTGGACCGCGACTTGGGGGGGAACCCGGAGGACCGCTAGGCGGTAATTTTGGAATTTTAGATGATCTTTTATCCTCAGATTCATCGGAACTCATACCGAAAGCGCCTGCTAACATTTCATCAACTTCGTCAACTTTTACTTTCTTTTTTCTTCGAGAATTTGTCGGACCAACCATTAAAGCACCGTACCTCCGAGAAGGGCCTAATTAAATACAACTTCGCAAACAATGCATATAATTCACCTTGAGAGTTGGTTAAATATGAATTCATTGTCGGATGGCTGTTGCTCCTGTAGTGTAGTGGCCTATCATGCAGCCCTGTCACGGCTGCGACCCGGGTTCAAATCCCGGCAGGGGCGCCATTTTTCGAATAATATAATACATATATTAGAATCCAATAGATAAGAGTGAACTAGTGTGTCTAATCAAATAACGAATATTGCAGGTTATCGATTTGTTAATCTTGAAGATCGTGATGACTTGCGTCAACCATTTCGAGATATTACTGCAGAATTAGGTTTGAAAGGGACGATTCTTTTGAGCAAAAACGGAATTAATTTTTTTCTTGCGGGAACTCAATCATCAATAGATGAATACGTTTCGTTTCTAAATAAAGACAAGCGATTCAAAGATATTCCTTTACACATTTCATATACGGATTATCAACCATTTCGTAGAATGTTAGTTAGACTAAAAAAAGAAATTATTTCTCTAGGAATGGATGAAATTAGGCCTGCAGAGCATACAGGTCAATTTATTGAGCCAAAGAAATTTAAAGAATGGTTAGATGAAGGAAAAGAGGTTCTCGTACTAGATACACGTAATGATTACGAATTACGGCTTGGAACCTTTGAAAATGCTATTGATCTTGATATCAAATCATTTAGACAATTTCCTGAAGCAGTCAAAAAACTAGAGCAGGATAAGTCCACTCCACTTGTAATGTTTTGTACTGGGGGAATAAGGTGTGAAAAGGCTAGTGTTGTAATGGAAAATCAAGGTTGGGAAAACGTCTATCAAATCAAAGGTGGGATTCTTGGTTATTTCAAAGAGACTGGAGGCGCCCATTGGAATGGAGATTGTTTTGTTTTTGATCAAAGAGTTTCTATCGACAAGAACTTAAATGAAACTGAACATGAAATGTGTTTTGCTTGTCGTGAGCCGCTAACTTTTCAAGAAATGCGTTCAGATAAATATATTTTAGATGAATGTTGTCCATATTGCTATGAAAAAAATGGACCTGGACTAATTATTACCAAGGATTAAGCTAGAAACTGAATCCACCATTAGATCTATCTTCTGTGGTGCATTATTTGCATCGTCCCTAGTTGCTTCTCCGCTTAACACGAGTACAGAAAGGCATCCGACTCTATTGGCCATTTCTATATCTGTATACAACCTGTCTCCAATCATTGCTACCTGATTTGGCATTAATCCTAATTCTGATATCTTATGATTTAACATTCCTGGATTAGGTTTTCCGCAAATATGTACGGGTTTTACGTTGGTTGTTGCTTCTAATAATGAAAGATAAGCTCCAACGTCAGGTAATCCCCCTTCTGGTGAAGGACAAACTGTATCTGGGTGACTGGCAACCAGCGGAATGCCTTTGTGAAGATAAATCGATGCTTGAGATAATTTTTCATAATTAATCTCTGTATCATAACCTAATACTACCATTTGTGGGTTTTCTGAATATGTATTTATTCCTCTTTCCTCTAACATTTCGCACATTGAATTTGTGCCAATTGTATATACATCAGAATAGTTATTACTCGTAAGCCATTCTAATAAATCATCAGTTGAGAGTAATATTTCTGAAATCTTTGCATCAATTCCAAAATTTTTTAATTTTTCTAAATATTCTTTTTTTGACCTACTAGAATTATTTGATAAGTAAAATTTTTTAATTCCTTTTTTATCTAATCTATCTAAAAAATCGTTTACACCTTCAATTAGGTTTCCCCCAAGGTAAAGTGTACCATCTAAATCCATAAAAACTGCCTTAATGCCTTCCAATTCAGTATTCAATTTAATCACCTTAAAATAATAATAATCTCAGTAATTTCCAAGTGCTCTTGAGTTCTTCTTGGGCCTCTTTAGAACTTAATGATTGCTCTAATAAGTCCTTGAGTTCTTTTTTCTTGTTTGCTTTTCCAATAACCCAATTCATTAACCATTTCTTTTTCACCATCTTTTGTAATTTATAACTATTCGATAATTCAGGTCCCAATGTATCCCAAATTTCTTTCATATATTCTTCAGATAAATTGACTGGGAAACCATCTTTATGTTTTTC
Source organism: Methanobacteriota archaeon (assembly GCA_002696315.1). Classification (GTDB taxonomy): domain Archaea; phylum Thermoplasmatota; class Poseidoniia; order Poseidoniales; family Poseidoniaceae; genus MGIIa-I. The sequence continues at coordinate 31,995 of NZRR01000058.1, read as the reverse complement.
TTTGTCAAAATAACTTAATGCAATTTTCGCACTTAATAATGCATTTCCTACACCTTCTCCGGAAAATGGATCTACCAATGCAGAGGCATCACCAACGCACATCGCCCCTGCCACAGCTGACCTTCTAGGCTGATAGGAGGGAGGATTCTTTCGTGGGCTGCCAAAAGGTAATTGTGCTGCCTTTCCAGATCCTTTAATCATTGATGCATCCTTAAATTTCTTTGAAAATATAGGATTAGTTTCAATAATATTTTTCTGTAAAGACTTTAATTTAACGTTTCTTTTTTTCAGTTCTGATGTAACCATTCCTATTCCAACATTGACAACCACTTTACCCTCTGAATTTTCTCCTACAGGGAAAATCCACCAATATCCTGGTACCACGCCGTCAATAAAATGAATCTCAATCGGTTCTTGATTTGAATTAATTCCTTCCACATCAACCCAATATTCTCGATATGCCTCACAATAATGTTTGTCATCTCGCATTGGTTCATTATGACATTGTTTAGTTACTGCTGTAGCGACTGGGCAATTAAATCCCCCCGCTCCAATTGTTAAGGGGGCTGAAAAGTAAAATTCTTCGTCACTTTTCCCTTTTCTAATATTTCCTTTAATTCCTTTAATTTGTTTTTCTTCAAGGATTATCTCTTTTACGTGAAAATTTTGTATCACTGAACCTCCTGCAGAAATAACATGCTCTACGGCTTTCTTAAACATCATGTAATCAAATTGTATTCTTGGTAATGCATAACCCGCTTCTTTATTTTTTATTTCTTCCATGGGTAATGAGCAATTAATACTCTGTCCTCCAGGGGAAGAAAATGTAATTCCTGTTACCCGATTATGAGGAGTACTTTCAATGAGTGGTTTAACTCCTAGTTCTGTCACAATTCGTAATGATTTGCCTCCAACGGCATCTCCACAAACCTTGTCTCTTGGGAATTTTCTTTTTTCCAGCAATAATACTCTGTTTCCTGCCATTGCAGCATATGAGGCCGCAGCACTTCCTCCTGGCCCCCCTCCTACGACTATTACATCGAAATTAGTGCTTGATTCTGGGATTGGCCCACTTTCAATTGGAGCATCCCATTCTGCGGCCATGCTGTTGGGTAGAACTTCTTTCCAATGAATGCTGTGCTAATAATAAAAAAAATTTAAGAAATAATAAGTTATCCAAGTCTGTTTTTTAATTTTATTTGGGTTTAATTCAAGTGTTGTCCCGATACGCAATATCATGGACGGAGAAGCAAATGACAAAGAATTTTCAACGCGTGCGATTCATGTTGGAACAAAACATTATGAAGGTTCAGTCAATACTCCAATTTTCCAATCGTCCACATATAAATTAACTGAGGAAACCTATGCAGGATGGGCAGCTGGTGCACAACACACTCTAATTTATTCAAGATTATCCAGTGTTAACTCAGAAGCTGTTGCTGAAAAATTAGCATCGCTAGAAAATGCTGAAGATGGAGAAGTTTTTGCTAGCGGAATGGCTGCTATTAGTACGACTTTGCTTGGACTGTTATCTAACGGGGATCATGTTGTTGCTAGCTCTGATGTCTATGGGGGAACTTATGGATTGATGACTGAAGATCTTCCTCGCTTTGGAATAGACGTTAGTATGGCAGATATGAGAGATGTCAATTCATATGAGGCGGCCATTCAACCAAATACAAAAATGCTGTATATTGAAACCTTAACAAATCCCGTATTGAAGGTTTGTGATATCGAAGCATTTTCTGAGTTGGCCAATAAACATAATTTAATCTTGGTAGTTGATAATACTTTTACTACACCATGGGCTACAAATCCAATTGATTTGGGCGCACATATAGTAATCCATTCTACTACCAAATATTTGGGTGGTCATTCTGATATAATTGGGGGTGCGGTATTAGGAAATAAAGATCTTATTGCGAAAATATTCCCTAAAAAAGTACACCTTGGAGGTTCTGCAGATCCTCATAATTGTTACATGTTAGAAAGGGGCATTAGGACTCTTGATGTAAGAATGGAAAGGCATGCTAAAAATTCACATGAGTTGGCAAAGAGATTAGAAAATCACGATATGATTGAAAAAGTACTCCATCCTTCATTACCTAGTCACCCAGATTATGAAGTAGCGAAAAGAATAATGCCAAAGGGTACCGGAATGATGGCCTTTGTTGTAAAAGGAGGGGACTCTGCTGCACTGAGCTTTATGAGGAATCTAAAAATTATCTTCGAAGCTACTAGTCTTGGTGGTGTTGAAAGTTTGATTGAATGTCCATTTAATTCTAGCCATATGTCAATTCCAGAAGACGTTAGAAAAGAGGCAGGGATTGTTTCGGGGTTTGTTAGATTAAGTGTGGGTATTGAAAATATTGAAGATCTATGGAATGATATTTCCCAAGCGTTAAATTCATTATAATTCTGGTAATTTATGCTGCGTTCCAGTAGTTTTCTGAAGGTCATTCATTTTAGAGATATAACCTTCAGGACCCTCTTTACCTACGTTTTCACTTTCATCCCAAAGCTGATTTAATGAAACAGACCAGTCTCCACCTAAATCTCTTGCAGACGGGTTAAACTTCCAATCTTTTCCTGAATGTTTCTTATGTATTAATAACCAGCTCCATGCAATTGCTTCTTCTTCTAAATTTCCTCTTATCTTAGTTGCATAGGCACATGATACACCTACGCTTTCTGATCGTGCTAACATTATGAGCGCATGGGCAACTCCGCATGGACCATTAAATTCAATATCTTGCCAAGGGAATTTAGAAAGTGTTTTTTGAATACTATTTGTTTTGTTTAATTTTCTAAGGAAATTGCCGAATGCCTCTCTTTTCTTCAATTGTTTAGAATGGATTTCTTTTGCACTTTGTTCATTAATATCGAATAATTCATTTAATAATTCTAGACCAAATTCTTCCCACATTGATACCAACAATAAATGGATAGAATTTGATTCTAACCAAATCAATTCTGATTCGTCCTTCCATTCTATTTCACCGTCTGAATTCACATAAAACCCTTTATTTGGGATAATTTCGAATAATTTTTCAACTGCCAATCTTTCTAAGTCATTACCAGAAAGTTCCCCAATAAAATCATCATGATTTTCAGGTTTAAACCATCTTTCACCTAAAATAAAGCCATCATTTATGCCCTCTAAGATTGCTTTACGGCATAAAATTGGTAAGCTTTTTTCTGGTACTACTAAGTTAAGCCAGCCGGTTACTATATTTTCAACTGCTTCAATTGATTCTTCTGGTAATTCTCCTTCCCAGCCATTGGGTGCCCAACGATACTCTACATCTATAAAATCAGTAAGTTTTGGTGGTAATACTCCCAAAACAAATTGCATTACCAAGGGTTCCTTCATGTCTTTGATTAAATTTTCACTGACTGCCAATGTTGTGCCATTGGAGAAATTTAATTTGAAATATCCTTGATCTATAACTTCATCATTTTCAATGGTTTCGGGATTAATATCAGAAGAAACTATCAAGTTTTCAGATCTAATGTCATGATTAATTTTAGCTCTATCAATAATTCCTAAAATCCAATCATTACTAATTTTAGATTCTTGTCCAGAACAAACAAACCCATTTTTTGAACTGAAAAACCACCATCCTCTTTTAGCATGTTCTTCCCAAGGAAGTAATCGTAATCTTGGATTATGGTGGTTTTGTACTCCTGTTAAAAATCCTGCCCTAGAATCACCTTTTCTGATATAGCTTGCTGAACCATATAACGGGTGTTTGAATACGGAGACTGTAGAATAATCCTCTTCTTGGGCAGCAAGCATAGCTCCAGCCCAAGCTTTAGCAACAGAATCACCTCTTTTTGACATCGTTCTTTTTGATAACCACTTTTTTTCAAAACGATTATCTATTACCTTGTTAATTTCTTCTAAGGTTGAAACTACTGGACTTTTTCGTCCCCATTTAATTCTTTTTGGACCCTCATAAATGGGTAATAGACTTTCGGGGGATTCTCTTAAATCAGCTAAATTTTTCTTTAATCGTTGTTTCACGTCTTTTGATGCCTGTTTTGTTCCACGCATTCTAATTCTTTGTTTCTGTCCCGGAAAATTGACTTTGGATGGTGCTGGCATATTATTCAATCCTCCACCTATTAAGTGCTAATAATTCCATTTCATGTGGTTCACTTGGAACTATTAAACAATGCATACCGTCTGATTCAATTGATGATAATGTTTCCAATGATGAATATTTAATCTCTTGATTCTTGGTACCTAAATTTGAGCATAAAACCGCATCCCACGACAGTAAATTATCAATCATTGGTGTCCCTTCGTCAACATATTTTTGTGACATCTTATTCAACGTATCGATTGCGATTTCGGGAGTCATTGGTCGTGGTTTTTCTTCGCCCATTCCTGTTGGATCTAAATCCAACAACAATAACGTATGTAGATTATTTATTTTATTTGATAAGATAATTTCTAATGGCGATGTTGGTAAATAGTCTTTGTAAGGATAGGGAATGGTTGTTTGGCGTCCAAAACGATATGCCTGTAAACCAACTTCTCCTATTAATGTTGTAACTGAAATCCCATGAACTATATTTGTAGGAATTTGTAATTTCTCACACCTGAGAATTAAATCAATATGTGTGGTTGCTTGCAATACATCTCCAATCACCAATAATGCAACTGATTCTTTACTTGCCAATTCTAATAATTTCTCTGGATTTTCAATAGAACTTCTCATCAAAATTTCCCAATTTCCAAATTTAATTTGAAATTCTTCTAAATATTCCTTAGATAAATGTGCAGTATAGCCTTCCATAAATACATGCTTACAACTATTGATTGCCTCGACTGCTCCTAAAGTCAATAAGTCAGGATTTCCGGGCCCTATTCCAACTAACCATAGGCCATTTGATGAAAAATTATTCTCCGAAGACATGAAACTAAAGTCACCCTTAGATGTGCCGAATCCGATGCGTTATTTAGTCGTCCCTAGCCAAGAAACTGAAACTTGGAAAGAATATTTAGTTTCTAAGGGGTGGATGGAACGAACACTTAGTATTGAGATTGAAGGTTCTGGGCGAGCTATTCCACTTTCTAATTTATTTCCAAATAAAGCGCCAATAGATCTATCTAAATTTGATATTATTGAGAAGAATGCCCCTATAATCTCACCGAATGATTATTTAGGATTCTTAAAAATAAAAGTGGGCGAAAAAACATATAATGAATTCGAGAATTTTTGGCCACAATCTTTTGATCAAATCGGCGAGTTAATAATTATAAAATTAGAGAAAGAAGTTGAAATATTTGCAAAAGAAATAGCTCAATCTCTATTATCTCAAAATAAAAAAGCCACTAGAATATTTCAGGATTTAGGGGTTCATGGCAATTTCAGGATTCGAAAATTAAATTTAATTGGAGGTTCTGAAAAATTAGGTGGAGAAACTAAAGTCAGAGAAAATGGTGTGGAATTTTTTGTTGATCCCACTAAAGGCTATTATTCGCCAAGATTAGCCACGGAAAGATTAGAAACATTGGAATGTGCAGTTCTACTCAAAGAAAAATTAAAGCGTAAATTAAAAATTTGTGATGCTTATGCTGGATTTGGTCCTGCATTAATGCCGCTAATCAAAAAAAATGGGCTTGTTGATTCGATTTTTGCTAATGATTTAAATCCAGAAGTTACAACTATTTTGCAGAAAAATCTAATCGATAATAATAAAGAAAATATTAATCTAAGAATTACATGTGAAGATGCTCGAAAATTAATAAGTTTAAATGAGAATATAGGTTTTTTTGATTTATTATTAGTTAATCTTCCACATTCAACCATCGAACATCTACCTACATTAATTGGATTGTTAAATCATAGTGAAACATCGGTACTGAGAGCATGGTCTATTATTGATTCAAAAAGGCTTGACGAAGTAAAAACCCAAATAGAACTATTATTTACTTCTGAAAACTTCTCTATTTCGAAGATTATTGTAGAGGCTGCAAGAACATACAGTCCAACACAAGTTTATGTGAAAATAGAAGTTTGGACAAATTAATACAAGGTTTTTATGAGGATACTATCTGGATGGTAATAAGGGAGAATATGGTCGCAAAATGTATTTGTTCTGTTTGTGGACAAAAATTAGATATTAGTGGTATTGCTCCAAGATTAGAAGGTGTGAAAGTATATTGTAGAATCTGTGGAGCTACAACGCATCATAAATTTTAGTTATTATTCTGTTTCTTCCTGTGGCGTGATTAATACATTACTACCATCACGTTCAATTATTGGAGCATCAAAGGTTGACAAGGAAGGTAAAACATGTAAAAAGCATGTAGGAGAACAAGCTGGTTGTAAATAATCTTCACCTGTTTCAGTCATTACAAAAGTTAAACCATGACCAGCGGGTAAAATTGCATCTATTGCTTGGAACTCCATCATCATTACAACTGTCTCACCCGGTGTTACTGTCTGTGGTGAATAACCACCTGCGTGATATCTTACATCCATTGTTGCATGCCCTAGTCTTAATCCCGTTTCAGAATCTTGCATTTCAATGAATACTTGACCACCATCAAAGTTTGCTACAACTGTTAAATGTAATACTGCTAATCCTGAAATAATCGTATCATTATCCACACTCAATGGATCACATTCGACAGTTAGTGAGTCTCCCCCTCCAACTATCAAAGAACCAGTCCCTACCCATGAATTATCATTATTACATGATGATAGTTCTACTCTTTGAAATTCTACATCTTTGGGAGGCCAAGTTTCTTCAATTCGCCACTCACCATCATTTCGCTGAACTTGGGTATGTAAATCTGGCTTAGGGCCGTTTCCCTTTAGGTAATATTCCATCCATTCAAATAAATCCTGAGCCCAGTCCCATCGTGTCATATTTTGAATAGCTTCTCCACCATATCCTGATTCTTGGACATTATGCTTTGTCCATTGATCGGGATAATTATGTTCCCATTGCCCAATCATACCAGCTACATCGTAACCATTGTCGATATACTCTTGATACCAATTAACCCCAGGGGGTCCTCCAAAAACTTGGTGAGGATCTACATTCCAATCTTGTAGTCCCTGTACCCAATAAATGCTACCATTATATTTCCCTAATGCCTTGTCAATATGGCTACGTTCATCGTAATATGGATCACCAGTAGGGTCAAATTCGCCCATTGTATAGCGCATCGGCCCTGCAACTAATCCTTCAAGCACATCTCCACAAAGATTGTCCGCATCTTCAAGATTATAATCGAGAATACTACTTCCATAATTAGAATGCATAATTTGACTTCTTGCTTCCGCGCTTCCATTTTTGTATAGTAGAGGTCCTAATGCTGTTGTACCAGATACAGGTACAATCGTTTTGAGATGTTCACTGCCTTGAGCTGCTGCTTCCCATGCTGTCGCACCCTCGTACGATTTCCCATAAATTGCAACATTACCATTACTCCAATTTTGTTGACCAAGCCATTCCACTGCGGAATGAATACTCAAACCTTCTCCGTCTCCACGATAATCAAAACAACCTGTGCTCTCCTCTGTTGCAAATACTGCAACTTGGGCAAGTGCATATCCGTGTGGAACAAAATTATCGTGAATGAATTCTCCTCTACCTGCACTAATTACATTAGTCGGAGATGATTCTGAACCTGGCTGACCATAAGAAAAATATGGACTGACTATCGCAATGACTGGTACTTTTTCACCTTCTTCGGTATTAGATGGTAACCAATAAGACAAGTGTACTTCAGCAGAATTCGGCCCCCCATCCCAAACTCCTGTTGTATCAACTTCTATTGTTGCTTCTTGTACATCTAAGGAATAATGTGGACCTGGTTCTAAAACAAAACTATGGGTATGTGTTGTATTCCATTCAAGTAAGTGTCTATCCCAAATAGATGGATAAACCGTTTCTTCTTCTTGAATTAGTACTTCTTCTTTTCCAAAACAACCCGATAATGATGCGCCTAATAATAATAAAATAATTAGTGGCGTAGTGAGTTGTTTCATTGTCTTCAAACCGTGTAAAAATTACTTAGATAAAGCCCTAACGTTATAATCGTTGTAAATTAAATATCATTAATATTACGTAACGGCATGGCTGGGACCTTAGTATTAAAACAATTTCAAATAGACCACACAGGAGTTTCTGGAGCAAATCTTTACGTAAAGGCAAGAAATGCGGGATTATTCGCATTCTTATTGAATTTAATTGGATTAGATCCTACTGCTACAGTAAAAGTAGATACAGGCTCTATTGAATTTAGAAATTCTTCACTAAAAGGAATGACTAGCGTTACAACTGGTTTGACTTCAATAGCAGCATTTGTCGGAGGATATGATAAGCCAATAGGATGGCTTGTTACCGGTTTCTTGGCGTTTTTAGGACTTTCAGTAACAGCTTTTTCTGGAGATGAACCAATGATGGGTTTATTTGTAGCGGGATTGATTATTTTTCTTATATTCGTTGCGATATATGCTTTCCAAAAGGTAATGTATATCGGTTTTGAAACATCTGGAGGTGCAACTTACATGATTGCATTCAAACGTAGTGTAATTGAAGGTGTAGCCGTAGATATTGCAAGAATTGAAGAGGCGATAACTTTAGTCAATTCTTTGATAAGTTCTGCAGCATCAGGAAAAGAAGTTAGTTCAACACAGAATGTTCAGAACTTTGGTAAACAAGCTACATTATCATATGCGGAAACACCAGCAATTGAAGCGACAACCACTCAATCCACTAACGAACATCCTGGTTGGAAATGGGATGAAGCGAGTCAGCAATGGGTCCCAGAATAAATACTTACATCATTGGAAGTATAATCTCACTAGCTGCAAATAATGCGCCCATTACAAGTGCGAATAGTAGTAGTGAATTTGTCCACATACCTTCATCTTCAACAGGCTCACCAAGGAAAGTGATTCCGTCTTCTACACCTTCACCTTTCAGTCTGAAATAACTAATTAAAACTAGAAGCATTACTACTGCTCCAGTCATTGCATCTAACTGATTTTGATCACTAGCGTTTCTGGCGTTCCCTGCAATTAAGCCTACAAAGATTGAAATTGTTACTGTAATAAAAGCAAACATTGAAGGGTGTAATACTGTCCATTTTCCTGAAGCACCGTCTAATAATACTAATGCAGAAAATAATGTATAAATCAAAATTAAAGCACCTGAAACTGAAACTGTAGTTGGAAATGGTTCACCCATTCCCAAATCTTTATCTAAAGAACCTGAATAACCTTCTGGGAATCCTGCATCAATTACTGAATCCGGAGACAATATCATTCTTAATGAATAAAATAATCCCGCTAAGATTAACAGAATTAGGGAGACCATAGCAATCTTATCATTGATTTTTAATCCTGGCTTGAAATCTGAAAGCCCCTCATTGACTCCTTCTTCTCTCAATAATAAATAAGCACCAGTGTAAACTAATGTAACTATCACTGAAACATATTTTGGCAGATCTCCCGCTGCACTTTCGGAATTCCAATAAATCCAAAGACAAACTGACATTATAGCTGAGCCAATGATTACAGGTAACATTATGACCCATTTCCCTCTTGCTCCTTCATTAAGAATTAACATTGTAGAGATAAATATTCCAAAGAAAAGTGCCCCATTAAATGCAGATTCGGGCCCTCCTGCCCCATATGCAACATCACCAACTGGTACTCCGTTATCTATTGGAGAAAAGCAACCATTTCCTCCCGTAACATAACAGTCACCAAAGAACATGAAGCTCAATCCATAAAGAAAGAACATCAGTGCGGAAAATCCTAAACATATTTTTGCTGGCATTGATTCTATTTTAAACATCTTAATCGATAAATCCTGAATTTATGATTATATAATAATTTACTTAGACAATTTAGTTTGAACTAAATTTGTGGTCTTTTTTGTTATTTTCGATTAAGAAAATATTTCATCATAAGAATGATTTTCATTCAATTAATTAATAACCATCATATGTGTGTTAATTTGAGGAGTTAGCATGGCAATACCCAATTGGGAAACTTTAGAAGCTTCAGGGATTATGATAGGAGCAGTATCACTAATAATTATTGGAGCTATTTTGTTATTGTTTGGTAATAAATATCTTGTTGCTGTATTTGGTGCTTCTGGATTTATGTTTGGAGTAATGTTAGTAAATTTTGTAGAAGATTTAGTACCAATGTTTGCACCAGAGTATGCACCTAGTCAACATCCCATGTTATTTTTAGGAATTAAAATATTAGCAGGAGTTCTATTTGGTGGAATGAGTGCATTAGGTTGGAGATCCTCTATTCGAACTTCTGCTTCAATTCTAGTGTACCTCCTGATGTTATGGCTAAGAGAGACTGGGGAAAGTTTGGGTATTGTAATTAAAGATGATCAAACTTTTACAATTATAGCCATTATTGGGGCGGCAATATCATTTTTAATCACATTCAAGGCAAGAGAATTAGTTGCTGCATTGGCTGGTGCTGCTGCAGGGACTGCAAGCCTTGCTTTAGGATTACAATTTGTTACCGAAGGTGCATTTACCTTCCCAGAAATTTCATCTACTACTCCGAATACTCTTCTTTGTGCTGGATTATTTGTGGGGGGTTTGATTATTCAATTAAGAAATTCAGAAGAAAAAAAGAAATTGTCTAAAGTAAGGAAAATTGTAAATAAAGTTCATTCCAATAATAAAAAAGCTGTACAAAAAATGGAAGATTTAACTTGGGAAAATAGAACTGAAGATTACAAAAAATGGTTAGTTATGGGTGCTGCTTCGGTTGAAACAATGAGGCGCCCCGAATTTAGAAATAGAGTGAATATCCCAAATCCACCTCCCCTAAGGAAAAACACAAGACAACCCCAATCTTGATTGCTAAGAGCTCTTGCAATGGTCAATGGACCCTGCATCTATCTGGGGAAGTCGTTGGTTAAATTCTAATCAACCTATTGCTAAAAAATATATGGAGACGGTATGTAAAAAACAAAGTCTTGTGGTTTTAGCAGCCGATAAAAATACTATGGAGGAATTAAATAAATTAGTTGATGATGTTGGAGATTATATATCAGCATTGAAAACTCATGTAGATTTAATTGATGACTGGACAAAAGAAAGTTGGGGAAAATTTATTTCAAAAGCTAAGGAAAAAGATCTCTTAATTTTTGAAGATAGAAAACATGGAGATATCGGAAAAATAGCTAGAGACCAAATGGGAGGGATTTATGATTCTAAATCTTGGGCAGATTTAATTACCGCTCACTTAATTTCAGGGCCCTCTATCTTAGATGGAATGCAAGAAGCATGGGATTCTGCAAATAAAGACGGGGGGGTACTTTTACTTGCTCAAATGAGTAGTGAAGGAAACCTACTTGAGTTGCCAGGCTATACTGATTCTGTGGTTAAAATTGGAAAAAAGCATCCAATTTGTTTCGGTTTTATCGGTAATGGGAGTAATCACGAAGAAATTATTCAATTGCGCCGACTAGTTGGTGAGGAAAAGATGATTTGGACACCAGGTGTTAATTTGAATTCAGATGATGCAGAGTTAGGACAAAGATACGGTGACCCCGAAAAAGCAATTTTATCTGGATCTGACGCAATAATCATTGGAAGTGGTATTCATAAATCAAGTAATCCAAGTGAAATGGCTTTAAAATATGCTAAAATTAGTTGGGATGCTTTGATAAAAAGGAGTGTTAATTCTGATTGAAATTATATTTATTATTCTAGGAATAATTGGATTAGTATTTATCACATGGTGGTTCCATTTTAGAAAACACATGTTACTAAGTAAAAGAATTAATGATTGTGATGAGACATTGTTATCAGATTCAGGATTAAATATTGAGTCTGTATTTCAAGCACCGCCCGGTAGTATGATTCATCCTTACATCATTATTAACGAAGATACAACAACTCCTTCGACAATTACAATTCCCGATAAGCAATCATAAATATGGAATATCTCCAAATAAACTCCATAGATAGCCGCCGACTAATCCTCCAAACAAGAATACTGTCAAAATAAATGCTTTTCTTTTCAATCCTTTGGCTGTTTGTTTAATTTCTTCTGACGAAATGGATGTCGGATTAGGAATTTCTAAAGGTGGTAATTCCCCTAAAGGTGGTAATTCCCCTAAAGGTGGTAATTCCCCTAAAGGTGGTAATTCCCCTAAAGGTGGTAATTCCCCAAGTAAAGGGGTCTCTTTTTTATCTAAATCTTTAGGATACAATTTATCTAAATCTTCTAATCCTGGTGCTTCGGGTATTGGACCCANNACTTTGTCCCAAACCTCATCAAACAGAGTTGCNGTAACTGGTTTTTGTACCCANGCTACNGCACCTGCAGAATAAGCCGCATCTTCAGCAATTTGGGCTAATCTTGAAGGCGCTAGAAAAATAATTCTTGCTTCTGGGTCCGCTTCTCTAATTTCTAATGCAGCGACATGTCCATCCATACTTGGAATATCTAATGCCATTATCACTAAATCGGGCATATTCTCAGAATAAACATCTACAGCGTTATCTCCATCTTCACAATTAATNAAAACAAATTCCTTNGTTCTCAATGATTGTTCAATACGTCTTCTAGACATTGGATTATTATCAACCAACAATACAATTGGAGCATTTTCATCATCAACATCCGTGACTAGACCCATGCAACTCATCAGAGGCGAGGAGTGCTGTGTTCATCAAATATCCGCTACTTATTCTTCTTCAAGTATTGTTTCTGCTGGNCCNTCCTTAGGATTCGTNAAAGCTTGTTTTATCTTTTCTTCCTCTCCTTTATTCTTNATATATTCTGCTTCTCTTTGNGGTGCACTGACAAATGCCATCTGTANTTCTGAAATTACTCCAGATANNATCTTAGTTTCTTTNTCATCNAAGTTACCNTCNGTTTTTTTTTGTAACATNCTNAGTAATTCNATACCTTCTTTGGCCTCATTTANATCATAAAANCGTTCACCTTCATATTCCATTAAACCTAAATTCATCATTACTGTTCTTTGGAACATATGAACTAATTGGAAAAATCTATATGAGTCTTCATTATTAAAAAATTCTTCATCCGACAATATTTCACCCTCTACTTACGCTAAGACTATTGATTATAATTTTTTATATTTTCTAGAGGTTTTTTACTTCTCCTAAACACACCTTTCGCTCTAACTACTAAGTTTTTATTTTCTGTTAATTCTACCAAAATATAGTAATTGCCCATTGATTTTTCAATAAACTTNGCACTAACGTTCAACTTTTTACTANTTGTTGGTCTCAAATAATTTATTTCAAATGATTTTGCTAATACCATTACATCCTCTACTAGTGAGTTGGCTGCTAAAAAGGCTGCTGACTCTGCGGCCATAAATAAATATGCATTATGAATCGTTTCTATTTCATTATGCATAATAGCCGTTGTAGTAAAAATAAATTCTGATTTGCCCTGGCTAATTATAACTTCTGCTTGAAGGGTTTTATTTATGGTTGATTTTGAAAATAAATTTGCTAATTTGTTATAATGCTCTTTCATAAAATCACTCAAATAATTGTTCTAATAACCACTCTGGATCAAATTGGTGTAAATCAGTATATTCTTGACCGGTACCAACNAAAACTATTGGTTTACCTGTTATGTGCGCTATTGATAAGCCTGCTCCGCCTTTAGCGTCCGTATCCATCTTTGATAGTACTGCTCCATCAAAGGTTAAAATTCTGGAAAATTCTGCTGCTTGTTCGACCGCATCGTTTCCTGCTAAAGCGTCACCAACAAACAGTACTAAGTGGGGTTGGGTTACCCTATGCACTTTTTGTAATTCATTCATCAAATTTGTTTTGTTTTGCATCCTACCTGCAGTATCTACTAATACGACATCTACATCTTTTGCTTTGGCGTGAGAAATTGCATCTCTTGCAATAGCTGCTGAGTCACCACCTCTTTGACTTGATATGCATTTTATCTCCAATTTATTCATATGGGCTTCCAATTGTTCTATAGCTCCCGCCCTAAATGTATCTGATGCCGCTGCAACAACTTTGTAACCTCTGTTTTTTAGATTATAAGCGATTTTGGCAGTGGTTGTAGTTTTTCCTGTACCATTAACCCCAACTAGCATAATTACCACTGGTTTATCTTTCTCTACAAGATATTTTTCAACTGTAGCATAAAAATCCCAATAATCTGCTTTCAAAATTGATTGTAAAGCTCGTTTNATTGTGGCTTCTATTACTTTGGATAAGTCAGCACCTTTTCTTAGTCTACTTCCGATTAGATTCTCTTTCATCAATGCCATGATATCTGTGACTGCCCCGCTACTAATGTCAGATTCTAACATCGCCCATTCAATTTCTTCTAGCAGAGAATTCANAGCTTTTCCGTCTTTAATNNCTCTTCCTCCGGATTCTACAACTCCTCCTCCCAAATCNATTTGAATATTTTTTCCTTCGCCTAAATCTATTTCTTTAATGCCTGAAGAGCCTCTCGGNGCCTCTTCTACTTTGACTAATTGTCTTCCAGTAGTTGATCTCATCATTTGCAGATCCACTCTTGAACCTTTGGGTTTGGTTACCACTTTTCTCTCCTTATTTTTTTTCTGTAATTCTTTTCTCTGTTTTTTACGCTCTTTTTTGGATAGTTTTTTCCAAGGTTCTTCAGATGATTCTGCTAATGGTTCGTCCCACTCATCCCATTCCGTCTCTTGTTTTGGCGGTGNTATTTCTGCTTTATTCTCGATTTGAATAGGTTCNAATTCAGTTTGCATAGGAATTCTTTCATTATTAATTTCNAGNGGTTCTGGTTCTGTTAATTCCTCGGTGTCTGTTTCTTTAGAAATATTTCTAACCTTCTTCCTAAATTTATCAAATAACCCCATTAAATCACCTTAATCATCTAATGTTAATTCTCCACCATATCTTCTTCTTTTCTTTTTTTGTTTTGGTTTTTGATTATGTTTTACGGGTTCTTTTNCCGCCTTAGATTTTTCAATTGATTGCATTGTTAATTCTAATTTCTGATTTAANTCNGNNATGGCTTGTTTTGTTGTAGAATGTTCTGAAACTAATTGATCNATTAATTGTTTTAACTCTTCAATTCTAACTTCTAATAATTTAGAAGATTCCTCTAATGATTTTNCAGCATGGATTCCGCTACCAATATCGATAAGGGTCGAGTTAACATTAGAATACTGGATCGGTATTTGGATTCCTGCACCAATTGGAATTAGCCCTTCTTTTACGTCACCTTTGATTAATTGCTTTAAACTTCTATTTGTTGTTTCGTGTTCTTGGATTACTTGGTCTAATTTACTGATTTGTTCTTCGATTTGAGCTATTTTTTGATGATATAGTTCTCTCATTTGGGAAATTTGCTGTAATTCGGCTCTTTCCATTGAACTTCCCCCGTATCAAATAATGCAATAATGCACTATTATTCTTCTTCTGAAACTGGTTCTATGTCATCTCTAAATTGATGAATAACTTTTGGAGCACTAGATTGGTTAGGATTTATCTCTTCGGTTGATTCTATTGAGATTTGTCTCCTATTGACTTTATGTCGCCCTCCCAGTGTTGATAAAACCTTATGCTGAGCTTCATCAATATTACTTGCTACTACATCTTGTGTAAATTTTTGGCTTACGCTTCCTAAAGGTACTGTTCCTGTTATTCGATATGCCTTCATATTCATGGCGACTTGTCAAACTATCTTAAACGCGTTGGCGCGTAATTTATTTGAGAAATATGATAAAATGTAAAATAAAATTAAACAAATCTGAAATGAGTTGATGGTTACGCTGCCCTATGGGCAAAGGTACATCGATAGGGATCGTTTCAATATTATTACTAATATTGGTTCCTGTATCTGCTGCTCCACAAAGCCAATATTTTACAGAAAGTCATGAAAATATTGGAAAAGAGGTTTCTATAATTTTTGAACACGATATAACTTATTTAGATTGGTTAGAGCTCGAAAATGAGGGTTTTATTCCTTTAAGACAAATTTCAAAAAATGAGATGTTAGTATGGATGAGTGTTTCAAAGACTGATTCAGAGATGTTCAACCTAGAAAAAATAAAAAATTTGAATGAAAATTTGATAATTAATGTCGAACAACTGCACTTATCTAAATACAGAGTACTGTTAGAGCCGCATTTACCTTCGGAGGGAGTCATTCAAGTTTTAAACAGTTTAAATGAGTTGAATCTTAAGATTATATCATTTCCAGAAATAAAAAATGTTGGAGGAGTCCCTGCCTCGTTCCAAATCTCAGGTTTATTACCTGAGGGAATAGAAATAAATGGTGTTTGGAAAATTGAGAAGATTCTAGAGACAAATGCTAGAAATGATGTTGCTGCTTCAATTATTGAGGGAGGAAATCTAGAGGAGCATAAATTATGGAGTCGTGGAATAAACGGTGAGGGTGTATTGATTGCAGTTGCAGATACTGGAATCGATTTAGACCATGCTTGCTTCAGAGAAAATTTGACTGGAGTTGGTATACCCGGAGAAACTCACAGAAAAGTTGAAATTTTGAATACTACGCTTGATTCTTGGGACTCTTCCAATAACTCTGATTTTGGTCATGGTACACACATCGCTGGTAGTTTATCTTGTAATTGGGTGGATGGGGTACAAAAAACAGCTACGTCCCTGTCTTATAATTCACGATTAATAGTACAAGATATTGTAAGTGAAGCCGGGTGGATTCCTCCAGAAAATGTTGAGGTTTTATTTTTAGAGGCTGCTGAAAATGGCGCTATAATTCACTCAGATTCTTGGGGAGATAATGAGGTGAATTACACCGAGCGTTCTGGACGTTTTGATGGATGGGGAAGAGAAGTCCCCTGGAGTTTAATTTTCGTAGCACCTGGAAATTCTGGTGGGCAATTAATGGAGCCTGCTAATGCAAGAAATGTTGTAGCCGTGGGTTCTACCACAAAATCCGAGGATCCTCAAATGGTAAGTTCTTCGAGTGTAGGGCCAACAACATTAGGAACAAGGGGGATATTTTTGGTTGCTCCAGGAAAAAATATAATTTCTGCAAATAGTGATGGTGTTGTAAATTCATTTAACGAAGATACTTCTTCTTTATCGGGGACCTCTATGTCTACACCACTTGCAGCATCTGGTGCTGCTATTATTCAACAAATGGTAGAGCTTGGCTTGTTTAATTCCAAAAAAATAGATAATTATTCTTCAGGATTTACTCCTAGTGGACCGCTGATGAAATCATTACTTTCTTTATCTACAACTAGTATTGAGAATTCGAATGTGCCGAATTCTGAACAGGGCTGGGGCATACTAAATATTTCCGAGATATTAACTGAGGATTTTTTTGAAAATGAAAATAATACTATAGATGATGTTTGGATTTGGGATAGTTATCAATTTGATGGTGATTGGAGCACTTTTACCTCATCTAGGATAGGAAGTGATGATCCGCCTTTGGAATCACTAACAAAAAATACATGGAATGGATCAGGTGCTAAAGGTCCCTTTTTATCAACGGGAGATGAAATTAGATGGAATTTCACAATCAATAGAGAAGAGGATGTGAGAGCAAGACTCTCTTGGTTAGCAAAACCTGAGCCATATATGGTTGATGACTTGAGGCTTTCAATAATAACCTCTGATGGGAGAATAGCATACAGTAATAATTTTGACAATAACGGTTATTCACAATTATATTCACAAGATTCGGTTTCTTTTTCTTCAAATAATGAAACAACTGTCGGAATCAATCTAAATCTTGAGGATTTAGTTGGAGTTGATTGGATTCATGTTGTAGTACATGGAGATTATGTAAGTGTTGGAAATTCACCAAACAGTATTGGGATTGAGGGCAATCGTGTTGGATTTGGATTGGCAATAAAAGGAGTGATGGAAGAAACTCCAATTAAGATGGATTTAGGAGGATTTGAAGAAATTATTGTTGAGCGCGTATTAGGCTATACCTATGTAGGATCAGGTGGGGCATATGAACAAGTTGATTTTGAAGATGCAAAAACCTTTTCTTGGAATTTTGAAGACTTGCCTGGTAGTTTAAATCTTCGTCTATCGATAGAATCTCCTCGTAATCTCTCTGTAAATCTTTCAAATAATCCGTTTGGTTTTAGAACAATATCTGGAATGGGAGACGCGGCTGTTTTACCTATTTGCTCTGACGAAGAGAATACAGTTAGTGCTGTAAACTCTAGTTCAAGAAATTGGATTGTACAGAACATATGGTGGCCACCTTTACTGAATGATTGCAAAGGAAATCATTTGGATTTTGATTTAGATTCAAAAATATTAGAACCCCCCCTACCGCTGAAAAAATGGAGAGACTGGGTTGATGAAAATAACGAGCAGGAATTTATCGCTGTTGAATCCTCTTGGGATTTAACTGAATGGGAGTCACCTTGGGTTGAGGGGGGACTAATGCCTGAAAGATTAGCTTGCGAATATAGATTTGATTTGCAAAATTGGGAAACTTGTGCTGTATTTGAGAATAATATTATTTCTGTTCCAAAAACTGCAACGAAATTTGAAATGAAATATTCTTGGATTGAGGTTTATGGATTGAGTAGGACTTTGGTTGTTGAGCATCTTATTCCTCAATATCAAATAAGAGATTACCCCCCATTAAGTATCGATTATATTACTGGGGATGAAAATAAAATTTCATTAGTCGGGAATGGTAATGAAAAAATTCCCTTGGTTCTATTAAGTATTAATCGGGATCGCGCTTTCTTTGAATCCGTAAATGAAAGTTGGGATTTGAAGAATTTATCAATATCTTGTGAAGGCGAGGAATTTTGGATTATGGGAATAGATTCTTTGGGGGTGAGGGACTTTAATATCGGTAAAGATGCAGAAATATTTAACGAAGATGGCTTGATAATTTCTGGTCTACAAATTGGATTAAATGATGGTGATTCTGAACATATGAAATCAATGGTATATTGGGATGGATTACTCGATAATGAAGCAGGAGTATTTCTATGGTTAGAAAATTCTATCGATAATCATGAAGTTGCAGTTGAATTGAAGAGTTTTGATATGTTACAATTATATGGATCCTGTGAGGAAAATAACCAAAGGGTTGCAAATTCTATGTTACAGGGCGTTTTTTTGATGTGGGCCTTGTTAACCGTAATTATGGTTGTTTCAGGGATTTTAGCATGGAAAAAACAGCAAGATTTGAACAAAGATAGATATGAAGAGGAATCTTAACCTTCAAGGGTAAGAAGTGTTTCGCTCTCTTCAACCGAGTGGGAGATTAGCATGACTGAAAGATTATACATAGGAATTGATTTAGGTACATTTCAATCAACAATTGCTTCAAGTAAAGGGGATATACACACAATAGAAACAGTAGTAGGAACTCCAAAAGATCCTGTTGCTAGAAATATGTTGGGAAGAGATACTTTATTTGGTGAAGATGCATTGAAAAACAGGCTGGCTTGTAATATTTACAGACCATTAGAAGCTGGAGTAGCACAAGATGATGCTGAACATTTAAACGCAGCAAAAGACTTTGTAACACATTTAATTGATACTGTGGGCTGTGATGAATACGATGAAGTATACGGAGTAATTTGTTCGCCTAGTCACATCTCTTTCACAGATAAAACAAATTTAGTCAGTATTTTAAGAGGAAAGTTAACGGCAATTATGGTTGTTTCTGAGCCATTCGCTGTAGCATTTGCAATCCAACAATTGATGGGTTCTATTATCGTAGATAGTGGTGCTGGTACCACAGATGTTGCTAGAATCGTAGGAAGATTCCCTGAAGACGATGACCAATTAACAATTCCTGAGGCGGGGGATTGGGTTGATATTGAATTAATGAAGGCTATTGAAAAGAAATATACTGGAGCTCAAATTACAAAAAATATGGTTAGAAGATGGAAAGAAAAGAACTCGTATGTTGGTGGTAAAATCAAAGAGGTTCTTGTTGACTTATCTGTTGAAGGTAAAAGTCAAAGAGTAGATATTGGAGATTTAATTGAGGCATCTTGTGATGAATTAGCACAGAAATTAGGTGTAGCAATAAAACGTATCATCTCTACTGGAGATCCTGAATATCAACCAATATTTAGAAAAAATGTATATCTGGCAGGAGGATCCTCGCAAATTAAAGGATTAGCTGCTAAAGTAACCGAATATATTTCTGATATCGGGTCTGTTTCTGTTTCTGCTGTTAAGAACCCAGAACGTAAAGTTGCAGAAGGGGCGTTGGCATTAGCGGAATCTATGCCTGACGAAGAATATACATCTATTGTTTAGATACAGGGCATGATTTCGTGATGAACCATTTTGTTCTTGAGACAAGTATTATTGCTCCATTTCCTGAGGATAATCAATCTATAATTTTTGGAATGGGTTGTTTTTGGGGCGCAGAAAGGCTATTTTGGAAACTTGAGGGAGTTTATACTACCGCTGTAGGATATGCTGGAGGAAATGTGAAAAATCCAACATATCAGAGTGTTTGTTCTGGAATAACAAATCATACAGAAGTTGTTCTAATCAATTATGATCCCAAAGTCATTAGTTTTGATTCATTATTGAAAGTATTTTTGGAAAATCATGACCCCACTCAAGGAAATCGTCAAGGAAATGATGTAGGAAGTCAATATAGATCTTGTATTTATGTAAATAATCAAGAACAATATGCAGCGGTAATGACGAGTATAGAGAGTTTTCAAAAATCTTTGAATGAAGCGGGCTTCGGAAAAATTACTACAGAAATTAAAGAAAATGTTATTTTTTATTACGCTGAAGATTATCATCAACAATATCTTGCAAAAAATCCAAATGGATATTGCGGCATTAAAGGAACTGGAGTAACTTGTTAACATTAAAATGAATAGAATGTGTGGTATAACTTATGGGAAAAGCGTTAATCGGTCTTGGAATAATTATCTTAGCGATAGCTTTCATCGGAAGAATGGATTTTAACGTCTATGAATCAACTGAGGAAATTTCTATGCCGCCTATGGCCTCTGCTACTGGATGGCAAGTATTGCCAATTCCTGATGTGATGGGTGTCGTAGACCTTGATGTAACTGCTCAATGGGAGGGAGTTTACTGGGTGGGAGTAGCTTCAATTGATGAAGCACAGAGATGTGAGCCCGATTCNGAAACTAAANTTTCTCTAACTTGTTCTGGNAATAATATTGATTTTGNNGTCGGTGGACCTAATACAGATNATTCNGANATTAATTGGAANGTCGNNTCNGGNGAATGGTATGCGGTTGTCGGTCAANATTCTGGTTCCTTNGGCCAGGTTTCAAGTTTAACTGTNAANTTACAGGCTACNGCCTCATTGAGTGGNCAAACNTTTACNGTATTANTAGGAATAGGTGGTGGAANNATGTTACTAGGATTGATTTTAAATCGTCAANCTAATTGAGTANCATTCTAACTTCTTCAACACTTCTTAATTCTGCAAAATAAATNGATTCGATTGCATCATATAATTCATCATCATNATGATTTTTTAANGCTTCNAGAATTTCTCCATATACATTTCCAGCCATTANNTCGGTTTCATAAGCTTGTTTTAACATATCAATATAATTTGTAGTGTGCAGAATTGGATGAGGGTTCCTTTCTGTTGTGGCCTCTCCCCCCAGTTTTACTATCGCCGAGCGGACTATGTTTGCATGTCCAATTGATTCTGTAACTTCAGCAGTAAANTGTCCTGCTAATTGTAAACGATGGATTCCTTGTACATACGCCGAATAGTGTGCATACAAATTTATTGCACGC
Organism: Methanobacteriota archaeon; assembly: GCA_002696315.1. GTDB lineage: Archaea > Thermoplasmatota > Poseidoniia > Poseidoniales > Poseidoniaceae > MGIIa-I. The sequence goes on along the minus strand of NZRR01000058.1, from coordinate 10,247 downwards.
AATTCCCAACTTAGTGCATTATTTAATTTATCAATTAGTTGTGAGTTTTCCATATTAATTCGTTCACAGCGAAAAAGTAGTTTTATTTAATCTATTTTGAAAGAAAAATATACATTATCCTTCAATCAATGGGGTTTTTGGATCATGTGCTAATTCAACTACATAATTCGCCCAAAGATATTTTTGTTTCTTTCTAGTTTTTTTAGATTGTCGGGTGGGATGTTTTCTCATCAATATGTGATTGAATTATACGATAATAAAAGAATCGGTGATTTGTTTTTCATTATTTAGTATGAAAAANNGTTAATTTTTNNATATTGTAAATAGTTAAACAGTATCAATTTTTGGATNTATAACATGGACCCAATAATGATTGCAGGAATTGTATTAATTGTTCTAGTTTTACTTTGGTATGTAATGACCTATAACAGATTAGTAAAAATGAGAGTCGAAGTTGACCGTTCTTGGTCNAATATTGATGTATTACTACAACAAAGATATGAAATGATTCCTAATTTAGTTGAAATGGTGAAAGGTTATGCTGCTCATGAAAAAGACTTGTTTATGGAATTTGCAAAAGCACGACAAGCTGCTGCTGGAGCATTATCACANGGGGACGTTAAAGGGATTGGCGCCGCAGAGGGAACACTTGCTGGTTTAATTCCTAGGTTAAATTTCGTAGCTGAACAATATCCTGAGCTTAAGGCGGATACACAATTTACAAATTTACAAAAAGAGTTGGTTTCAATTGAAAATCAAGTTTCAGATAGAAGAGAGTTCTACAATTCATCTGTAGCAAATTGGAATGCTGCCATTCATATGATTCCTACAAATCTTGTTGCAAACACAATGGGTGCAAAAGACCGTGANATGTTTACTGTAACNGTTGCTGCTGCGCGTGAGGGCGTGAAAGTAGAATTTTAAACAGGTGAATGAAATGAGTGGTCCGATTTACAGTGATGATGGATACTGGATGTGGAACGGCACAGAATGGATTCCTGCAACTCAAGCACAAAATGCTGTNCCNGCACAACAAATAGACCAGTCTGTAGTTACTAATGTTGCTACAGAAGTGGGGGTTCAACCAGAACAAGTTGCAGCGGTTGCTCCACATTTTGATTTAAATCAAGACGGTCAAATTGATCAAAACGAAATGATGCAGGCTGCACAATCTATTGCAAATCCAGTTAATGTCGCTGCACCAATGCCCAATAATATATCCGCTCCAAATCCTAATGTTTTTACAGCTACTACCACAAAAAAGGGATTTGATTGGAAAGAGAAAAAAGCCTTGTTAATTGGAGGAATTATCACGATAATTGTTGTAATTGGAGTATTATTGTTCTTTTTGTTATCTGGAGGAAATGCTATTGTTGGAACGTGGGTTGATNATANTAATGAGNCTACATTCAATAAAGATGGGACATTTAGTAATGGGGGTCTTGAATCTGTTATATCCACAACATGGGAGATTCAAGGTGATAAATTAATGCAAACTACAGTTAGTAATGTTGATGGTTCTGAAATTACTTATATACAAACCTCAAAATTTGAATTAACTGATAATAATAATGCCATGTGGATCGATATACTTACACTGGAAGATCAAAACGGCACCAATTTACTTGTGAATCCAATTAATGGTAGTGCAATAGATTTCCCTTGTATTTTATTATTAAACAAAAATGTAGCAGATGTTTCTACATATAATAATACGGCTACTTCTTACCAGAGTAGTAAACCTAGTTGGTGTACTCTCTAACTAAATTAATTAGAAATTTTAATTTTGGAGCGTTCAATATGAGTGATGAATGGGCTAAAAGACAAGAAGACAACGATATGAAATTACATTTACAATCTTTATTAAATAATGCAGAAAGTGATGGGAATCCTCTACGCTGGTTTGAGGACCTTTACGATAGCGCCGATGGTGATTCCTCACAAATTCCATGGGCAAGGATGGAAGTAAATCCTATTCTGAAAGATGAGTTAGAACGTGAGTATCTTGAGCCTGGTCGTGCATTAATGGTGGGTTGTGGATTAGGTGATGATGCCATATTTCTCGAACAATTAGGTTGGAAAGTTGTAGCATTTGATCTCTCGCCTTCTTGCATTAATTGGTGCAAGGAACGATTTGGAACCTCATCTGTAATTTGGGAAGTTGCTGATGTGACTCAGCCCCCAGAAGAATGGTTAGGTGAATTCGACCTCGTGGTTGAAATTCATATTTTACAAGCAATTCAAATAGAGGCGAGAATAGAAGCTGCGAAGGTTCTCCCTAAATTTCTAAGACCTAATGGTAGAATAATTAGTATAGGCAGAGAATTAACTAGTCGAGTGGTTGAGATATCGCCTCCCCCCTGGCCACTGGCTCGAGCATGGCTCATGGAACAATTCTCATCTTTAGAAAAAGTATTATTCCAACCTATAATATTGAACGATTGGCCTGATATAGACCGTTATATCGGAGTCTGGAAGCGCCCTAAGGAAAAATAGATCCTCTACAATATAAATTAGGCTTCAAGTTGTTGTGCAAGCCATACTAATGCGTTCGCTGTCTCTGAAATCATATTCATGTCAGACATTACATTTGGAAACCGTACAGAAACTTGCTGGTCGGTTAGTGTGAGGTTCTGAAGTGGTCCAAGTGAGTTTTGAATTTGAAGTATAGCCATAATTCGTTGAGGTGTGAAATAAGCGCGAACGGCATTTTCATCTATGCCTTTAACTCGGTAAGTTTCGTCAAAAGTCTCTTCACCGATAATAATATCTTGATTACCTGTTATCGAATCAGGTAGTCGAAAACCCTCGGAAAGGAACCCTTGACGAGTCATCGATAAGCCGAGTTGTGTTGGTACATTGAGTGCAATAGTAACGTGCATATAAGTGCTCGAACGGTTATTACGACTTCTACGTCTAACGGTTTCAAACGAAATATCGCAACGATGTGAGACCAGTGTTCCACTCATGACTGTGCCTTGAAAAGCGTGATTTGGATTGAAGCCAAAGCCAAAACTTGTTGCTAAACTCTGTAAGGCGAGATTGTATTCCGATCGTGCATTCTTCATTCTTCTTGTAATGAAAAAGAAAACTACCCCAAACAGGCTGAGCATGCATAATAGGTCGGCGAACATGTTTCCCAACACATCCTCCTGTCTTTCAATAAATCGCTTTGAAACATTTGAGTAAAAAGTGATATTTTACAAGATATGATATAGATAACTCTTCAGCATTTGTCATGAGCAAGAAATATTTCATCAAATTTGTATCAGAACCAAAGAATGACATAATGAAAACCATAGTAGGAATTGCATGTACTGCAAGAGCGATTACTGAAGGTCATGAAGTAAGCGTTTTCTTCGCGGCGTCTGGAACTAGAGTACTAGAACCTAGCTTTATTGAAGAGTTAGATAGGGAGATGGGGGCTGATTCAAAGGCGGTCACAGAAATGATGCAAGTTATTACCTCAAATGCCACTTTATACTGCTCATTCGCATCAGTAAAGGCAACACTAGGTCACAACGAAGGTGATGGAGCTCTAATCGTTCCTGATGATAAAATCAAATGGAGTGGCCCGCCTGGTGTTATCGAATTAAGTTCCGCATCTGAAATACAACTAGTATATTAGGCACCTAACATAATTATTGACGCTAGTAAGGCAAGTGTTGGAATTATTAAATATTCCAAATCACTTCTAGCACCACTTAATGCAGTAAGTTCTGTACCCTTTTCCAACCTTGGTTTGAATCCTGGGGCTTTCTCTCCTGTTGCTTCTAATAATGCATTTTGTAATGTCCTATCAATTTGTTCGGCTTGTAAACTTTGATCGTTTCTACTTTTTAATGTAGTTAATAAATAACATGGATCTCCAATTTTTAATCCCCATAAAGTCCATCTATGTCTTCTAATATCTCCAGAAAGCATGATATTAGTAAAAAGTCCTTTCATCCTCAGATCATGTCTACATTCCCATTGAATTAAGTGATCTCCAAACTCTTGTGTGCTAAAACTATCTGCCATTACGGCTATTCCACCAGTTCCATCGTGAATTGTAAAACTTGTAGCTCCGCTATTTGCTCTGATTTGTTGCCAACTGCATTCCTCTCTTGTCGTAGTGTTACCTTGAGAATCTGTAGTTGTAACTTGACGACATCTGTAAACTTCGTATGTCCACCTCCAAGCAGCAAGATCATTTACCGATTTTGAGGAGTCTCCATCAACGATTACTGTGGGGGGATATTGTGGGCCAGGTCTAACCTGTCCAACTAATTCCACGCCCCCGACTGCAGCAGAACGTATGTTGGAAGTGGGGGTATCCATCGTTGCTTGCGCCCTCTTCCACATAAAAACAGAAACTAAGAGCCAAATTACTGATATCCCTATTAATATGTAAATTGGTACTTTATCTTCTCCTTCGCTAATTGTCAAAAAATGGATTTGAAGAGCAAAAAAGATGTATGCTGTTAATGTTGCTAAAGCGTAATTTGATATCGTTGCTGGCCGTGGAGTTCCAATTTTATTTGGGTGTTCGGCAATGAGTTCTTCGGGGTTGTCCGGATGATATCTTGTTTCCAAATGCCATTTATTTTGTTCTGGTGCCGGAAAAACCCAAGCTCTATCATCTACTGTAGGTTTGCGAATTGTTGCTGAATTCCAGAATGATTGTAATTCGGTTCCTCCTTGTTCTTTTTGCCAATTAACTTGAGCAGGATTCATTTGCGAACGTAAATCCCTCAATGTTTTTTGTAATTTTGTTGGGGATGAAAAACCCATTATTAGAACTCCAATAGAAATTAAGGCAGGAATTGGATCTGTATCTGCAAGGAAAAATGTAACTATTCCCGCTACTGAAATTAAAAGACCAATTATAAAACCTAACCATTGCCAACCTGAAGGGAGAGTTAAACCAAAAGTTCCTCCATCAAGTTCGCTTCCTAAATTTATTTCTGTCATGGATACTGGTTATGAAGAGGCTCTTTGAATATGACTGTATTTTTTTAAAAAATATAGTTAATTTTAATAAAAAATAACAAATGGATTCATTTGATTAGATGTCTGAAATTAAATCTAAACCTACTAGACCTTCAAGAGCTGTAACACAACCAGTAACTCAAGGAAGTATTTACGGAACTGGTGCATCTGTAGATGTAAAATTAAAAATAAAGCCTCCTGGAAGTAATGATATTGATGCATTGGCAAAATTTGCTCAATTAATAATGTATGGAATTGCAACTTTAGCAATTTGGGGTGGAATTTTTTCTATTGCATTTTCTGAGAATGCCACGAATCAAAATTTTCTAATCTTAGGAATTGGTGGTATTTTATCCGCAGGAATGGCATTAACTTTAGTTGAAATGCAAAGAAGAAAGGGGGGAGATGGACTACACGCCGTACACGATTATTTACTAGGCATTAGTTTCTTTTTCGCTGCAATCGGTGTTTTATGGGGGACTAGATATCTAATGGGGGTACTTGCCTCTCAAGGATTTGAATGGCTATTAGAACCGGGTATTCCTTACGCTGATACTGATTGGTCTCCTTCAGCAAATGGAATTTATGTACAATCTATTGCGTGTACTGCTTTGGTATTTTTTGAATATTCATATATCAAACGATTAAAGGGGGCTACCTCCTTTGGTTGGGCTATTATCACATTTACTCCGTTAGCATTGCTCGTTGCAGGTGTAGGGGCTTGGCTTTCTTGGTCTGGGGATGTTGTTTCTTGGGAATTAGGTATCGCAATAGTTGGTTTTGGAATATTATCTATGTGGCTTGCCTTGGAATCTAATAATAGTCTTATCTTTTCAATTGTAGCTGTAGTTGCAGGAATAATTCCTTTAATTTATGAAATTCTCAATGAAAATGCTCCAGCAGACGGTGTTGGGGGTGCGCTCTCATTATTGGTTTTCATAGTAATCGGGCAGGGTATCTTGGCAGCAGATGAACGAGTAAGAAAAGATCTCATGCAATTGACGTCTTTATTCTTAATTGGAGAAGTTTTACTAGCTATAATAATTACAAGAAGTGAGGATTTAAATTTGATTTTAGGACCATTAAGAGAATCTATGCTTGATGATCTTGCAATTTATGTAAATTTAGAAAGTGTTCTTTGGATTACACTATTATTTGCTTATTTTCCTGCTGTACATAAACAGAGAATTCCTTGGATGCCAATTGGGCTAGCTGGTAGTATTTGGATATTAACTCCAGGTTCCAGTATTTTAGCATGGGGAATTACTCTATTGGCATTACCATACATGTTTATTATTGCCAAAGCGACTAGAAGTTGGGTTGCAAATGCAACTTTCGTTGCTGCAGCGACTTCCTTTTTTATTCAAGACTCGCTGAATGTTTGGAATGATGCTGATTATATTGATCCACTGCCCAAAATAATAATTGTTGTTGGACTGATTGGAATTGGTGAGTTCTCTCGAAACTTCGGGGTTTTGAAGAACTGGGCACATTTTACGGGTGTTGGTCTAATCATTTTATCTGATTCAATTTTAATTAATGGTGATGTACTTATCTCATGGCTACTGGTACTGTATGTCATAGGTAGTTCTTGGAGAATGATGTATAAGGCTTCCATTTCTAACGAAATTAAAGACCGTTTAGAAAGTAGTGCTGCACTCTTGGTTGCTTTGTTTTTAACTATTGTTTTAGCCCTAGCTGAAAGGTTGATCCTACCTCTTCCAGATAGTATTAGTTCTCTCTTTAATGGATTAGATCCGAGCGTAGGTCTGTTGGCAATATTAATTTGGGCAAGCACACTTAGATTTAGAAAAACAGAATTAGATCTTGGACATTTTTTCTACTGGCTCACCGACGCTGGACAAAAAAGCGTTCCTGCTTATGATATGAATGATGGGACTTGGACACTCCACAATATAGCAGAAGATGATGATGCTCATTGGATTAATATGGGATGGGGGAGTATTGGACGAGTGTCTTTAATTGGGCCTCTGATATTATTATCAATTTCAATTGCTTACGGATTATATAACCAATATGCTGGAAATGAGGTTTTTTGGGTTTCATTAATGATAATCCCAATTGGTATCTTACTCTGGGAAATTATTGATAGAGAGGGTGTTTCATCCATAGAAAGAGCTTTGGCAAGTTGGATAATGGTATTAATTGCATTTCCAATATCTGAAGAGTTAAATCACCTTAACACAAAATATCGTAATTATGCTGAAAACACTGGTGAACCATTAATTGAATTGGCTAGACTTGGAGAGGTACTACTTAGTACTATTATCTTCGATTTATTTTTGATTTTAGGTCCTTTAATTATAACAATAATAATACTAAGAAAAGGATTTAATCAAGAGAATAAAGAAGGGCTTTCTTACAACGCTGATAAATTCGCATATTTGGGTCTATTAGTACTCGCACTTATGGATGCTAGTGGAGGTTTAGCATTGTTTATTCTCTACGGAATTGTTATTTTCAATGCTATAAAATATCGTCATTTCTTCGTTATGTGTGTTGCGCCAATTATTTTAGTGGCAGCTGAAGATAATATGATGGGTTCAACTGATTTAATTGGTTCTATTTTGATTGATTTAAACTTCTCTAATTATGATTTCTCTGAAATTATTATCTTGGGTATGCCAAGGCTATCTTGTATTATTATTACAATTACTGCTAGTTCAATTTTAATTAAATCAATGATCGATGAAAGAAGGGGATTGATAGAACAAGGAGTTAGAGAGATGCCTGTTGTTGCAGCTACTATTTGGTTAGCGGTTGGTGTTTGGGGTATGTTACCTGAAGCTTCTTGGGCATTATTTACTATTACAATTGCCATGACATTTCAAAATATATTTACTGGGAAGTTATTCTTTATTCCTTATGCACCTGCGGCAATGTTATTTTCGCTACTTACTGCATTAACCTTAGATAGTAATTTTTCTGAATTAACTGAGGGTGAATTAATATCTTATAGTTTATTTTGGATGGGTATTTTCAGTTTAACTTTACATTATTTGGCAAGAAGTGGATTATTATACAAATGGGCTAAGGAAGGTAACGAAGATGAAAACGATAAAACAGGATATGAATTATTTGACATTAGTATTCCTAATTTAGATTCAATTGCGGGTAGAAAACAATTAATTACAAATTTACAATATTGGACTCTCGGGGGTTTGCTTCTAAGTTGGGATGCTTTGTTTGGAATTGGAACTATTTTTGGTGCAATATGGATTACTTGGGAGGTTCAAAAGAATGGACAAAAGGATTTGGCTTTGCTAATGCCACTATTACATGCTTTTGCTCTATGGAACTTTATTGAACAAATAGATGATACAAGATGGGAAACAATTCAAAATATTATTGTAGGAATTATATTAATTGGAGAAGGGGCCATAATGACCTATGTATCCAGTAAATCTGAAATTGCATGGAATTGGGAAACTTTTGAATTCGAGAATGAGGGTACATACTTTGATTGGTTAGATCGATTGGGTATGATTTCAATATTTTACATCATTACAGGAATAGTTTGGATTATGGAAACAGCCGATTTAGATTCGCTGATGTATGGAATGATTGCTGCTTATTTGTGTACAGTTGCAATACAAGGTTTCCAAGAAGAGACAGATTCTGCTTGGAGAAGGGGTCTTGGTGGTTTCGGCTCTTTAATAGCGATATTCATGCTTTCAACAACAATTAATGATCCGTTATATGAAGCGGTAACTTGGCTTGGTTTGGGAATTGTTGCGTTTGGATTTGGTATGATGTATATGCAAAGATTTGGAGAAGATGGTGATGTATATGTTGGTGAACAAATGGTTGAGGCCCCTGCTACACTAATTCCTCCACCAATTACTGAAGAAGAAAGTATTCCAGAACCTGTTACTGAGGAAGTTGTCGAAGAGGTTGTCGAAGAGGTTGTCGAAGAAGTTGTCGAAGAGGTTGTCGAAGAAGTTGTCGAAGAGGTTGTCGAAGAAGTTGTCGAAGAAGTTGTAGAGGAAAAAGTCCTACAGCCTTTGTTAAATAAGGAAATTGAGGAAGCAATTACTGAAGACGAAAATATTCCAGAACCTGTTACAAAATCAAGTGTGGAGGAGGATTTAGAAAAACTAAGTTTAATTGAAACAAATCAAGGATTTTTCTTCAAGTTATCTCCCGATATTCTAAATAATATTAAACAGGCCTTAGAAAATACCAATTATGAAGGTTTTAAACCCGTGTTGGAATTCGATTCTAGTGGACAAATTGTGCTTAATTTTGAATAATTATGCAAATCTGGTAACTAAACCCACTAAGAATCCTATAGGGGCTACACAACAGCTTGCACAACCTCCAAGCATGATCATTACAATGGGCCCGCCATAATATTGGGCGTCAATGTCTTCCAATGCTACGCCTAAAGGAACCCAGAATTCGTCCCAATCTAGATTGTGAATGGTTACTTCTCCAGTAGCATTAATATTAATCGTAGCATTTACTAAACCTGATGTTGATTGCTGGCGCGCCCAATCTAGATTTCCAATATCATAACTTGCATAATCCTTACAATCATTCACCTCGTCACCTAAATTTGAATCCTGGCACTCACTTTCAGAAAATAAGGTATTATTGTTTTCATCTAAAATTGAAATCGAATTAATAGTAATTCCTTGTGCAGCTCGAACATTGTACCAAACATCTGTACTAAATTCAAACGTTTCATTTGTTGTCTCTCCATCACTTGTAAATACAATTGTATCTTCAAGAAGAGGATTTACTAGGTCTACTTTTGCATCTTTAACCTCAGAAAAATCTGGGAATGAAGCTGCTCCAAGGCCGATAAATAAAAATCCAATAATGATTACTACTGCCCCAATTATCAAAAATACATTTGATACAGTTTTACCACCGCCGCCTGGTTGAGATACGTTAATTGTTTGAACTGCTGGATTTGTAGAATTTAATATAGAATTCTGTGGGGTTTGGTATTCATTGTTAGGTGTTGAGTTCACAATCACAGTTGCAGGAGGTTTAATTTCAGTAACTCCGCTAGTCTCTGGTTTTGAATCTGTGGACGATGCTGGCGCTGAAAATGGCTTACTATCCATAAACTAGCGACTTAATTATGAGTTAAACCTGTTTTGGTTTATTGTTAATTTAGTATTTCAGATTTATATTCTTCATATACATCACTAAATATTTGAATATCCGATTCAAATGTTTCTGGTAATAATGGTCCAAATGAAAATCTAAAAAATCTTGAATATGGTGTTACATAATTCGGATCT
>NZRR01000057.1 GCA_002696315.1 Methanobacteriota archaeon | reverse complement strand
GTATGAGGGATTACTAATGCCAACCATTGAGTGGATGGAAAATGAAATCAGAAAAGTGCTACCGAACTGTGTTGTTAAAATTACAGACTTAACTGGTGGTGGAGATCATTTCCATCTTAGAGTAGTGGATGAATCGTTTGAAAATAAAAGACCTTTGGCAAGACAAAAAATCATATTAAATCATTTTAAACAATTTATTCCTTATCAAGTACATGCACTTGATATTCAGGCCTTAACACCTGAACAAAGTTCTAAAACCTCTGAAAATGTTTTTCATCCTCATGGTGGTGGGCAAGGTATTCATTCTAAAGCAATTGAGCGTAGGAAACAAAAAGAAAATGGTGATTAATAATGGAATTATGGAGTAAAGAATGGTTAGATAATGTAGTAGAGGAACACGATTTAGTATTATTTATGAAAGGTACTCCTGATCAACCACAATGTGGATTTTCTAATAGAGCGGCACAAGTGTTATCACAGTTTAACATTCCCTTTGCAGCTATTAATGTACTTTCAGATCATAAAGCAATTCCTGCAATCTGTGAATGGTCAGATTTCCCAACAATGCCACAAGTATTTGTCCATGGTGAATTGATAGGTGGTTCTGATATTGCCTTAGAAATGTTTGAATCGGGTGAATTAAAAGAAATGTATGATGCTGGAAGGCAAGTATAGTAATCGAAAATATTAGTTAAATTAAAATTCAATACCTAAGAGTAATAATATTAATCCAGTTATTATTGCTGGAATAGTAGTATGTACTGTTGCCCATAAACTGGCTGCTTTGTGTCTAACCAATAAGGGAAATAATGCATCACCATCTTGACTAATTGCATTAGCTGTGAGTGCAGGGAATGAAATAATATCTTTAACATAAGCACTAATTGCAATTATTTGTGGTCCACATCCTGGAATTATGCCAATTATTGAGGCAATTAATACTGCAATTACTCCATCTCCATATTTAGCGAGATCTGATTCAGCCATACCTCCAAATAACATCAAGAATTCAAATACAAGATATGCAATCATAACCCAAAAAGTCACAAAAGCGGTTTCACTAGCAGCGTGAACTAATGTTTCTCGCTTTGAATGTAATTTATCTCCAATAGTTGCTTCAGTATCATCACCAAACCAATTTCTCTGGGCGATGTATAATATTATTGAAAGTGTTGTTCCTAGCAGGCCAATCCAAGTAATGAAGCCGTCTCTAGTTGTTAAATCAAAAGAAAGTTCCAAATTAAAATCTGGATCTTGTCCAGACCAAACTAATAATGCAATAGCAAAGAATAACCCTATACTTGTCACTCCCCACCAAAGAATATAACCTTGATGTAGAATTTTATAAGATAACCCGCCTGGTATCTCTCTTGAAAGGTCTTCTAATGGTGATTCATGATCTTCATCAAATTCTTGTGTTTTTTCATAATCAAATGTTGGTCCAAAGTCTCCAATTGGTTTATTGGGTGTAATTTTAATAAAATCGATTAGGTATCCCCAAAATACACCAACTAAGAATGATATTAAATGAACTGCTATTAATGGTGCAATAAAACTAGAGTCTGCTATTGCTGCACCAATTAAAACAAATGCTGAATCTCCTAATGTTGCAATTAAAGTTGCTACTACTGTGCCATAAGTGACGTATCCTCTTGCGAACATAGGCATCATTACAATTGCACCACCGCACCCAGGTGTTAACCCCATTAATGCTCCAATTATTGGTTGAATTTTCTTCCTTTCACGAATTACCTCTACGAATTTACCACTTGTTATATATTGAAGCCAACTAAATAACAAAACCATTGCTGCAACAAAGACTGTTACTGCAAGAAATGCATCACGCATACTTACTACAATAATTTCAACTATTTCTTGTAGGGTAGCCACTAGTCTAGGGGACTAAGTCCTTATCAATAAAATTGATTATTTAATTTAGAGAACCTGTATTCACTACTGGTGTTGTATCTGTTTCCGAACATAGAACTACCAATAAGTTACTAACCATAGTTGCTTTCTTTTCTTCATCTAATTCAATGATATTTTTGCTACTAAGTTGATCTAGAGCTAATTCTACCATTCCAACTGCTCCATCTACAATTTCTCTTCTCGCGGCAACAACTGCACTAGCTTGTTGCCTGCGTAACATTGCTTGTGCTATTTCCTGAGAATATGCTAAATGGCTAATTCTTGCTTCTAAAACCTCGATCCCTGCTCGTTCTAATCTTGCTTCGACTGAAGNTTGTAATTCTTTAGCAACAACTTCTTGATGACTAGATAATGCAATACCTCCTTTNTCTTTCTCTTCAATAATATCGTATGGATATTTAGTTGCCATAGCCCGAAGNGCAGCCTCGCTTTGAATTTGAACATATTCTTCAAAATTATCTACCTCAAATAGTGCTTCTGCAACATCGTATACTCTCCAAACAACGATCGCACCGATTAAAATAGGATTTGCATTTACATCATTAACTTTTATTTGAGAAGATTCAAAATTTCTAATTCTTAATGATATCTTACGTTTCTCATAAAATGGATTAATGAAAAATCTAAATCCTTCAGTTTTNACAGTACCTGAATATTTACCGAAAAATANTACTGCTGCTCCCTCATTTGGATGAATAACTANATATGAATTACAGTAAATTGTCCAAATTGGACCAAAAATTAANATGTTAAAGAGCCAGCCAACCTCAGGAATTGCTATAAATAAAACNATGATAAAAAGTCCCAAAAGTGTATGAAAAAATAAACCAATAAATCCATTAATTGTAGGTTTGTTTACATCTTTTGTAATTNTCTCTTGATTCAAATTCAAGTTTTGGGGTACTCCGTTAGCCTCTTCCATAATACAATCTTTAACAAATTAGTAAATAATCTTAGATACCTATATGAATAGTTATCATACCTTCTTTTATCCGTTAATCATGAAAGAGATATTAAAGGGAATCAATGTATTAGACTTATCAAGAATTTTAGCTGGCCCGTATACCTCACAAATGTTAGCAGATTTAGGTGCTAATGTAACCAAAGTTGAAGCTCCTTGGGGAGATGATACACGTGGCTGGGGTCCTCCGTTTACAAAGGGTTTTAACAATGAAGATGTCGCTGCATATTATTTATGCTGTAATCGCAAAAAAAATGTGATTAATGCGAATTTAAAGCTTGAAAAAGATAGGATTCGAGAACTAATGAATAAATCAGATATAATTATTGAAAATTTCAAACCTGGAACTTTTGAAAGATTACTTGGACCAATTCCAGAACATGTAATTGTATGTTCAATTTCAGGTTTTGGTGCAACTGGTCCAAGAAAAAATGAGCCTGGATATGATCTATCTTTACAAGCAAGATCTGGAATAATGAGTATTACTGGTGAACCAGATAAAGGTCCTTCAAAAGTTGGGGTTGCTTGGATTGATGTAATTACGGGTCTAAATGCAGGTAATGCAATACTAGCTGCATTATTTGAAAAAGAAAGAACNGGAAGAATAAGAAAAATTGACATTAGTCTTTGGGATTGTGCAATTGCTTCTCTTGTAAATCAAGCACAAAATTTCCTTGCTTCAGGAAAAAATCCGAAAAGAATGGGTTCTGCACATCCTAATCTTGTACCATATAGAGCATTCGAAGTAAATGACGGCTGGTTTGTAATTGCGGTTGGGTCAGATAATCAATGGAATCTATTATGTGATATCTTACAAATTAAAAAACTAACTGAATGGGAGACTAATGCTGGAAGAATAGAACATAGAAGTGAAATCGAAAATCAAATTTCAAAAATCATTGGAAAATATAGCCGAGAAGAATTAGAACAGATGCTTTCAGGTATACCTTGTGCGCCAATTAATACAATTGAAGAGGCTTTAAATGATCCCCAATCTGTTTCAAGGGGCGTGATTGAAATGGTTGGAGAAGTTCCTACTTTAGCAAGTCCTTTGAGATTTATTAATTAATTAAAAAAAAAAAAGCCCCCCGAAGACCTCGGCCCTCGGAGGGTTTGTATCCAGGTTAAACCTGTTTTTTTCTGCAAAATAATTTTATCTATATCAGATAATATTAACTTCGCCAGTTCCTGCTAATACTTTACCTTTGTAATATACAGTTACTTCAAGGTCACAAGTACTTGTGGTTTGAACACCGCAAATATCATATCCGTTCTCATAAATTGTAAGAACTTCTGTACCTTGCCATAATCCGTCATCTGTACCAGTTTCTTGGAAGATGATACATTTAGCATCAGTTGTAGCTTCTCCAGCAGCGTCTCCAGAATTTAGTGTATTTAACATTGCTATTAAATCAATTAATCCTGGATCCATGTTACCTGCATCATCGATGTAAGTAGTCATAATCTTTCCTGAACCAAGTCCTAAATCATGAACATACTGAGTGTAGAAACCTTGGTTAAAGTTAGGATCAGGCGCGTCTGCACCTAATACGGCCGCTAAATTACTCAATAAACCAACTTGATCAGACCAAAATGCTAGATTAACACCTAAGTCTGGGTTCATGATAATCAGTTGGAAAACTGATTGACCATTTGTGTTAGTTCCTTCTCTAAAAACACCAACTACNCCAGAGTAAGCACCGAAGTTAACAGTTGAAGGATCAATTGTAATTCCACTACGTGCTTCGAAACCTTGTGCTGTAGAAGAACCGTCATCTATACTATCACCGTCAGCATCTACTCCAGAAATTAAGTACGCCATAACATCAATGGACATTGTTTCCATATTCATTGCATTATAGTAAATGTACGTATTTCCAGTTGGGCTGTTTAGAATTGTTGCATATGTTCCATAAACTGCTTGGTTTGCTGTATTTACAGATAACACTTGTTGATGAGTATCTGAACCGATACCTACCATAGTAAATCCACCAAGATTTTGACCACCAGTAGCAATATCAGTTGTAGAACCAATAATTAACCAATTTAGGTCATTGGTGTAACCAAGTGCATATCCTGTGATTTGTGGCATCATGTCAGAATGATCGTTAATTGAGCCATCTCCATACTTTACAAAGCTTACAATTCCATCTTCAGCCATAAACAATAATGAAGCATCAGAGCCAACTAAAATGTTGTTCTTTTGGATTGCTACGTTTCCGTTCCAACCAATTTCTCCATTTTGTACACCCATTAATGTGGATGTTCCATCATCTTCTTGGTTAAAGTATAGGATATCTCCCAAAGCAAAGACTGCTTGAGTGTGTCCTGCACCTGTTAATCCAAGGTCGGTTACTAATCCTGTTCCTGCACCTGTAACTGTTAATGCCTTCAAACCATACATTGCAACATCGTCTGATGAATCATCAGGTGTTCCTGCAACGTCATAGTAGAAGTTCCCAGTTACTAGTACTTCAAGTCCTGGTGCTTGGCTTACATAATCTGCAGCATATTGTGTTGCAAAGTATGCGTATTGTCCAGCAGATGTGAATGATGTGACAACATCGAATGAATGTCCATCATTTGGATCAGCAGATACTGGACTTACAGCATATAGGTAGTATGTGTAATCATCATCAATTGCGTTACCTACACCATCCATTGTTCCTGCATTGATTTGATCGAAATCATATGACAAGAAAAATGAGTTTTCTGAAGCCATACCAGTTGACATATCCAATTCATATGCAGAAGCAAAGAATCCGGAGTTATTCGGCAGTCTTGATGCTGGGTTGAAAGTACCTGCATCTCCAGGTAATTCTCCATTTCTGTTATTATCTGTTGATAAATCGTGAGCATTATTATCACTGATTAAGTTGAAAACATTAATTTCTTCACCTAATGCAGAAACCTGCCCTATTTTACACTCAGATAGTGTTCCATCTTCACCGCTAATACTAACTTTCAAGAAAGACCATGAAAGATCATCAGGTCCATTTGCAAAGCGCATTCTAAGCAAGGGGTCGTTCACAGCGGAGCTTGTAGTTGGTCTGATATCTTCAGCAACGTAGTTGTTGAAAGTACCAAAGTCTGTTTGGTTACCTGCTAGTTCACTAGCCCATACATACAGAACACCAGCTAAAACCACAGTAATTGCNACCATTAAGATTGTAGCAATAACTGGGCTCACCGCTTCTTCTTCGTTCTTTAATTCACATGAAGTATTCTTCTTCATANGGCTACGCAGAATATTAGTGGTTATAACGGTATCTAGTGTGTTTTGTAATACTTAGAGATAAAAACAATTATTACTGAAATTATTTTAAACATCNAAAAAAAGAAAATTGGGNGAAAAAACGTAAAAAATAACATTTTTAAATAAAAAAAAGCCCCCTAGAAGCCTCGGCTTCTAGAGGGCAAGTACTCAGAACTAANGTCTGATTTTCATTTATTTGAAGCAGTGTTCAATAATTAAGCTACNGCNANNANACTTGANGTACCNGCNATTGGNTTACCTTTGTATTGCATTGAAACTTTTATTTCACAGGANTNNCCTTCATCTCCACCNNNTCCAGNNNNACCACAGATNTCTGTNGATCCGCCTTCAGCGATGGAAATTACTTCACTTCCGCCCCATACTGTATCAGCTGTTTCTTCACCAACTGAACAATCTGCTCCACCAGGGGAACATTTGTATGTTTTTCCTTGCTCTTCATCAAACAGAGTAATTGTCAAGAATGACCATGTTAGATCATCTGGACCATTTACAAATGATAATCTTAGTAGATTATCNGTCATGCCTGATGTTGTGGCACTTGGGTGGTCTTCAGCTTTGTACTGGTTTAAGGAACCAGCTTCAGTTTGGTTACCTGCTAGTTCACTTGCCCATACGTACAAAACACCTGCTAGAACAACAGTAATTGCAACCATTAAGATTGTTGCAATAACTGGGCTCACTGCTTCATCGTTTTTCATTTCGTTTTTCATTTTATTCACCTGCCCATCTGTATAGAGGGGCGCTTCGCCTAATGTGCACTTACTTATCATAGTTTCGCGCGAAAAGTGTGTTTAAAGATACCGTTTCTTGGGTGAAATAATATTATTTTAAAAAAATAAAAAATAAAATAATTCAATTAATTTCCGAAAAAATAACATTTTGAAAAAGGTGAACAGGAGGAAGCCCGTAGAGGGGATGGGATGCACTCGACGAGAAACTCGCCCCCTGTTCGTAAGATACTAATTCTTTTTTATGTATAAAAATTTGCATTATTCGACAGTTAAAATTTCAGGCCCGCCGTCTGTAACATATACAGTATGTTCAAATTGTCCAATAAAGCCTCCATCTGTACATCTCAAAGCATGATATGTTTCTAAAAATCTGATACTAATTAATTTTTTAACCAAAGCGTTCCATTTACTTTGTCTACTTTCTTCATCGGCCTCAGGAAATGGCTTTTCGAGAATAGGAAAAGCCCAACGCTCAGCAAATGGTAAATTACTATACCTCGTTTCTAAATTTCTAGCTAATTGTGCTCCTAATGGTTTTAATTTCTTTTTTGCTAATGCTTTACGAACATCCAAATCNCCAGTTACTCTGTAAATATTACTGGAATTACTTGGTTGAATATTTTCNATTAATCCGGATTTGCCCGTTGTATTAAATGGCTCAATAGCATAAAAACCACCCTTTTCCACATGCCCCTGAAAGCCAATATGTTCTTGTCCACATCTAAATGAAGGTACACTAACTCCTGCGTGTAATTCTCCTACGTCTAATTTGTGCCCACATAGGTTTTTTATTGANGCAAATCCAGCATCAACTACTGGTTGTTCTGCNGCTTCACCAACTTTATACCAGGGTGTTCCTGGGTGCATTTGTTCAATTGCAGAGTCTCTAGATTCACGAGATGCTCTAATTTGGTCAGTATGATTACCTCCATTCCCTACCTCTAAGGTTAGTGCATTATCTCCAATTCTTCCTTGAATTTGTACCCCTACGTCCAATTTAACTAAATCACCTTTTTGAAAAATCATTTTCTCTTCCCAACCTTTTAAGGCTGTATCTTTATGATCGGAAGTGAAATGTGCAGCAACATCATTCACTGCTATTGTTGCTGGAAAAGCAGGTTTTCCTCCGTGTCTTACAATATATCTTTCTGCTTTTTCAATTACTTCATTCCAAGAAACTCCTGGTTTAATTTCATCTTTTATATTTTCCAGAGTACGTCTAGCAACATGGCCTGCATCCTTCCAAAGTTTCAAGTCATTTTCTTCGACCATTCGACCACCTCTTGTCTTGAGATAACACCCTCTCTGATAACGGTTACCGTTCTNTCGACCTTAATTAGCGTACTAGGTAGCCCACCCTTNGTCTGTGCTTGAATAAATTGATCTTCATTTAATTTTAATTCTANTGCNGCTTTCCTACAATNAATTGAGGGGNTTTTNCCNCTAATATTTGCACTTGTAGCAGTAATTGGGCCCACTTTTGAAATCAATTNTATCGCTTTTTCNTCTACNACTGGTCTAACTGCTATCCAATCTCCNCCCAATCTTTCATCCATTTTCTTTTTTGCTGGNAATACTAGNGTTAAACTTCCTTTAGGAAAATAATTTAATAGGTCTNTTGAAANCCNATTAAANTCAATTAGNTGTGATACTTGNTCTAAATTTATAACTCCTAAACTTACNGGNAATTCNGGAGGTCTATTCTTAATTTTGAATAATT
The DNA here is from genome assembly GCA_002696315.1 of Methanobacteriota archaeon. Lineage (GTDB taxonomy): Archaea > Thermoplasmatota > Poseidoniia > Poseidoniales > Poseidoniaceae > MGIIa-I. The sequence goes on along the minus strand of NZRR01000057.1, from coordinate 365 downwards.
TATCTAAAGNTTTTTTGTTNGGCTTACATCCTAAAGCNGGTAAAGTAGAAGTNGGATATACTATTGACTCATTATTATTNAGATATTGAATNATTTTTTCTAATGAATTATCTTCATCCATTATTTCACCTCGTTTGGATACGCTAAATTTTAGGATTAAGTAGGTGGTCCTGAATTTGGCGGTTTAAACACAGATTTAGGTGGAGCATTTGCTGGAGGTCCACTCGGAGGTCCACTCGGAGGTATATTAGCTGGAGGTCCACTTGCTGGAGGTCCACTCGGAGGTCCACTCGGAGGTTCACTTGCTGGAGGTCCGCTTGGAGGTCCACTCGGAGGTCCACTCGGAGGTCCACTTGCTGGAGGTC
>NZRR01000056.1 GCA_002696315.1 Methanobacteriota archaeon | reverse complement strand
GGAGGAAAAATTATGAAAAAAAGAAATAATAAATCTGAAAATATAAGAATGACTGAAGAAATGATACCTGTGGTAGTAGGTAATGAAGAATTAAAAACAATAAAAGTAAATATTGATGGTTATAATGCATCATGCTTCCTGCATGATAGAATCTTTTACTCAACAAAGATAGTAATTCTATTTGATGAATTACATCCTTACTGGGGTGAATACTTTACAACTAAATATTTCAAATTTGAAGAACCCGGAAAAATGAATTGGGGACATGACAAACAGATTATGGAAATAAATCTAATTTTAGAATGATGGAAAAGTGTTAGCACCCTGGATCGAGCATCTTTCTGTAATCAGTATAGTTTAGCCATGTTTTAATAAATAAAATATCCAACAGTAATAGATGATATTTTTCTACTTTAAATTCTAGCCTATGTTATGAGAGATGTGAAAATACTATTAGTTGCGTTTCTCTTCATTTCTGCCAGTATCTCTGGATGTATAGGAAAAGAAGTAATTTCAGAAGAAGTTGATAATGAAAATTTGATTATTGATGAATTAATAGTACCTGATCCAGATAAATACGAATGTATGGAGTTTGAAGGATGGGATAGATGTTGGCTTACATATTTCCCTGAAAATATAAATTTATCATCGAAATCACCTGTAATTTTCGAACTTCATGGATGGGCGGCGTCATCTTTTGAAATGAGGAACTACACGAGTATCACCTCGTTAGCTGATGATGTTGGTGCAATAGTAGTTCATCCTGAAGGACTAGCAATTCCAAATAGTGGAGCATTTGGAGAAAATGAAGAATCATGGAATTCAGGAGTTTGCTGTGGAGATGCAAAGGCACTAGATATCAATGATTCAGGATTCCTAATCAAATTGATCAACAATATTACCGAAGAATATCCCGTGGATGAAAATCGAATATACTTCACAGGTTGGTCAAATGGATGTCAAATGTCTCAAAGAATGGCCTTGGAGGCTAGTCATTTGATTGCCGCAGTTGCATGCACTTCTGGCTATCTCGGATTCACTGATGATTCCCAATATTCTCCAATTCCCATTATGGAAATGCACGGTGTACTAGATGAAATTGCCCAATATACGAATTCTGGACGTCTTACATTTTTTGAAGAAGATGCTCGAACCATAGAGGCAATACAAAATGGAGCAGTAGAGAATCTATATGATTGGGCAGCATTCAACAACTGTGATGGACCAATTATTGATTCTAATGAACCAAATGCAGTATACAGTATTCAGCGTTTTACTTCTTGTGGAAATAATACTGAGGTGGCATTATTCACTTCATTTGCAGGAGGACATAATCTGTATGTAAACGACATCTGTGACGATATATCATACAATTTTGTATGGAGTTGTTGGGGAACTCAAGGAACTTTTGATACACATCAAATTATTTGGGATTTTGTTAGTCGATATTCTAAAAATGAAAGTATAACTAACTGAATTTTGGGTGTTGGGGGGCGACAATACAAGAAAAAACGGGTGACTAAATCCTACCCCCCAACAAGGAACTAATATTATGAAATCAAGGTAGCATTTAAACTCGTGTAAAATATCACTTAATTTTACCAAGGTAATTTTTCACCGTCAAATTGAATAAAACGTCCAGAATTTTCTAAGGTTTGGGATTCTAAAACCTTCATCATTCCATCAACACTTTCAGACATAGTTACTGGAGCCAAAGATCCACCCATATCCGTTTTTACCCAACCTGGGTGAAGTATTGCAAATGTAATATTATTCTCTTTAGCTTCATTTTTCATAGCCATTGTAAACATATTTAGAGCAGATTTTGAAGCCCTGTAAGCATATGAACGTCCAGATTTACAATCATCTATCGAACCCATTAAACTACTAATCATTGCAACTTTAGTAAGTTTATCATGAGACATTTTTCCGTATAAAGCTTGAACCATTCTTACTGGCCCGATTGCATTTATATCCAATACATCCAAAGACCATTTATCATCAATATCCTCTAATTTTTGCCATCTTCCATCCCCTACTCCAGCGTTATTTACTAACAAATCTATAGGTCCTTCTACTTGATTACAAAAATTAACTACTGATTGATTAGATTGAACGTCTAACTGATGAATAAATAAGTTAGATTCTGAAACATGTTCTAATTTATCTAAATTTTTCCTGTATCCTGCATAAACGGTCCAACCCTTTTCTAAAAGCTGGTTAACCCATTCAGCACCTATTCCTCTATTAGCTCCTGTAACTACCGCTATTGGCATAAATAGTACTAAATGCATCTACTTCTTCAATAATGTGGCACGTAACAATCAAAGGATGTATCGAATAAGCAACCATTATGTCATCTGAACATCCCGCAAACGAACCTGTTTTAGGATACGCACCTGGATCACCAGAAAGAGAAGAATTACAAACAGAATTGGATAATCAAATGAATTCTATAATTGAGATTCCTTGCATAATTAATGGTCAAGAAATTTTCACAGGCAATACTGTAACTCAAGTAGTCCCTCATAACCATGGACATATTCTAGCAAATGTACATCTAGCAGGGAAGGCAGAAATGGAAGCTGCATGTATAGCTGCTGTAGATGCTCAAGAAGAATGGATAAATATTGGACTTGAAGCAAGATGTGCTATTTTTGAAAAATGTGCTGATATGCTTTCCGGTGAATGGAGAATGAAAATCAATGCTGCAACTATGTTAAACCAAAGTAAAACATGTTTTCAAGCAGAAATTGATTCTGCATGCGAATTAATTGACTTTTGGAGGTTTAATTCCCACTATGCCAGAGGTTTCCATGATTATTTACAACCATTGGTCTCACCAAAAGGAGTTGAAAATACAACTGAAATAAGACCTTTAGAAGGCTTTATTCTAGCCATCACTCCTTTCAATTTCTCAAGTATTGCTGCAAACCTCCCTAGTGCTCCTGCATTAGTTGGTTGTACTGCAGTATGGAAACCAAGTAGAAATTCATATTACTCAAATTACTTACTTATGCAATTAATGATGGAAGCAGGATTACCTGCTGGGGTGATAAATTTTGTACCAGGTTCTGGAGCAGAAATTACGGATATCGCTCTTTCGAATCCAGACTTTGCGGGAGTTCACTTTACAGGCTCAACTTCAGTATTTCAAGGTTTATGGCAAAGAATTGCTGAAGAATTACCTAATCTAAAGGGATATCCAAGAATTGTTGGTGAAACCGGCGGGAAAGATTTTATTGTTGCCCATCCAAATTGTGATGAAAAAGGATTAATTGTTGCATTAATTAGAGGAGCATTTGAATATCAAGGTCAAAAATGTTCAGCTGCAAGTAGATCATATATTCCAACAAGCGTATGGAATTCTATCTCGGAAGAGTTATGTTCTGAGATTTCAAAAATTAAAATAGGTGATGCTAAAGATTTTTCAAATTTCATGACTGCAGTAATTGATCAAAGAGCATTTAACAAAATTAAAGGATATATTGAAAGAGCTCGAGATAATCCAAATTGTGAAATTATCATCGGAGGGAACTGTGATGATAGCAAGGGCTGGTTTATTGAACCAACAATCATACTTTCATCCGACCCTAAATCAGAAACTATGGTCGAGGAAATATTCGGTCCTGTTTTAACAATTTATATTTATGATGATGATAAATTTCAAAATATTTTGAAATTATGTGATAAATCATCACCCTATGCATTAACTGGTTCTATATTCGCAAATAATGAAGAGGATATTCAAACCGCATTTAATGCACTAAGATTTACAGCTGGTAATTTCTACATCAACGATAAGCCAACTGGTGCTGCTGTTGCCCAACAACCGTTTGGAGGTGCTAGAGCATCAGGAACTAATGATAAAGCAGGAGGGCCTCTTAATTTACTTCGTTGGATTTCGCCGCGTTCGGTAAAAAGAGCTATAGAAATACCACAAAAATGGACATATTCATTTATGGATTAATTAAATTAGAAATATTAAATTAATTTGATTATCTAGGAATGTTTACTGGGGAGCTTTTGCTGAGAGGTTATTTAGTAACGACCCATTGACCTGAACTGGATAATGCCAGCGGAGGAAGAAAAATGAATAAAAAAATTAACAGAGCGATAAAAAAAAGAACGAATGAATTAATTGTAATTTTATTACTTATTAGCATGTCTTTTTCTGGGTGTTTTAGTTCAGAACAAGAATCAGATCAAGAACATGATTTTGAATTAAATATAGCGACTTATGACGTATATGCATTAACAGATGAAATGATTGAAAATTTTGAAAATCAAACTGGAATTAAAGTCACAATGACTAAACTCGGCGATTCAGGTTCAGTTCTAGATTTTCTTATCCAAAACAAAGGAAATAATGCTATTGATTTAGCAATTGGGCTGGATAATACATACCTGCAAATTGCAATTGAGCAAGGAATATTAATCGAACACATTGCTGAAAATTTAGAGAATATATCACAAAAAGCACTCACACCATATGATGGTCCATTAGCAGTACCCTTCGATATGGGCCATGTATGTTTAAACTATGATTCTAATATCGTAGATGGATTAAACATGACTATTCCTACTAATTTATGGAATCTTACAGAAGAAAAATGGCGTGGAAAAGTAGCCATACCCTCTCCAGTATCTAGTAGCCCTGGAAGAGCATTCATGTTAGCAACTATTGATTATTTTTCAAACTCAGGAAATAATAATTCATCTATGGGCTGGGAACAATGGTGGAGTGCAATGGAAGAAAATGATGTAATCATCACATCAGGGTGGTCAGAAGCATATGAAACCCATTACACAGGAGGATATGGAGAATGGACTGAAGGATATATTGGTGACGCTCATGTTACAGTCTCATATTGCCATTCGCCTGGAGTTGAATCCTGGTTCAATGATAACTGGACAAAATCTGCAACTTTGGATATTCCTGGTTCTTCATTCTTCCAGGTTGAATATGCTTCATCAGTAGCTGGAGGAAATAATATAGCTTCTTCACTATTTATTGAATATCTTTTGAGTGAGGAAGTAAATTCTGAAATGCCAATTCAAAATTCAATGTACTCAGTACTTGAGGGGCAAGATTTGCCTGAAGAAAAAGGATATCTATATCACTCAACAATACCTCAAGACTCTGCACAAATTTCAATGTTAGAAATAGCAGAAAATATGGAATTATGGCTTCAAAAATGGAATAATGCCATGACATCAGGTGACTAAATTGCGTAAAGTTACTAGCATACTTGCTGTAACTCTATATGCAACAATTATTCTTCTACCGCTGTATTTGGCACTACAAAGATTGGTTTGGGTTACTGGTTTTAGTCCATTTGAATGGATTGATTCCCTAAACAATAATTATATCTCTCAAGGAGTTATTGAATTCACAGTTATTCAAGCCATTTTTTCAACTGTTTTTACTCTTTTAATAGGAATCCCTATTGCTTGGACACTTGGAAGGTACAAATGGCCTTTCGAGTCTTTTATCAGAACTATTTTGACAATGCCTTTCGTCATCCCATCAATAATTGCAGCTATGGGGATTCTAACAATTGTTGGCCACCAAGGGCTTAATTTAAGGACTAATGAATCAACTTGGTGGTGGACCTTAATAGTCTCACATGCATGGTTCAATATGGCATTAGTTATTCGTTTCTGTGAACCAGTCCTTTCAACATTAGATCCAGAACTTGAAGAACAATTACGACTTTTGCCTAATGGCCAAAGTAGATTTTCAAGATTAAGAAATCTTTGGTTACCACTGTTAACACCTTCAATAATAGCTGCAGCATGTATGACATTCGTGTTCTCATTCACCTCATTTGCATTAGTTCGATGGATTACTGTGGGAAATAATACTCTTGAAAGCATGATGGCAGACGTATCTTCATCTGCTGGCATAAAAGGATATATGGAATCTACATCAAAAATTGTAATGGGTGCATCTGTAATACAATTTTCAATACTTCTATTTTCATTATGGATTACCTCTGTCATTCAAAGAAAAAGACAAGCTAAGTTACCTCAATCAAGTCCACTACATTCACAAAAGAAAAATTCACGTGGATGGTTAATTCTTATTCCTGCGATAGGATTTGCTTTATTACCTTTGATTTCTGTAGGAATTGGTTCGTTTAGAATTCGTGAGTCAATAGATGATGAAATTAGATTTAGATGGGGTTTAGAAGGATGGTATTTAGCATTTGAAGGATCATATTCATTTCCACCATTGATTGATGCAATGCTCAATTCATTAGGATATGCAATAATCACACTATTTGTCGCACTACCGTTAGGATACTTACTAGCATCAACAATTCACGACCTAGAAAATAAAAATAAACGAATGGCTAGAGTTCTAGATATTTTCACTATGCTACCATTCGCATTAAGTGCTGCTATGATTGGATTAGGCGTTCTACTAGGCATTATCAAACTGGATGTTTCATCTGCGTATAATTTCTGGCCACTTCCCTCTTTAGCACACATCATGCTTACTACTCCCTTTGTAGTTAGAATAATTTTACCAACTATTCGCTCATTAGATGATAAGTATGATGAAAACGCACGTGTATTAGGCATCAAAAAATTCAAAAGATTCTTTAAAATAAAACTTCCACTGATAAAAGGTTCAATCATCATAGCTACAATATTTACTCTAGCTATGTCACTAGGAGAATTTGGAGCATCATTTATTGTAGCTAGAAATTCTGATTGGACGACACTCCCCCTATTAATTGATTCTTGGAGAGCTAAGCCAATGAAGGACCCATTAACTTCTCCAGCATCTAATGCAGTAGCTACAGTTCTAATGTTAATTACAATGGCATTATTTATTTTCGCTGAACGATTCCGAACAAATAGAGACGGAGGAATGTTCTGATGCTTGAATGTGAAGGATTATCAAAATCATTTGAAAAAAATTTATTCAAAGATTTGAATCTAAATTTAAAATCTGGAGAAATTATAGCAATAGTTGGACCCTCTGGTTGTGGAAAGACTACACTGTTAAGATGTATTTGCGGTCTAGAGACCTTGGACTCTGGCACAATAAAATTAGGTGGAATAGATATCACAGATACTCGTGCAGAAGAAAGAGGGATTGGAATGATATTTCAAAAACCTGTTCTTTACCCCCATTTATCTGTATCTGGAAATCTATCACTAGCGTCTAAATTTGGACATGATAAAGCATTAGAAGAAGTTAGTCTTTCTGGTTTTGGATCTCGAGCAATAGATAAATTATCTGGAGGCGAAGGTCAAAGAATTGCTCTTGCTAGGGCACTATTGGCAAATCCAAAAGTGTTACTTTTAGATGAACCATTCAGTGCAATAGATTCTGAATTATCAAAAAAATTAATTTCAGATGTAAGAGATGTGTTAAAAAAACGTAAATGTCCTAGTATTTTAGTCACTCATAACAAAGAGGAGGCTGAACTTTTTTCGGATAGAATTGTCAATCTTTCAAGCCATAGTAAAAGTAATCATTCATTGTAAGATGCAAGTATTGCTGCTAAAAATGCCCCAGAAACTAGGCCCACCACTTGAGAAATTTCATCACCATTACCAATCGCAGAAAAACCAAAAAAACCACCAATACTAAGAGGTATGGCAAATAATAAGAATTTAAGAAACATCATTCCATTAGATATTTTATTTTTTCTAGGTCTTAGAGTAACGCTTCCTTGTCCAATCTGCATATTCCAATTATGTTCTAATTGTCTTTTTCTTAACATTTCTAAAATTGCTGGTCTCATTTTAGCTTCTTTTGAAGAATGTTTTCCCCTACCCGTTACTAATCTAATTCGTCCTACTTTATTCCGTACAGCAATCAATACCTCAACTACAGCTTTACCTGTTTTGACATCTAGATCATGCAAATCTACAGTTGTACCAATTCCTTCACTACGAACATGTGTTTTTATTTTCCAAGTTCTTACGGGACTCCAAAGTAAATTATCTGCCATTTTTTCTATAGGTGATAATACATTTTTCAAAACATCAATTGGATCTAATCCTTGATGTCCTTCCCAAACTTTTTTACCAACTAACTTAAAACAAATTGTACCTGAAAATGTAAGAAATAAAGAAGACCCAAATGCTACCTTGAAACCTCTTAAAATTAAATCTGGATTTAATGCGATATAATAAAGATGCAAAATAAATGTAAATACGAAACCAACCACCCCTAACACAAGTCCTGTTTGGAATGCTTCTTTCCAACCCATTTTTCTACGTACCCAACCCCTTACTTCACCTTCAGAAATCAAATCATCAGACTGGAAATTATTATCTCTCACAATTAGACCTTAGAGATTATACATATATCGACTATCGCATTAATGAGAAAGAATGCAAACTACTATACTCTATTTTGATTTAGAACATTCATGCTGAAAAATGGACTAGATGACAGAAAAAGAGAGCGTAAAATTGGGCTTTGGGTGACATACATCAGTGGATTTATATTTTTTTCAATGTTTCTAGCACCCTTAACCTTGGAAAATGGATCTGTTCCTAAGTTATCTGGAAGAGCCAACGCACTAGATTATATGTCAGTAGATGGTTCTTTCTCATGGGGAAACCAACAAACTACTGACCTTGGAGGAATAGGTCATAATCAAGAGGAATATGGTTATTTTTCTTGGAGTGAATTAAATCCTTATGCTGCAATGATTTATGCATTTGGAGACCTAAATTGTCATCAAAAAAGTGAAAGAAGTTGGGAAATAAATGGAAATCAGATGCCTGTATGTACAAGAGATCTTGGAATTTTTTTAGGGATTTTCATAATTGGATTAATTTGGACAAGATTTGGGCATAATAGATGGACGATTAAAGACTCAATGTTCAGTATTTTTCCAGACAAGATGCTAGACTCAATTTATGAAAAAAACCAGAGGAATTTTTTGTTTTGGGGAATTGGTGGTTTATCCATATTACCAATATTACTTGATGGAGGGATTCAAGCAATAAGTGATTATGAATCTGATACCTTAAGAAGAATAATTACTGGGGCTCTATTTGGAATGGGATTCATGTGGTTTTTTTGTGCTTCTTTAAGTGCAAAGCCATCTAAATTTAACAGTGAGAGTCAAGTACTATTACCTGCAAATGCAAGATTTGTTCAGCCACCTGAAGAATTCCACCAAGATACAAGCGATGAATAATCATCTGGAATTTTGTTACCAGGAACACCAGTGCCTAATAATTTCAATCTGTCAAAAACAGAATCTATTGCATTTGAAAAGTTCTCATCAATATCTGCATATTTGACTAAATCGCTCATTGCTTCTGACCAATCAGAAGTCTTATTTTTTCTTCTCCAAGTGTTTAAGGATTGAATCAAGGGTAATAATGCCATCATTACTTTACCAAATCCAATCCATTCGGCCCTTAAACGAAAACTTGCTCCCTCGTGGAAAGGGACATGTAATTGTTGTCTATTTACCCATTTATTTTCCTCTAACCATTTTAAAATTCTACGAGAATGCCTTGCTGTAACAAAACGTACTGGTCCCATCCTCCTTCGCATTCTTGCTACATCTGTTGTTCCAATTAATGAAAGCGTGCCAACAATAGAGGCTATTGAAAAATTTACTGGAGTTGAAGCGACATTTTGAGATTTTGCAGATTCAGAATTCCAATGTTGTTCGGCTTTTTTAAACCATTCTGCAGGACTCAAATTCTCTAAAAAACTCTCAGAAGTCACATGATCTGGTTGCTCAAAACCAGGTAATGTCCTTTGTGACTTTACAACTTCAATTAATCTCTTTAGTGATTTCAAATCAACTAAACTAGGATCTGTATTCAAAGGCTGTGGTCTAGATTGGATAAAGGTCCTTAATACCTTTTTTAGTTCAATTTCCAATTCATCAAGCGAATCTTCATTTTTTATTGGCCCAACAATTGGGCTTGAATCGAAAGGTGAAGGAACTTTAATTTCGCCAGATAACAAGTCACTAAACCCTTTTCTAATCTTTTTCTGTATTTCACTTGTCTCAAAATACTCAGTCTTATTCAAAGAAATACTACGTAATGTTCCAGAATTTATTCTCCGCATAGCACGTTCAGGATCACAATCTATCCAAATTACTAAATCTGGAATTAATGCAGCAGAATTCATTTTTGCAACTGTCTCTAAACCTAGCTCTCCAACTACTCCTTGATAAACTAGAGATGAATGAATATTTCTATCACTAATTACCAAACCCCCTTCAATTAATAGCGGTTCTATCCAACTACGAGAATGATCAATTCTGTCTGCAGCAAATAATCCTGCCTCTTCCATAGGAGTATGATCTCCAACCCTAACCGCATTTATTGCTAAAACACCTAATTTAGAGTGTCTTCGAGGTTCATGTGTAAGATGAACTCCACTAAATGCAAATTCATCTGATGCGATTCTTCGTAAAATTCTAACTGCTTCTCCTTTGCCTGAACCGTCCCCACCTTCTACCGTAATCAAATACATAATACAACCAACTATTATTCTAAATTTTGATCTGCAAACTGAAATTTAGCTAAAGTAAGAAAACCCATTCCAATTAATGTCAATGCAGGCCCTACAATAATCAATCCTCTACTAAACATTGATAATCCAGCAAAATACAATGTCCTTCGGTAATGCTTAGCTCTTTTTACTTCAAAATAAGCATGAATTCCTAATAGTGCGAACAAAACAGAAAATATACCAACAATCGTTCCAACTAAAACTACTTGATTTAATTCACTTTCATTTATATTTCCAAGTTCGGTCAAATCATCCCCCTGATGCATTGTAATGTAATGTAATGTAGCTTTATCTGGAATAAATATCACATGAACAGACGTAAATCCTTCTTCAGAAAATTCCATCCTCATTGGTCTTTGAGGTATATCTTTGAAAACGAAAAATCCATCTTCTCCAGTAACCTGAGTTCCATAATTTTTGCCAGAGTTAATATCAAAAATCTCTATTACCATTCCATCAAATTCAGATCCATCTTCAAACAATACAATTCCAGAAACATCTACTTCATCATCAGTTGCAAAAAATTGAGAGTTTTCAACTAATTCTGCGGGATTTCCTGTAAGTTGCATTAATCCGCTTAACAATCCTAAAATAGCACCTGCAAGAATACAAAATGCTGCAAAATTCCTTAAATTTTCATTTTCTTTATTTGATGACGCAAATCTTTGAAATTCTTGTTCAATTCTACTCAGTGAAATTGTTAATGACTCTTCATCTGTTTCAGGTACTTCATCTTCGCTGTTTTGTGAAATCTTTGAAGTAGCCTTCTCTAGAAGGCCTATACTTTCTCCATCATCACTAGGATTATCGGATTTTAATTGTGAACGTACTCTGTTACGCAATGATGCTAATTTACGTTCTCTTTCCTCATCCATAATACTCCCCACTAAGCTCTTGGACTTGAGTTTTTTCTGAATTATCTCTTATTTTGAGGTCAATAGTCCAAATTATGATTCCGACCATCAATAAAATCATAATTGAAATAACAAATGAATTTGAATCAACATAACGTTGATTAATATTAGTATCATTTTCACTATCCGTATTATTAATTGAATCCGATTCTATAAATATTTCACGTTCTTCTAATGTGATTTGGAATATATGAGGCCAATACTTCCCTGTTATCCAAAACTCTGAATTATTTTCATCATATGCAATTCCGTTTAATACATCAGCATTTTCGTATTCTATATCACTTAAAATTCCACTAGCATTGATAGAAGAATTAACAACTCCAGTTTCTATATCAATAACCACAATTTCATCGGTCAACCAAACATTAGAATAAACCATATCTCCGATACATTCTAATTCATTTAAATAACTCAAAGGCACACCATTTTTAGTCACATTAACAGTACCAATTGATTGAAATGTTTCTAAATCTCTAAGTGTTAATTGACTACTTCCGTCGCTCATTACAAAGAATTCTGACATTGTACAGATTCCCCATCCTTCTCCAGAATAATCATATGTTCTAATCAAATCAAAAGATTCTAAATCAAATACAAATGCAACATTTGAAACATAAGTTAATTGAATTAATGTATCATTGAATAATGTCAGCCCTTCTGCAAAAATTGATTCATTATGAAAAAATATCTTTTCCGTAATTCCAGTACTAATGTTAATTTGTTGTAATGATGATTCTCCTCTTTTTCCGGTACTTTCATAAAAATAACCCTCATGAATTAATAATCCTTGAGTCCAAGAACTTACATTATGATCTTTTGTTTCTTCGATTACAACTTCTAAATACTGTATTGTATCTGGATTTTCAATAGATGCCGTAGTTGTATTTAAGCAAATAATTGAAAAAATTAGAATAATGATTGCCATGCTATTTGGAACATGCCATCTTTGCATGTCTGATACATGTTCCAACGCGGCTTATATACGTCCTCGATAACAGAACGTCATCTCTAATCGAGATTATCAGGTGTCTTCGATGTCGAACCGCGAAAATAATTACTCTGCTAAACTAATTATAGTAATGTTATTCATGTTTTTAGGTGCTAGTTTCTCTCCATTAGTTTCTGCTAACTCTGATGAAAATAATGAAGAAATTAATCCAATCAATGAACCATATGTAGTAGGTGACTTGAATAATTTTATTCCTGAAATCGATGGTCGACAATATTTATTTTCTGAAGAATTACCTGTATATTCTGCATCTAGATGGATGAAAGCAAAATATTCAGAAGCAGGAAGGCCCTTTGACTCTCAACAGACTGTATCTAATGCGATTCAAACAGAAACCTCAGGAAGAGCTCACCCAGGTTGCTCACCCAGCCCTGGAGACGATTGGACAGAAGGTGAATCGGGTACAGTTTCAATCTCTGGAGGTTCAATTGATGTTGTAGCGGAAAAGGTAACAGCGAATGCTGCTTTCTTAGTTGGAACTAGTAGTAATGTCAATGTTGCAACATTGAATAGTTTTGCTACTGATTGGGAAACTACAGTTTTTCCAACTGTAACAAATCTATTTCTTTCGGGTTCAATGCCTGACAGAGATGGTAATTGTCAAGTTCAAATTGTAATTTATGATATAGACGGAGGAGGAGGAATTGGAGGTTATTTCTCCCCAGGAATCGCAAATAGCCAAGAATCAATTTTTGTGGACTCTTCTGACACTAGCGGTTCATTTGGAAAGGTAATTCTTGCACATGAGTTCCAACATCTACTACATAATCACGCAGATCCTAGTGAATATCTGTGGGTAGATGAAGGAAATGCAGACATGGCCGCATTCTTTTGCTTTGGAATGGATAATTCCCTTAGAGGACACATTAACGCATGGACAAGTCGTCCAGATGTTAGCATTCGTTGGTGGGATCAAAAAGAAGACACTTCAGATTATGGTGCTGGAATGCTCTTCATGCTATATCTTCACGACATGCTAGGTGGTCCTAATGCTATGGCACAACTTGTTTCAGACCAAGCCAGTGGTGGGTTTGGAGTCTCGAATTTATTAGCAAATCCACCAGGTGGAGTTTCTTCACCAATTGGTAACACCTTCTCTGATGCGATGGCCAATTTCTCCGTTGCAGCAGCGCTAGACTCGGATCAAGCACCATATGGATTTGATAGTATTGATATGACACCTACATGTGGAGGTTCTAGTTCTGTTTGTAGAGTTCAACCTTCAGAAACTCACACAACTTGGTCACAACCTTGGACAAGTCCGAGTGTTGTTATAGAAGGATGGGGGTTAGCAATTTTCAAGATGGTTGCAGATGGAAATGCAGGTAAACTTAATCTTAGGCTAACCTCGGAATTAACACAATTTGATGGGGTTTTGGCGGCAATTGATACTAATGGAATTGTTACTACCTCTCCCCTCGATTTCTTACCTGGACCAGATGGAAATGGTGATGGAAACCCAGATTATGGTCAAGCTACAGGACTAGTACCTGGATTTGGAAATGGTACTGATGAAGTTTATGCAATTACATGGTTTGAATCCACTCCGAGTGATTGTAATTACGAAGATTGTTACGGAACATTACCTCCTGGTTTTACATCATACCCTACATCATCAGTAAGTATAGATGCAAATGTAATTACAGGACCTCCAACATTAAACCCATCACCGTTACTTAACTATACAGATAGAGACGGAGACGGAGGATTTGACACAATTCAAGTTGACACTTACGTAACATCTCAAGCATACTCGGAAAAAGTTGATGTTTTACTTGAAGTATATGATTCGTCTAATAATTTAGTAGATTCTACCACATCTAGAGTTAATGCTGGAGGTGGTCAACCAGTAACTTTTAGTTCATGGTTTACCCCTCAATTAACTGATTCCTACACAATAGTCACAAGATTAGTTGAATTAACAGGTTCAGTAATTGACACACAAGTTTTACCTAATCTCTTTTTAGAAAATATGAAGCCTGAAGCAATTGGTTCAATCAATACTTTTGATGCTGAAACATGGGATCAAATTCAATTTTCAGCATCTGGAGAAGATAAATGGGGATTATCAACAGATAATGAAAGTTTACCCAACAGTGATGCTCCTGTGGCTTATGAATGGAGTTTTGGAGATGGAAGCACATCTACTCTCAAAAATCCTAGAAGAGCGTATACATCAGTAGGGATTTTCCCAGTCACATTAAAAGTTCAAGATATAGGAGGAGGGTGGAGTGACACCCTTAATTGGAGTATGAACATAACTGATGAGTCTACTCCAGTAATTGAAGTTAGAATAAATGGCCAATCTTTGAGTCAAAAACCAGATTGGTGTCCTGCTGATTGGTGTTTAGATACCGACCAAGCAACTGAATTTAGTGCGTATAGAGCTAGTGACAATGTTCCAATTGATTTACTAGAATTCACATGGTCATTTGGTGATGGTAATGTTGAGTCGGGAGTTGGGATGTATGAAGTTGTCCATGCATGGGTTGAAGGCGAAGCAGATGGCAGATCTTCAATTTTAAATCTAAGTATTAGTGATGGAACAAACGTTGCTTTCCTAGAATTAGAAATATTAGTAATGAATCGTATTCCAAGACAAGTATTTACAGGTGACTTCGTAACAGAAACTCTTGTTCCAATTACGTTACCAGAAGTTTTTGTGGATGACGATGGTACAATCACAGAAATAATCTGGGAATTTGAAGGAGAAGTCAACTTAGATGGTAGCGGAGTCATTTTTGATAGTTCTTTTCTAGAACCAATCACATCTTCTGACACAAACCCCACTCCAGCTTGGAAATTTCCCGGAAATTACAACATCACAATTACCGCTACCGATGATGATGGAAATCAATCAATTGCAATATTTGTTGTTACCGTAAATAATCAAAGGCCAGTACCAGTACTAAATGTATACGATAATTTGGGTAATCCTCTTAATTTAGTAACAGAAGATGCAGTTGCTGGAAGAAATTATACTTTTGATTCAGGTTCTAGCTACGATCCAGATAGTTCAGATATCTTAATGGCCCAATGGATATTTTCTGATGGATTTTCAATTAATATTTCATCAAATGAACCAATTGGATATCAATTTGATGAACCTGGAGATTATAGTGTTACATTAATAATTACTGACTCTCTAGGATTAAATTCTTTAAGTTTAGAGAGAATAATTAGAATCGCAAACCCAGCCCCAATAATTAATGCAAAAATATTAGATGCGTGGTTAAATGGTGAAATCGTTAATGAGAATACTCCAAGAGGTAATGATAGTATTTTCACATATACTTCTACATTTACTAGCGAAGGAGAGATTTTTGCAGCACCTGGTACACTATTATTCTTTGATTCTAGTGGTACTAGAGATGGTGATTTCAGATTTGATGGTTTTACTAACCCTGACCAAAGCCAAAATGATTGGAATGGCATTGTAGAATATTCTTGGGACTTTGGTGATGCGGGACCTATTAGTAATGAAGCAAGTCCATGGCATTCTTACGACATTCCAGGAGTATATACGGTTACTCTAACTGTGAGAGATGGCTACGGAACTGGAGATACAAGTCAAATTCAATTTAAAGTTAGAATTAATGAAGCACCTATTTTCAATAGTCTGAGTATATCTAGTGGGATTGAACAGATAGTAGAACAAACCAACATTAGAGTAACAGCTTCTGCAGATGATTTAGAACTGACAAACGGAATTATCGCTTGTAGAGATCTTAATCCAAGCATAGATAATGATGATGATGGAATTTCAGAAAATGATTGTGAAGAAGATGTAAATTCAGAAATAAAATATTACTGGGATTTAGATTCTAGATATGAAGAAACTGGAATTTCTACAGCAATGGATGGAGATAATTCAAATGATTATATTATTGCTCAATCATTAGAATATTCTTGGAACAATACAGGAAACACAGTGATTACTTTGAAAATTTGTGATGGTATAAACCATTGTTCAATTGAATATATACCGATAAAAATTCTACAAAAGCAATCAGATGAAGAGCAAGAAGAATTTGATTGGGCTGATCCAAATAGCTACTTTAGTTCAGATATTGGAAGTAATAGTGTAATATTTATTGGTACGATTATTGCTGTATTACTCTTAGGATATTTTGCGATGAGGCAACCTAATGAACTTGAAGAAAATGCAGAAGAGGCTTCAGAAACATACGAAGTAGATACAGTGGAAGTTAAAGGAGGAGTTATGGGAATGGACAATCATACTCCGCCTCCAAAACCAAATGTTTTAGATAAAGAAGAAAGAAGAAATTCTAGTTCTGGTTATATTCGCCCCGTTAGAGGTAAGTGAAGAAAATGTCATGGATTCGAAGAATCTCTATTTACTTAGTTTTGATTTTTTTATTACCTTTTTTTATTTCAACAATAACACAATCAAACAATCTAATTCAGCCTGTTTCTGCTGCTTCTTGTAGTTCCTCAAATAGAGAACCTATATGGGGTATAGAAGCCGCAAATATTTCAATTCAAGACTATAACTGGTATGGGGAAAAAGAACAATTTGTCGATGAGGGAACCGAAGACATGCAGGATATGTCTATGCAATATATTCCCCAATCACCACTAGGAACATTAACGCAAGATGATGATTTTAGTACTAGCCAAATGATGCTAAATGATTCAGTTAGTGGTCTTAGACTGAATTTAACTACGGGACAAAAATATACATTTTGTATTACAGCACAACATTTGAACAATGGAACTATTTTGGGAAGCTCAAATGTTGATGTATATCTACTAACTGAATATGACTGGGAAACATATCAAAGAGATTACAGAGAAAGACACGAGGAATGGAGAGATTGGAAGAATGATATTCCAGTAGAATGGCAATCATATTTAGGTAGTCTATATTGGAAACCATTTAGAGATGTTCATGAATATCATGATGATTCAAACTTTGAGTTTTCAGTTGCATTAGATCAGTCTTTAGTGACAAATACAATGTGGCAGGAAGGAGGCCCTAGTTGGGAAGAATTTTACTTAATTGTTGATGGATGGGATAATATTTATGATGATGCCGGAGCACCAGGGCATGATGTACAAATTGACATTCAAGTAATGATTGAAGAACGATTTGCACTACCAAATTGGACCGTAAGTCTAACTTGTTGTGGATTATTTCTAACCGTTGCCGCAATTCCTGCGATCTTACATGTTCGTTATCAAAAAGCTGGTTTAATCTCTGAAAACTCGAAATTAATTCCAAAAGTTTCAGGAACGGAATCTAAATCATTCGGAACAATGAAGGAAGAATAATGAATCTAGATTAATATTCTAGCATTTCCCAAGCATCTGTCAAATCTCTAACATTTATCAGACCTTTTTTACCTAAATGAAAATCAGATTCAAGAGTAGCATAAACTAATGCTTGATTAAGTAAAGGTGCATGTAATCTAGTCCAATCTCCACTTGGTCCTAAACCCATCAGACTAATCTTGTGGGGGCTGTCCTTTAAATTCCAACAAGCTGTAACAATTTCTATTCCATCGTGATAATCATTTGTCTTGAAACATAATTTTATTAAATCTCCAGATTCATGATTTTCCTCTACTAGAGAGACTATCTTATCTGCATCTGGAGTTTGATTTATATCATGGAAAGATGAAATGATTTTTGTTTTTGACTTTGTAGCATCTTCAAATAATTTTTTACGACTTTTTGAATCTAAATTAAGTTCTAAATCAATCCAACTAACCTTACTTTCTATCGCCTTAGATAAGATTTCAATTCTTTCTTCCTCAGTTCCTGGGAAAAAACCGCCTTCTTCTTTACTTCTACATGTAAAAATAACTGGTTGCTCTATAGCTTCTTTGAGTTTTTTAATCGTATCTTTTACGTCTACTTCCGAAACCTCTTTTGGTACTAATTCAAATTTTACTTTTTGATCATTTTCTGAATCTGAATCATCATTATGGTGTACTTTTGCTAAATATAATAAGTCGAACCTAATCTCCAACATATCTGCACCTGCTAGAGCTGCTAAACCCGCTGCCTTGATGCATTCTTTGACTGTGTGCCCCTCAATAGAAACACATACCAGTGGACGGTTCACGACAAGGCGTATCTGATGTTAACTTTAATGCTGTCGAATTTTTTTTACCTATACTTGTGAGCTTAATCGAAACTTAAAGGCGATTAGTTTACAAACCTAACTTGATACTCTGTAAATGTTCGAAGAAGCCGCTAGGTTCGAGTGATGGGGTAGCAAGATTTTCTACAATTAAATTAAAGGTTGATATTATGACAGAAGAATATAGTGCTGAAAGTATTCAAGTATTGGAAGGCCTAGAAGCCGTAAGAAAACGACCAGGGATGTACTTAGGAGATCCACACGATGGAACCGCTTTGCACCACTGCATATGGGAAGTTGTAGATAATTCAGTAGATGAACACCTTGCAGGGCACACTAAAGAAATAATGGTCAACTTACACCCCGATGGTTCGCTTTCAGTAAGAGACTTTGGAAGAGGAATTCCTGTTGGTATTCACGATGAATATGGAATTTCTGCAGCTGAAGTTATCATGACAAAATTACATGCAGGAGGAAAATTCGACAACAGTTCATACAAAGTTTCTGGAGGTTTACACGGTGTAGGTGTTTCTGCAGTAAATGCGGTATCCGAATGGATGGAGATGACAATCCACAGAGATGGTGAAATTTATTATCAAAAGTATCAGGCTGGTATTCCAGTAGAACCACTAAAAGTTATTGGGAAATGCAACGATACTGGCACAGAAATAAGATTTAAACCTGATTTAGGTATATTTACTCACATTACTGAATTCGAGTTTGAACAAATAGATACAAGATTAAAAGAAACATCATTCCTTAATGCTGGTTTAAAAATTATAATTACAGATAGCAGAGAAGAGGATGAAAATATCAGTGAGCACCATTATGAAGGCGGTTTGAGTGAATTTGTAAGACAATTAAATTCCAATAGGGAAGTAATGCATAACGAAGTAATCCAAATTAGTGGAGAAAAAGATACTGAGAAGGGTCCTGTATCTATTGAGCTGGCCTTACAATGGTCCGATGCTTTTAGTGAAAACATACTTTGCTATACAAATATCATTCGAAATAGAGATGGCGGAACACATATGTCAGGATTAAGAGGTGCACTGACAAAATGTGTTAACAATTATGCCAAAAAAAGAAATCTTCTGAAAGGTACTTCTTTGACAGGAGACGATGTTAGAGAAGGATTATCTGCAATTGTAAGTGTTAAACATCCCGATCCATCTTTTTCATCCCAAACAAAAGATAAATTGGTTAGTAGTGAAGTAACTAGTATTGTAGAAACTGTAGTTTATGAAAAATTAGGAGATTTCTTTGAAGAAAATCCATCAGTTGGTAAATTGATTGTAGATAAAGCTCTTCTCGCTTCTAAAGCCAGAGAAGCTGCAAGAAAAGCAAGAGATTTAACTAGAAGAAAAGGAGTTTTGGAGGGCGGTGGGCTTCCAGGAAAACTTGCAGACTGTCAGTCTAGAGATCCTTCTGAATGTGAAATTTACTTAGTTGAAGGTGATTCGGCAGGTGGTTCAGCAAAAACGGGCAGAGATCGAAGAATTCAAGCTATTTTACCATTAAGAGGTAAAATTTTGAATGTTGAAAGACAAAGGAGAAATTTAGTAAAGGTATTTCAAAATAATGAGATTCAAACCATGATTAGAGCCCTCGGAGCAGGAGTAGGAAATCCACCAGAAGGTGAGGATGAAAATGAAGGAAGTAGTGATGAGGGCACATTTGACACCAGTAAATTAAGATATTCAAAAATCATTATCATGACTGATGCAGATATTGATGGAGCCCATATTCGCACACTTATGCTCACTTTCCTTTGGAGATTCATGAAACCGGCAATCACAGAAGGGCACGTATATATCGCACAACCACCTCTATACCAACTTAGTAAAGGGAGAGTAAGTAAATATGCTTATTCTGACGAAGAAAGAGATATGATTGTTGAACAACTTAAAGGGGATAATCCCAATACTAAAATCGGTGTTCAAAGATATAAAGGTCTTGGTGAAATGAATCCTGAACAACTTTGGAATACAACTATGAATCCTGAATCTCGAACAATGCTAAAAGTTACTGTTCAAGATGCCAAGGAGTCTGACAGAATGTTTGAGATATTAATGGGAGAAGACGTTCCGGACAGAAGGTCATTTATTGAAACACATGCAAAGGAGGTGACGAATCTTGACATCTGAAGATAATACAAGTTCAAATGAAAAAATACTTAATCATCCACTAAACAAGGAGATGAAAACATCTTACATTAATTATGCAATGTCAGTAATTATTGGAAGAGCATTACCTGATGCTAGAGATGGACTAAAACCAGTACACCGAAGAGTGCTTTACGGAATGTACGAAGGAGGGCATACATCTGACAAAAAATTCAGTAAATCTGCTAGATCGGTAGGTGAAGTAATGGGTAAATATCACCCGCATGGAGATCAATCAATATATGATACAATGGTTAGAATGGCTCAAGATTTCTCCTTGAGATATCCATTAGTAGATGGTCAAGGAAATTTTGGTTCTATTGATGGAGATCCACCCGCAGCCATGCGTTATACTGAAAGTAGACTTGATAGAATTGCAAAACACATGTTAGGAGATATTGAAAAAAATACAGTAGATTTTGAACCAAATTTCGATGATTCAGAAAATGAACCTACTGTATTACCTGCAAGATTACCAAATTTACTACTTAACGGAAGCGATGGGATTGCTGTTGGAATGGCCACAAGGATTCCACCACATAATTTAACCGAAGTTACTGGGGCTGTAAAACATCATGTAAATCAAATTATTGAACAAGGCGTCAACAACAGAGACATGCCTGAAATATCAATTGAAAATTATATGCAATATATCACAGGACCTGATTTCCCAACTGGGGCATCAATTCATGGAATTGAAGGGATTTATGATATGTATTCAACTGGAAAAGGAAGATTTCACATAAGATCGAAATGTGATGTTTTTGACGATAACAAAGGTAAAAGAATCATTATCCACGAAATTCCTTACCAAGTTAAAAAAGCTGATATGCTTGTGTATATCGCTGACCTAGTAAGTAAAGGAACGGTAATTGGTATCAGAGATATCCGAGACGAATCTTCAAAAGAAGGCATCAGAGTTGTAATTGAAGTAAAAAATAATGCAGATCCTCATGCGGTTCTAAATCAATTATACAAGAAAAGTCGTTTACAAGAATCATATTCTGCTAACATGATGGGCATTTTAGACGGTAGACCTGTATTACTCACACTACCAAAAATGTTGCATACATACGTAGAACATAGAGAATTAGTAATTGAGAGGAGAGCGCAGTTTGAATTAGATAAAGCAGAAGCACGAGCACATATTCTTGAAGGTTTGGTTAAGGCACAAGATCGAATAGATGACGTTATTGCTGTAGGTAGAGCAAGCGAAAGTAGAGAACAATTTGAATCAGTTCTAAAAGGAAATGAAAATATAATCAAAGGAATTGCAGCATTTGATTTTACTGAACCTCAAGCAAAAGCCATTGCAGAAAGAAGATTATATCAATTAAGTAAATTAGATGTTAATAAAGTTAAAAACGAATTTGACGAATTACAAATTACAATTGCGGACTTAAAAGATATAATATCTTCAAGATTACGTAGACTTAATATTTTACTTGAAGAGTTAGAAGAAATGTTAGAAAAACATGGTGACGAAAGACGTTCATTCATTGATCCAATGCCATTATCCATGGATCGAGAAGATCTTGTTGAAGAAAGAGCGATTGTGATTACTCTATCCGAAAATAATTACATCAGACACCTCCCTACTGAAACATTTAGAACACAAGGAACTGGAGGAAAAGGATTGAAAGGGGTCACCACTAAAGATGAAGACCGCCCCCAAGCAATTATTACTTGTTTTAGTAAAGATAGATTATTGATTTTTACAGACAAAGGTCGTGTTTATGGACTCAAAGCATGGGAAACACCAGCAGCCAGTAGACAAGCTAAAGGAAGCCACATCAGAAATTTATTAGATGGCATTAGGGATGATGAAAACGTTGTAAGCATTCTCCCAATATCAAAAGAATTAATCGAGGAAGTTACTGAAAAATCATTAAATGTTAAATTAGAGGAAGGAGAAAAGAAACCTCCCTCTGGCTATTTCTTACTATTTGCAACTAAATGTGGACTTATCAAAAAAACTGATTTACGCGAATATGTAAAAATCAATAAAAATGGCAAATTTGCAATTAAATTCAAAATAGAAAATGACGAACTAGTAAGTGTACGTCCAGGAACTACTGATTCTGACATCATACTAATTTCCAACAAAGGTTTCGCATCTCGTTTTTCATGTGAACAAATTTCATCCACAAGCCGTAACACTTCAGGTGTATGGGGAATTAGAACAGGAGATCGTGGAGATGGAGGACATGTTGTTGGAATGATTGTTACTTCAAATTATGAAACCCAAATAATTACAATCACTAAATATGGTCAAGCCAAAAGGACTAGAGTTGGAACAGCAGAAAAAATACCCGATTTAGATGCAAATGGTATTCAAAGATTAAATGAAGATGATTCTCCTAGATTTGTAAATGATGGCTACAGAAGAACAAAAAATGGTGCTAAAGGAATCACTACGATGAAATTAGATGAAAATAATGGTGACGAAATTGTTGCAGTTAGGCAAATACCTAACGTACAAGACAATTTATTTTTGTTAACTGCGAAAGGTATGATGATTAGAGTTAGAGCTGAAGAAACTAAATTTACAAAAAATAGATCTACCAAAGGAAATAAAATTATGGAGTTAAGAGACAGAAGTAAAACTAAATTTGAGGATCAAATAATTTTTGCTGCAAGAATACCTGCAGAATTAATCGATGAAGAATTAACAAGCACTACTAATTCTTCAGAGGAAGAATAGTGAAGTTCAAACACTAGAACATTCTCTGAGATAATGTCCTGAGGTGCCTCTTATGAATGAACAAAATTTAATTTACGACTGGAATATCATTAATTGGGAATTAAATCGTGATGATTCAAAACACCCGCATAAAGTATGGTTTGATGATGAAACATTAAGAGATGGACTACAATCACCGTCCGCTAGAAATCCTACAATCGAACAAAAAATTGAGTTATTAACATATATGGAGAAATTAGGAATTCAAAAGGTAGATCTTGGATTACCTGGGGCTGGACCATTCCATGTTGAACATATTGATGCGATGCTGAACCATATTGTAGAAAACGATTACAAAATTAGACCTGGAGCTGCTGTAAGAACTGTAATTTCTGATATTGAACCATTAGTTGATTTACAAGCAAAATATGAAATTCAAATACAAGCAAGTGCTTTTTTAGGAACTAGCCCTATTCGTCAATATGCTGAAAATTGGACTATGGAAAAATTAATTTCAACTATGGACAAAGCTGTTGGTTATGCTAGAGATAATGACATTCCTGTGATGTTTGTCACTGAAGATACAACTCGAAGTAGACCAGAGGATGTGAAAGAAATTTACTCCAGAGCACTTGAATTAGGAGCTGACAGATTATGTGTTTGTGACACGTGTGGACATGTTACACCAAATGGAACGAGACAATTATTGACTTTCATTCAAGATGAAGTAATACCTGATGCTGGATTTAAAAGAAGAGACATTGAAATTAATTGGCACGGGCATCAAGATAGAGGCCTAGGAGTGGCAAATAATTTAGCCGCAGTTGAAGCAGGTGCTGATGTACTTCATGGAACCGCTTTAGGCGTAGGTGAAAGAGCTGGAAATGCCCCTCTTGATCAAACACTTGTAAACCTGAGCTTGATGGGAGTAATAGATAATGATTTAACATTATTAAATGAATACATGAATAAAGCACACGAATATGTTGAAGTTGCATTACCGAGAAATTATCCCGTATTTGGTGAAGATGCTTTCGAAACGGGTACGGGAGTACACGCATCAGCAGTGATTAAAGCAATGAAAAAAGGTGATCATTGGTTAGCAGACAGAGTGTATTCTGGAGTTCCAGCACAAGATTTTGGATTACAACAGATTATTAGAATCGGTCATATGAGCGGTAGATCAAATATTATATGGTGGCTTGAAAATAATGGATTTGAACCAAAAGAGGAGTTGGTAGCACATTTATTTGAAGTTGCAAAATCAAAAAGAAAATTAATGTCTGATGAAGAAGTTACCCTGGTAGTTCAAGATTTTTTACAAACTAATTCTTAATCTTCTTCTTCAGCCGAGATAATATTATTTTCATCTAAATTATTACTTTCATTTACCCAATTTCTTTGCCACTCAGAATCAACATTGCCTCCAGACCATTCTCCCTCAATAGAGATTTCATCAACATCTGATTCTTCACGCCAAACAGGAGTGCCCAATGACCCATTAACAATTAATCTTGATTGCTCATCACATTGGTTCAAAATTAATTCTTTAGACTTTGTAATAGGGAGAATATGTCCGACTGGTGTTCCTGCTGTTACAAATGGATGGGTCGCTGCACAAATAAAAAGACCAGTAAGTGGAGATTCTAATTCAATAGATTCTCCAGGACTTTGTGGATCACTAATTGTTGCAACTATATCTCCCTCTTCGACAATAGAACCAGGCCCTACAAGCATATCCAATAAACCACCTCCATGAGCCCTCAACCAAGTTGAACCAGATGCAAGTAATCTAAATCTTGGTCTACTGGGTGAACCGGGAATTACATGTAATGTTTTTAATGAATTTAATACACCATTAACTGCAACTTGAACTGCTTGGTGATCTAATGAACTAGCCCCTCCACCTTCGTAAGTAATTGCTCCAATATCTAAATTATTTATCACTCTACGAAGAGAACCTTTTGGAGGTTTACTATCTAAAATAACTTCAATTCCAAATGATTTAGCAAGATGTTGGGAGGCTGGATGAGTTAAATCTGCTCGAACTTGAGGCATATTTGATCTCCCTTTAGCGGCAGAATGTAAATCGATAATATAGTCTGAATCTTTAATTAATGAATGATAAATTCTATGCGCAACTCTTTGTGTTGTATTTCCTGTCCTCCTTCCAGGAAATTCTCGATTTAAATCTCTTCCATCAGGGAAATATCTAGAATTTGATTTAAATCCTGGAGTATTTATTACAGGTACAATTCGAATCGTACCCGCTATTTTTTTAGGATCCAGAGGGCCACCATCTGCTGTTAATGCCTCAGATAAAAGATGAGCGCAAGCACTAGGACCAGTTAGTTCATCTCCATGAATTGCTCCGATAATTGTAACTATCGGGCCAGGACGATTTCCATGTAAAATACATACAGATGTAGGCCAAGAATCTCCAATAGTCACCTTTAGTAAATTAAGTTTAATAGTTCGAATCTCACCAGGATTAACTTTTTTTCTGTTAAATTTATGTACCGATGGTTCATTAATTCTATCCCATTCGGGCTTTGATAATTTTTTTGCCTTCATTGCATCTTTTACCGCTTTCTTCCTATCTGGTGGCATTTCATGAGAAATCCTAATTTTGGGAGAATCTACTTTTTTCCCGGTATCGACCCCCTTTTCTCCTATATTACCACCATAGGGATACTGTTGAAGGAGACTGATTAATCTATTTCTAATATTAATGATAAATAATCTATACTATTGATTCATAAACCTACCAAAACATCGCAAGATATGTCAGAATTGATTGGTGTCCAAAGAGAATTCGCTCCAAATTCAATTTGTTTTGGATGTGGACCTGCTAATGAAAAAGGTTTGAAAATAGATTCATATAGAATTGAAGGTGGTTTAAGAACTGAATTTGAAACTAGTTCTGAACATCAAGCATTCCCTGGAATGATTAATGGCGGTATTATTGGAACATTACTTGATTGCCACGGTAATTGGACAGCTGCAATTGCAATTATGGACCAAAGAGAGGAAGAGAAACCATCATGTACAGTCACTGCTAATTACTCTGTTAAACTGATACGACCGACTCCTTTAGATGCATTATTAGTTATCACATCTAAAGTTGAAGAATTATTTGAAGATAGGGCATTAATTTCTATGGAGTTACACGCTGGAGAAAAATTATGTGCGAAAGGAGAAGGATTATTTGTATCTGTAAAAGAAGGTCATCCCGCTTACCATAGATGGCATTAGTTTAGTTAGGTGAATCTGTTTGAATAATGTAAATCATATATTAAATTCATCAATAAATTCAGTTTTAAAAACAATGTCATACATCGATTTTTTTTCTAAAAAAGACCTAGATGATTTAAAAAAAATTAAATTCGGACTTTTGAGGAAAAATTCTGTATACCGACATGGCGTTACAAGATTCCTACCTAAAAATAAATGGGAATCTGAGATTCCGAATTCATCTTGTGTTAAAGTTGTAGATATCCATCCATTATTACTAGAACCTGAATGGAAAATTTATAGAGAAATTATAATTTATCACGAGTTTATTCATTGTTTAGGATATCTAGGACATAACAAAGAATTCTATAACATAGAATCACTCTGGCCTACAATAATACAAAAAAAAATACAGGGACAAAAATTTATGCAAGTTCTTCAACAAAAGAATTCTACTTGGAGATGGATTTGTCCTAAATGTGATATTCAAATCTTAAGGCAAAGGAGATCCTCTGGTAGATATATTTGCAAAAAGTGTAATTGCAAACTAATTGATAGGGAAATTTAAGGATTATTCTTCTTCAGAATTTCCATATATTAAACCTTCAAGCATCTTTTTCTCATCATCATCTAAATGACCGTCTTCTAGAGCATCATGAATTTTCTTTAAACCTGATTTGTCAATTCCAGCATCTTTTGCAGCATTTTCAATGAGTTCAATCTCTCTTTCTTCGACCTTACCATCCCTAAGTGCTACAGTAATTGCTGCTTTCAATGCGATTGATGCTGCTTGTTCATCTGTTAAATCTAAAACTGAACGGATAGCTTCTAGTTCATCAAGTTCTGATTTATCAAGAACTCCGTCCTCATAAGCAGATTCATAAATTTCCATCAAGAAACCTGTATATTGATTTGGATGTAATAATACATCTCTAATTAATCCGTAATCTACTCCTTTTTCGCGTTCTTTGGATAATTCAAGCATTACAATACTTCTTCTAACTTCTTTTACAGACATATCTTTTAATCCATGTCCTGCCCAAATTAAACCTACTGCAGTAATTGCTGCGGATAACCATAACATTACTGTTTCATCAATAAAATCGCCTGGATGTGTCATGTATACAATTCCAATACATGCCATTAATGCACCAGAGAAAATCTCTGCCCAGTCGTTGATATCCGGCTCATCATCGAATACCGCCAATCTCTCTAAAATCATAGCTTCAGTGTCTTCATCCATAGTCAGTCCTAACACTACCAATATGTCCCCGCTCATTACCCTTGCCCTTCAATTTAAATTACAACAAGTTAGTTTTAGACAGATTTAAGGAATATATGAGGCAAACCAAGTACTTTTGAGCCTTAGACATTAGAGCAGATACATGGCGAGTAGTTCAAACTCAATTTCAAAATTGAAAATACCTACTTTGGCTAAAAAATTTATTCAAGAAAAATGGCAGATTAAAGAATTATACCCTCCTCAAAAAAAAGCTATTATCCCTGTAATAAATGGAGAGAATACCTTAATTTCAATTCCAACTGCTAGTGGAAAATCGTTAATTGCCTACATTGGGATCATACAAAGTTTACTAGTTAGAAATAAAGGAAGTAAAGCCGTTTACATTGTTCCATTAAAAGCTCTAGCTGGTGAAAAATTTACTGAACTTTCGGAAATTGGTGAGGCATTAGGACTAAAAATTGGTTTATCGCTAGGAGATAGAGAGGGTGAAAACACTAATATTAAAAATGCAGACATAATTGTTTGTACTAGTGAAAAATTTGATTCATTAATGAGAAATAAACCAGAAATAATGGAAGGATTGAGTATTATTATTGCTGATGAAGTTCATTTAATTCATGATTATTCAAGAGGTCCAACGATGGAAATTAATTTAACGAGATTTTTGAATTCTGATTCGGATGTTCAAATTATTGCATTATCTGCGACAATTGGAAACTCTGAAGATTTAGCAAAATGGCTAAGGGCAAAATTAATTGTTTCATCATGGAGGCCAGTAACATTAGAACAATCTACATTAGCTAACATAGATCTCGAACCTAGAAAAAGAATATCTACATCTAAAGAAAATTCAAATTTACCACCGCCTAGAACGTTGAAAGGTCCTGCCTCACAGCCAATGATTGCTGCCCTAGAAGATTCTTTAGAACAAAATATCCAATCTTTAATTTTTGTATCTACTCGAAGATCTGCACAAAGTTTAGCAAGGAAGCTCTCTGAAAGAGTGATTAAAAAATGGACTCGTGAAAAAAATGATAGATTGAATGAACTTGAATTATTAAAGAAAGAAATTTCATTATTAGGGGATGATTCTTCTATTTCAGATTCGCTAGAATTAACTATTTTAGGAGGCGTTGTATTCCACCATGCAGGATTAAACAGTAAGCAGAGAAAATTTATTGAGGAAGCTTTTAGAAATAAAATTATATTATGCATTGTAGCTACACCGACATTAGCATCTGGCGTAAATTTACCTGCAAGAAGAGTAATTATCAGAGATTTAAAACGTTATGAAAATGGAATGTCACGTTGGCTTTCAGTAATGGAAGTTCAACAAATGCTAGGGAGAGCAGGAAGGCCAAGATATGATTCAATTGGAGAAGCATGGTTACACTGTAAAGGAGAAAGGTCGTATGAAAATGCAGATGAAATCTCTGAACGTTTCATACATGGAAATCCAGAGGATGTTACTTCGAAATTAGCTTCTGAAAATGCATTAAGAACACACATTTTAGCAATAATATCTGCTGGAAGAATCAACACCAGATATTCTATTAGTGAATTCTTTAAAAATACATTTTTAGGTTATTCTCAACCCATAAAAATACTTGAAGAAAGAATTGAACAATGGATTCAATGGCTTTCTGAAAATGAATTAATTACTAGACTTGGATGTAATAATGAATTATACAATTCAATACCTCTTGAAATTACAATTGACGAAAATGAAAGTTGGAATGATGATGTTCCAACCTGGATAAATATCGCAAAAGATTCTGATGGAATTTCATTAGAAAATAATTCTGAAACGATTTCAAAGGCACCAAAAAGTCTAGGATTTAATTTGGCAAGCAACTGGGAAGAGAATTCGGTTCAACCTAAAGCTTCAGAACCATTGGTAATGACTTATGAAGCGAGTGAATTTGGAAGATTAGTCAATAGAATGTATCTTGATCCTACTAGTGGATTATTATTAAGAAATGGTTTGAGAAGAGCAGTACGTAGAGTTTTTAGAAGTGATGAGGATATTCCGTTTACTGAAGAGGGATTATTATATCTAATCTCATCCACTGATGATTTTATGAATTTTTGGTGGAAAGATTCTGAATATGAAAAGTTACTTGAAAAAGCTTCAATAATAGATAACGAGTTACTAAATAATAAAGAATTGGAAGATATTCATCTAAGTAGAATAAAATCTACTATGGTACTCAGCGATTGGATTGAAGAATTTGAACATAGAGAATTAGAGAAAAGACATAATGTAATGCCTGGTGATTTAAGATCAAGAATTGAATTGGCGGAATGGTTACTTTTTTCAGCAAAACAGATCTTATTTTATGATAAAAAATTTGATGGTACATATTCAGATTCAAAGACTATTGTAATGGAACTCATTGAAAATTTAAGAAAGAGAATTCGCTATGGTTGCAAAAAAGAATTATTAAATCTCGTAACATTACCAAACATAGGAAGAAAAAGAGCAAGAGACTTAGTAAATTTAGGATTACAAAGACCGAATGAAATTTTAAAATTAACTTCTAATGATAAAAACAAATTATTATCTTTACCTGGTTGGGGACCTAAATTATTAGATAAATTGATTCAGAGAATAAAAAAAGATACAGAGATAATTGACTATAAAGAAAAGCGAGTTGATGATGAACCTTTACCAGAAGAAAAATAGAAAACCATCAAAATGAATGAATAATACGAGGTCACATGGAGAAGGCAACTCCGTGGTTTCCGTGCTGGGGAATAAAATTTGAAAATAAAGAGATCTTAATTCCTGATTTAGTTAATAACTTTCTAAAAATTAGACCAAATAATAGATGGTTATTAATATCAAAATTTTCTGCTGCGAGTGAGAATCATTTATGGAATGCATGGTATACAATGGAACAAAACTTCATGAACAATACCGCATTATCAAAAAACCCTGATGCTGAATTCATTAGGATAATTTCGGGTACGAATCAATTAAAAACCGCTTTTTCTAGAGCTGGATTAAATAAAAATGACGAGCAAGCATGGCTAATATATTTGCCATCCGTTCAAGAAAATTTAGATTTATTACCAAACATCTCCACCATATCATTCACTGAATCAGCACAAAAAATAATTTATTTAATTAATGCTTCAATATTGACCGAAAGACCGAGACCTAGTAAAGAAGGATTAGAGCGATTAGGAATCGAATTTAATGGAAATATCAATTCAATAAATGATAATTTATTCATAGGTCATATCGCTCGTTCATCCATCACGAGTTAATCAATTAATTCAAGAACCTCCGATTAGAGGAATGTTATGGTGAGCAAGTGAATTTACTAACACAACCAGCACATAATGCCATCTCCAAGAATTCGGGCCGTGGGATATATGTGCACATGGTACCGGAGGAACTATAGATGAATGAAGAATTAAAAAATGCAATAAATACAGTACTAGAACAATGTCCTGATGCATCTGAAACGGACATTAAGAATGAATTTGAAAGATATGAAAGAGATTTCTTAATCCCACCAAAAGATGCTTTAAGATCCGTGTTAAGAAAATTTTCATCAGGAGATGTAAAAATAGTAACCCAAAATACTACTAGAGAGTCGAAAAAAATTGAAGGTTTTAATTCTTTAAGTAGTGATGATAAAAATATTGAGATTGAAGTTAAAGTAATTAGTTTCAATCCGTGGTCTCGTGAAATTAGGGGCCAACAAAGACAAATGGGTTTTGGAATGATTGAAGAAGATCCATGGGGTAAATCAAACTCTCGTGAAAGATTGAAGTATACTGATTGGGGAAATCATTCTGAAACCATGAAACCGGGTTCAATAATTAGAATAGAGGGGGCTTCAGTGAATGAATATGAAGGAAAACTTTCACTAAATATTAATCAAAGCTCTAGAATCGTAGTCCTACAAGAAAGTAGTGAAAGTATACCTTCACTGGATGAACCAATCAATATTTCAGAAATAAATAATTTAGATGGTGTTGTCTCAGTAATTGGTAGAGTAATTAGTAAAAATCAAAATACAATAGAAAGAAAAGATGGAAGTGGAACCTTAGACATGGTAAAAGGACAAATTGCAGATTCTACTGGAAAAATAGGCTTTGTTAGTTGGGTTGATTTTAATCATAATGTTGGCGATTTAATAAAAATTGAAAAATCTCAGATTAAAAGATTTAGAGAAACACCAGAACTAAGTATTGGGCAATATACTAAAGTAGAAAGTTTTAGAGATTCTAAATTTCCATCCTTAGATGATTTAAATTCTTCTTCAAAACAAAATATTGCAGGATTAAGAGATGGAATGAGAGAAATTGATATAACAATTGAAATTAAAAATTGGGTTAAAAGAGAATTTACAAATAATGAAGGTGAGAAGAAAACTGTATGGTCTGGAGAAATAATAGATCCCACCGGAAAATGTAGAATGACAAGTTGGCAGGATTTAGGAATAGAGGAAAAAGATTTACCTGTTTGGGTTAGTTTGGATAAAGTGAGAGTAAGGTCATGGCAAGGTATTCCTGATATCACAATAGATAACCTTGAGCAAATGGAAATACATGAAGAAGCGGTATGGGAATCAATTGAAGATTCAAACGAATTTAATCACGTAACTACTGAAGAAATAGTCAATGGAGGTTCTAGAGCAAATATAGAAACGCAAGGCATCATTATTTCAGTTAGAAATGATTCAGGAATAATTTGGAGAGATGAAAATAGAAGAGTATTAAAAGAAGATGATGATAGAACTGATGCAATTAAAGATCTAAGGATTAGAATGATAATGGACGATGGAGAAAATTGTATTTCTATAATAATGAATAGGCAATCTAGTGAAAAATTTATTCAAAAATCGATGGAAGAATTAAGTGAAGAATTAAATAAAACCAGTAAAGAAGCATTTATTAAAGAACTAAGGACAAAATTACTAGGTTCTTCTGTAAATTTGAAAGGAAGAAGTATTGTTGACCAACAAGGTGCAATGTTTTTAGCAGAGCAGTTAGAAGTACAAGAAAAAGATCCTAAATCATATGCTATGGAAATTAAAACAAAATGGGGTATTTAGATGCAATCAAATTTTAATAGAGCTAAAAGACAACCAGCAATCAGAATTCTAGCACAAGAATACTCTGAATCGACACTTAAACAACAAGGAACTGGCGAATTTGATCCTGCCTTCATAATTACAAAACTTGGCGCTAAAGTAAATCGTTTAGTAGCAATGGGTCTATTGGAATTAATGGAAAGAAGAGAAAGTTCCTCAGGACTTTTTTGGACTGGAAGAATTAGAGACCCTACCGGATTACATTTTTTTAGTATTGGTACATTCCAACCTGATGAATTACAAATTCAAGCTGATGAATTACTAGCAAGGTTTCAACAAGAAGAACCAGTATTAATTATGATGGTTGCAAAATCATCTATGAGGCAGGGTGATGATGGATCTATTTTTACGGGATTAAGACCTGAAGAAATTGTAATAATAAACCCTCAACAATATGCAAATCTCTTAGTTGAAGCGAGTGATGCTACGTTAAAAAGAATAGAAGCATACAGAGAGTCATCAAAATTAGAACATGAGTTTTCAGCATATAAAAAAGCTGGAATCCCATCAAACTTAATTGATGGAATATTACTTTCAAGACAACATTATGGAGAAATTGACTCAGAATATCATAAATTGAATGTCTTAAGATCATTAGCAATAGCTGAAGGCGATACACCCCAAACAAAATTACCAGAAATTGACGTTAAATCCGAAGAAAGCCTTGAAAAATCAGGAGAGATTGATTATAAAAAGATAATTATAGATTATATACAACAAAACAATTCACCGAATGGAACTGATTTTGAATCTATTGTAACTCATTGTCTAAATAACAAAGGAGAAAGAGAAATCTCAGAAATAACCATAGAAAATATGGTTGATGAAGGTGAATTGTTCGAAGTTAAATTTGGTTGGTATAAATTAGTCACTTGATCATAATTTAGCTTAAAAATCCCCATTACATTCAAGTTCCAGTTCTGCTGTGGTGTGTTGAGGATGACAATGGGCGATCAAGTTTTCTTCCTGCGGCCGGCAAATGGAGAATGGATTCAATTTAGTAATTGTAGCGTGAAAGTAGCAATATCTAGAAGATTAACTAGAACTATAATTCACGGAGGAGAAGGTGATGATTTAGTTGATGAAGGTTCAGAAAGTGCAGTTTACACTGTTAAAGGTACTTTAGATTTAGATCAATATAAAGAAGTTTTATTAATATTTAGAGGCGGTCAACCATACATACATGAACCATATGAAGAAAATGAAAAGAAAGTGGTATTCTCAAAATTTGAATTTGATGGAGAATCAAAAGAATTTACATTTGAATTTATTGAAGACATAGTTTAGGATGTGTTAAGTTATGAGGGAACAAGAAGAATCCAGAGATTTACTTTATGCAATTAGGGCTTTGGAAATAATGATGTCCTCAGGAGTTGGTTTAGAAGCAGCAATTCTTTCAATTGCAGGTGGAGGATATGGAATCATCAGTGAAGATTTTCAAAAGATGATTAAACAACAAAAAAAGGGNAAGAAATTAGAAATTGCCCTCAGAGATTTAATGAAAAAAGCCTCAAGTAAAGGATATAAAAAATTGTTAACAACAATGTATAATAATGTAAAATCTAATACTGATGTACTAAAAACGTTACAAATGCAAGCTGAANCAGAAGAAGAAGAACGTAATGAAAAAATGAAGAAATATATTGAAGACTTAGGAGGCCTACCAGAATCATTACTGTCTATTGGGATGATTTCACCTATTTTACTAGGTTTAGTAGGATTAGCTCCCCAATTAATGGGTGATGCAGGAGCAATTATGGGATCAATGCCTTCAAACTCTGCAATGATGAATATGGTTAGAATTGGTCTGGGACTTACTCTTGTTGGAATGGCATTTATTGGAATGAAAGCTCATACTAAAGATCCGGGGGTTTAAATTTGATTCTAGATTTTCTTGAAATTGTTAATGATTACCCAGCAGTACTTTTACTGATTATTATCGCTATTGCTACAATGGGTGGAGGAATACCTCCTATTCTAGAAAGAAGGAGAAGAAGAGGGTTAGAAAATGCAATTTCTGAAGTTTTAGAACTTTTATCAGATAANATNGGNGCAGGAGAGGGAATTCAACAAGGACTAGCCAGAGTTGCNGAAGTNAGAAANGATTTATTTGGAAAATTAATNGGAGATGCAATGCAAGCAAGTAANGCAACATCATTTAATGCTGCTATGGCNGAAATGGCNGTAAAAAGTAGAAGTAAACAAGTTCAAAGAGTTGTTAATCTAATATTAACATCACTTGAAGGTGACGCACCCATGCAAGATGTATTATTCAACATGAGTCAGGAATACTCTAGACTTAACAAACTAATGAATAAAAGGGATACTGAACTACAAGGTAGTGCATTCTTAATTTTAATCTTTGTTGGATTAATGCTACCAGCAATTATCGCTTTCATGATTGGAATTTTTGCACCTAAATCCTCAGGAATGGTGGTAGATGATCTTAACACAATCATGGCNTACTTCTTTGGNGCTGCNACNGGNATNTCTGTATTAATTAGTGGNAGAATGTTAGGACGGATGATGAGTTGGTTTTGGTATGTACCGAGTTTCGCTTTATTATCAATGTTAGTTTATATTCTTGGATTCAATATGATAAGTTAAAGTAATAAAAAAAGGTGAAAATATATGGCAGAAAAAGTACTAGAACAATATGGCGTTGTAACAATTTACAGAGACGAAAAACACCCTGCTCCTACTTACCACGTAGAAGGACGTGTACAACCAAACCCCTATGGTAAATTAGCAGCATTATTTGAAGATGATAATCTAGAAGAAGTGATGTATAATGGTGGAGCTCAATGTGTTCAAGTAGCACATAGAGACCATGGTATGTGTCGGACGAATATTTGGATTGATGATGAAGAAGGCCTAACAATTGCTAAAAATATTGCAGCATTTACTAATGTNCCTTTAGGAAGTGGTCCAAATCAAGTTCCCATCTTTGACGGAAGACTACCTGACGGAAGTCGTGTAAATGGAACNATTCCTCCCGTTTCTCCAGATGGACCTACATTAACAGTTAGAAAATTTAGAGAAGACCCTTTTACAATTGTAGATTTAATCAACTTTGGCACAATCAACCTAAGACTTGCTGCAATGATGTGGTTATGGATTGAAGGTTTAGACTCCAGGCCAGCTAATTTTGTTTTAGCNGGAGGTACAGGTTCAGGTAAAACAACTACAGTAAATTGTATGGGTATGTTTATTCCNTGGGATAAAAGAATGCTTACTGTTGAAGATACTGCAGAATTACAAGTATATCACGATCACTGGCTTCGAATGGAAACACGTTCAGAAAGACCTGACGGAACTTCTGAAATTGATATGAATGCATGTCTAAAATCAAGTCTTCGTATGCGACCTGATAGAATTATTGTGGGAGAAGTTAGATCTTCTGAAGCTGCAACATTACTCACTGCTATGAATACAGGGCATGATGGTTCATTTGGAACTCTGCATGCAAATACCGCAGCAGAAACGGTTACTCGTCTAATTAACCCTCCAATGAATGTTCCAAGCATTATGCTAGGTGGACTAGATCTAATTATTGTTCAAGCAAGACTTCATGAAAATGGGAAAACTGCAAGGAAGATTATTGAAGTAGCTGAAGTTGCTGGTATGGAAGGAAATAAACCAAGATTAAATGCAATTTGGAAATATGATCCAGTTAAATGTAAGATTGAAGAAACTGGCATCCCTAGTAAATTCAGAGAAACAATTTGTACAGCTGCTGGTATCACACCTGCTGATTTTGAAAATCATGTCAAACAAAGAATGCAAATCTTAGCTGATTTAGTTAAAAGAAACATTAGAGACATTAATACAGTAACCAGCGTGATTCAAGGTTTTTATGCAAAGCAAAAAAAATAATTTTTTAATTATTTTTTCTTATTTTTGCTTTTTCTCCGGCTACCATGCAATTCGTAAACAATTTTAGAACGAACTTTCACTAATGGATTAGACTTAGCGGAATATGTTTTACTAATCCCTATTTTTCTAGATTCTGTCTCATCTACAATAGGCTTCGGATAATCTTTACCGATAATACATCCAGATTCTTTTTGAGATATCTCATCCATAAGCCATGGTTCATGAATAAATTCATTTGGAACTTTTTTTAATTCAGGAACCCATTTTCTTATGAAAAAACCTTCAAAATCGTGATCTAAAGATTGTTTTTTCACAGAATAGGCCCTAACTGAATTAATACCCGTTACTCCTGATTGCATTTGAACTTGAGACCAATGTATTCCAGGTTCATAATCTAAAAATAATCTTGCTAGATGATTACCAGATTCCCTCCACGGTAACCAAAGTGTGTAACTAGCAACAGATTGAAGCATAGCCCTCATTCTAAAGTTTATCCAACCTGTGGCGATTAAATAACGCATACAAGCATCAAAAAATGGCCAGCCTGTTAAACCATTTTTCCAAGCCTCAAATTTTTTTACATCTAACTCTCTATTTAGAATATTGTCTAATTCAGGGTTAATTGCAATTTCATTCAATGTAGGTTCAACTTCTAACCTTTGAATAAAATGACAATGCCATGCAAGTCTACTTAAAAAAGACGATAAACTACTTGAAAAACCTCTATTTTCTGATGATCTTGGATTTTTTTTTACTTTTTTTTGCTTTCTTCTAGTGTGATAAATAATTTGTTTAATACTGATACATCCAGTACTAATGTAGGGAGATAACCGTGAACACATTGATTCTCCAGTAATTGGACTTGACATACCCTTTCTATAACCTCTACCTCTGTCGTCAAGAAATGAGAATAGCATTTCAATAGCAGCTTTCTCTCCTGGTTTTGGCCTATTATTTAATTTTCTAGGAAAAATACCTAATGTCTCTATATCTAGAATTTTATTGGAAATAAAATTGCTTGGGGAAACAATAATTTTGGGAGAATGTATCAATTTAGAATCTACCCTCTTATCTCTGAGATATTTCCAATTATTCCTTGATTTTAATCTTCTGATTATCCCATTGGTAGGAAATTCATAAAAGTTGACATCATTATTTTTACACCATTTAGATACTGCTTTATCCCTATTCCATGACCATTCTAATCCCGTTTCTTCATTAGAGAAAATATTTTTAATATTAAATTCAGAATGAATTTCTTCAAGTTTTTCTATAATACTTCCAAAATTAAAAATTAAATTACCTCCTAAATTTTCTAAATCAATTTTCAAAACAGATAGGCAATCTAATTCCCATTTAATATGAATTCCATCTACATCATCTCTTAGAATTCTTTCGGAGTCTAAATTGTAAATACAAATTAGAGGCTCTTCAGCAGTTGTAGCCTCTAACAATGCATGATTATCCGAGATTCTCAAATCTCTTTTAAACCACATTATGTTTACAGACACATCAGGAGTAATTAATTAACATGTATTAATTAATGTAAATTCTTATGATACAATCATCATTTTCCAAGGCATTTTGGTATTTGAAAGACCTAAAGCATCTCCATTATTCTTTATTGCTAAAAAACCTACTTCTATCTCTTTATCAAACTGTTCAAGACCCCATTCCAAGGCCTGTAAAAGTGTTTTTCCATATACCTTAATCTGTTGTGCAACACGAAAACATATCATTTCTAGCGTGATACTCTCTCCAATCCCTGTGGCAATAACAGCGACCTCTTCATCACACCAAATTCCTGGCCCCCAAAGAGGAGTATCACCGACTCTTCCTGCAGGTCGACCAGAACATCCACCAGTAGAAGATGCTGCAGCAATTAAACCATTCTTATCAATAGCTAATGCACCAACAGTATCATTTCCATTTTTTCTTTTTCTACCGATTACATTTTCATGAGGAAAACCCTCTTTAATTGCAAATTCAGAAGCACCTCTTCCAGCTAAAATATTTATTGGTGTATTCAATAATCTAACTGCGACATTAATAGGATTTTTACAACCTTCTAGAGCAATAACGGCACCTATATTCTTCCCACTTGTAGCAATAATAGCATCGAGTTGTACAGAACCATCTTCTCGAATACAACCTCCCGTTCCAGCGTTTAAGTTAGGATCGTTTTCCATAATTTCTACAGCTTTGGATACTGCTTCAACAGAAGTACCACCCTCAATTAAAATTTTTCTTCCAACTTCAGTAGCAAAATCAACACCTGGCTGATCTTTCGCTCCGTGTCCAGCGCCGCCATGACAAATAATCACAGGCTTATCAAAAAAATTCTGTTTATTCAAAGTCCTCTTCCACCGATTCTGTCTAAAATTTCATTTGCTATTTTCATTTTACTTTTCATCGATTCAATCTTATCCAAATGATGTTGGGGAACTACTGGGTCTTGTTCTATATCTTCCAAAGCCATCCCTCGATTTTCCTGAACATTGTTTATAATTTTTCTAATCTCTGAAATTACTGAATCAACCTGTGCCTCTGCAACTAAATTTTCTGGACCTAGAGTTGGAATTTGGTCTGCAGATATATGCCCCATATCAACAGCTAACATACCAGCAGCTCCCAAGATTCTAGGTCTTATTGATTCATGATTGGCTTCATAACCCCTTTGTTCAAGAAAACGAATTAGTAAAATTTGTTGATCTTCATCAAATTTACCAGGATTTCTTCTTAAAATTACATCAATAACTTGTTCAAATCCATCAATATTTTTTTCTAATCTAAGTAAGGTATTTCTTCCACTTTCGGGTAAATCTAAAGAATTATGGTTCAAAATAGCTAATGCCTTTTCTCTTCTTTTAGTTGTTGGGTCCTCCCGAATAAGATGTGCATTTAATTCTACATGTAAATCAAATAATCCATGCAAACGTCCACTAATTGAGCTTATGCTTAAATCAAGTCCTTCTTTGCTGGCAAGGGATTCAAATTCTACCCGTGCCTTAACTAAATTGTCATTATTAATTCCAATAATCTCTTCTAACTTTTTCAAAAGATGAGGTCTTAAACGTTCTAGTTTTCTTAATGCCTCTCTTTCACGCCAATTTTGAGGAGTTGATGATAATGATGCCTTTTCAATTGAAATTTTTTCTTGCATCTCAGAAATTCTACTAATTATTTGTTGGCGTATAATTGGCATATCTACACGCATATCCATTAATTCTAGAGATTTTATAAATGCATTGAGGTCTAAGGAATCATTTGGATCTCCGTCATCAAGGAAATCCCTAATTGCATTATCTAATTCCGCATTTCTAGATTCTAAATTTGCAATTACTTGAGCTTCTTCGACGGATTCTGCAGGTACATTAAATTCTATACTTTCATCTACATTCTGTCTAAAATAATTGTCAATAGAATCATATATTTCTGATGAGATTTCTGGCAAATAAACCTTGAACCCCAGATCAGAAAGATGTGAAAATAATTGGGATTCATGTTTTACTTCCCAATCTTCGGAAATAGAATTGATAAAGTCATCAATTTCTTTACTTAAATCTAATCTAATTTCTTTTTCAATTGATTCTTCCACTACTTTTGTTTCAATTACTCGCTCTGCGTTCAGTTCAACTTCAACTGATTCTTCTACAGAAATAGCTTCGTCAATTATTTCTTCTTTGGGTTTAATTTCAATATTTTGTTGTATGTTTGGTGATTTTATTTGAGGTAATTTTAGATTAGATTTACCTCCTTTTGGCCTTCTTAAACTTCTTTTTACTTGACCCCAACCCCCACTCTGACTTGACAAAACTCCAGCAACCCTACCAAATAATTGAGATTTCGAACCTGATCTTGGTAATTCTAAGTGTAAACATAAATCATGTAATTCATCTCTTGATAAATTATCAAGATTATCCAATGAATGATATTTTATGTCACAATTTAAGTGTAACCATAATCGTTGTCTTTGACCTTTAATTGAGCCCGAACGTTTAATTCCAAAGACACTGAGAAACTGAGTTAATTCTTGTTTAGAATAGGTTTGAATGGATGACCAATCAAATTTCCAATCCGAAAGTATTAGATTTTGAATTAAACGTGCCCTTAATTGCTCCACACTACCTTTTTTGGATATATTATTATCAATCGCCATTGTTTTTAAAGATTCTAAACGTGCAGAATATAATTTTGTCAAAAGTGTTTGAGATTCAGCATCTGACACCATAATAATAACGTGTCATTTTTCAGCCCCTAAGTATCTTACTAATGTTTTCGAGTAAAATAGTTTATTTTTCAGGAGAAAAATGATTTTCGGAAGTAGGTATATTCAAGCAGTATAGACTCATGAGACATATTGGTCGGCGCGTATGGGAGAGATAGACAGAGAATCAAAAGCAAAACTAAGAACTGCATCTGAAGACCTAGAAGAATTAATAAAATTATTCTCAGAACACCTGAAACAAAGCAAAGAATTATTCAAATCTCAATTATATGATTTGAAAAAAAATGCAGAAATATCGTTAAATAATTATTCTATGAATCGTGAACAAATAATGCTAGACATTAGCCAAATGGAAAAAAAATTAATTAAATTATCTAGACTTATTTCAAAAAAGAAATATAACACCAATACTGCATCGGAACAACTTATTGAAATTGCAACGAAACATGGTCAAATTAAAAACGAATATGAAGAAAAAAGAGAAGAATTAGAGAAATCGATGAACGAATGGTTGAAATTTACAAATTCAGTCAGTGAAATTGTTACTTTATTGCATACAAAAAGCTCAGAATGGGAAAATAGTGCAAGAGAATTGGGTATTTTTTATCAGGATATTGCAGATACATCAATTCCATCAGAATTTCAAAGAACTAGAGATACGATTCTAGAATATTCTATTTCAATTCTGTTGAGCGCAGGAAAAAGAGAACAAAATGATTTAATGTCTTTTGAGGAACAACTCAAAGATTTAATGGATAAAAACTCAAAAAATGAGGAATTATGATTAATCAATAGTTAACTCAATTATTTTATTCCATTCCTCTACCAATATTCTAAGAATTCTATATTCATCATCATCTGGAAGATATTTCTTTTCAAGACTGAATGTTTTTTTACCATTCTCGCTCAATGTTTCCATAATTATTTCCACCATTTGAATAGAACCTTTCAATTCATCTGATTTTTCAAGTGCAATTAGCTTTTCAAACATAATATCAGAAATCAGGCCTCCTTCTTCATTTAAAGATCTTGCAATTGTTGAAATTTTTCTGGTTGATACATTTAATCCCAATAAATTATCCTTATCTAGTTCTAAGAATAATTTTGATTCAACATTAAATGAAATCATAGATTGTTCATCATTCAAAGCCTCAAAAATCTTTTTTGGAAAACCTATTCTAGAGATTAGTAGACTAAATCCACGTAATGGAGGCGGGATAAATCTATATTTTGATTCATCATTATCTATTCGCATACCCAAAGTATGTCTACGTCCTTTTTTCTTAAATTGATTCCATTCGGATCTTTCAAGAACATAACCATCAATCGTATTATTTTGGTGTAATTCGTCTAGTTTTTCAACGATTGAAAATAAATCTAATTCATTTAAATCTAAATCAGTTTTCCCAATCACGTTAATATCTGGACGAAAACGCTTTAATTGCCTACTTATTAATTTAGAATCTGCAAAAATTTTACCATTTCGTGGTAAATGATTGATTTTATCCTTACTTACCATAATTAATGTTGGCTCTCTTCGTGGTAAAAAAGTAGATATTTCTAGACCTGAAATACTCGAATTACCTGAAAACCCCAAATCAAAAGCAGATAGTCCACTTAGACCTACCAAATCAATATCTCCATCTAGTAATGATTTTGAAGCATCTCGAGGTGTTTCAAATTCGTTAAATTCTACATTAAAATTTTCCAATAAACGCATGAAATGTTGTTGTGAACCATCGTCAAATTGCTTACAAATACCAATAACTAATTTTTCATCACTCATTATTTTCACTCGCAAGCAGTTATGGGTTTAGACACTCGTTCATATATGCGCCTCTTTTCCGAAGCGTTATGGGGCCAATCTTGAAGAATATCAGAAACCTCCGTGATATGAAGGGATATAAATCTAAAATTGAGGATTATATCAAAGAATTGATGCTGATTTCAAGAGAGAAAGGACATGGAGAAGTTGTAGATTTATCAGAACATATCCTCATGGCAGGAGGTAAAAGAATTAGACCCATGCTATTGATGCTTTGCTATGATATGCTGGGG
The DNA here is from genome assembly GCA_002696315.1 of Methanobacteriota archaeon. Taxonomy (GTDB): domain Archaea; phylum Thermoplasmatota; class Poseidoniia; order Poseidoniales; family Poseidoniaceae; genus MGIIa-I. The sequence goes on along the minus strand of NZRR01000056.1, from coordinate 49,069 downwards.
GGGAAAAATCTTGATGACGTTTTACCTCTAGCTACAGCCTACGAAATAATTCATACTGCAACATTAATCCATGATGATATAAATGACAATGCTAAAATTAGAAGGGGAGTTAAAACAATCCATGAAATTGAGAATTCAGTGAAAGCACAAATAACTGGTGATTGGCTATTTGTATTAGGTTTTGGATTAGGTGGACAATATGAAAAAGAGATTGTAGATTTGATGGCTGAAACCTGCTCTAGAATGGCATCTGCAGAACTAAAACAACTAGAACATATACACAACCTTTCAACTACAAGTGATGATTATTACAAAATCATTGAAGGAAAAACTGCGGGACCATTTGCTTCTGGGTGTAAAGCAGTAGCCATATTGACAAAACAACCAAAAGAAATTCAAGATGCACTATATAATTTTGGAATGCAACTGGGTTTAGCATTTCAATTAGTAGATGATTTATTAGATTTAATCGGCGATGACAGATTAGGTAAACCACGAGGATTAGATATTCTTGAAGGTAAAATGACATTACCTTTACTTTTAGGAATTAATAACTTGGAAGGTAAAGATAAAGAAAATTTACTAAATCTAGTTTCGAAATTCAGTTTACAGGATTTGGATGAAGTTTTACATTTGTTAAAAATTTCAGGGAGCATAGATTATTGCAGAACATTAGTTAATGAACACCTTAATTCTGCAATCAGAGAAATAAATTATATTGAAGAAAACCCTGCAAAAAAACTAGTCTTGGAATTAGCTCATTATGTTCGTTCTCGATATGATTGAGGTTTTTTAATGAAAAAAGAATGGGACGTAATAATAATCGGCGGAGGTCCTGCGGGAAGTACTGCTGCACGCTATTCTGCAAAAGAAGGTGTTTCAGTTTTAGTACTAGATGGGAAAAAGGAGATTGGTGAACCGTTGCAGTGTGGTGAATTAATACCATCCGTAGATGAATTACGGAGGTTATGTCCTGACGTTCCCGAGATGGATGATTTATTTCAAACCCCTGAGAGTGCAATATCGCTTAGAACTGAAAAATTAAAATTAGTACCTCCTTCAGGAAAAGCATTGGAATTTCCTTTTGAAGGATTAATGCTTGATAGAGTGGAACATGATAAAGCATTAGTTAGATTAGCAAAATCAAAAGGGGTTGAATTTCTAACTGAAGCATACATATCAAAAGTAGAAGGGAACAATGTACATACTAGAGATGGGAAAATTTTTTCAGCAAAAGTAATCCTAGGGTGTGGAGGTGTAAATGATCCGATTAGGAGGGATTATTGGAATGAAAAGTCTCTCAACATCCCAGTAAAATTCATGTTAATTAATGGAGATTATGATGAATCTTCCGTTGAACTACACTTTGGTTCAAGTGCTCCAGGAGGATATGCGTGGGTATTTCCTAAAAAAAATGGTGCGAATATAGGATTAGGAATACAAAAAAAATATAGTAAGGGTAAAAATTTAAAATATTTTGCGAATAAATTTTATTCTAAATATGAGGGAGAAGTAGTTTTTCAAGGAGCTGGAGCATTACCAATGTCTGGCTCATTGAAATCTATGGTAAAAGACAACAAACTTTTGGTTGGAGATGCTGCTGGTATGGTTCTTCCCTCAAATGGTGCTGGAATTTCAACCTCCATGATCGGTGCTAGGATAGCTGGGCAAGTAGTTGCAGAACATATTTTAAATGACCTCCCATTGAGTGAATATGAAAGAATTTGGAAAAATCAAATGGGCAAAATTATGAAAAATTCTCAAAGGTCATTGGCGGTAGGAAGTTTACTATTTAGATCTCCTGATTTCTTGGTGAATTTAGCATTTAATAGAATCACAAAAAGATTGCTTTGGCGAGCTGTTACTTGTAGAGCAAAATTTGGAATTATTTGATTTCTAAAAATTTAAAGAAGTTGAATAAAATGTTAAACTCATAAACCTAATACTTTTGGGTATTAATAACGGGGATTGTACGTGAGTAAAACTGATATTCTAAAAGCAATTAAAAATGCCGAAAATGAGGCAAAAAAAACCTTAGAAGATGCTGAAGCTGAAGCATCATCAATCTTATCAGACGCTAGAGTTAAAGCCACAGAAATCCTTCAAAAATCACAAGAAAACATTAATTCAAATTCTCGCTCAATGATAGAGGAAGCTAAAGTAAATGCTCAAAAAGATGCCGAAGTAGTAACAAAAGAAGGAGATAAAAGCATTCAAGAAATTGTTGAAAAAGGAAAAAAACAAAGGAAAAAAGCAATTGATTCGGTTATTGATTCATTTATGCAATAAATTAAGGAGGTGTTATAATTAGTGGTTTTGCTACTGCTGAAATGTCAAGAATAGTGGTTGCCGGAACACTAGATGAACTGTCAAAAACACTTGAAGTTGCTTCGAAACTAGGTACAATTCACATGCTCGATTATGATGGAGAGATTGAAGACATTAGCCTAGGAAGTCCCGACAATATCGCTGATGATGTTAGTTCACTCTTAGTAAAAATGAGAGGCTGTGCATCTGAAACAAAACCAGTCAAAGGACCCAGGAAGTCATTGGGTGAAGTTAGATCGCACTTAACCGGAGAATTTCCACAGAAAATTGATGAAGTTTTATCTAATATTAACGCATTAGACGAAATTAGAAATAACCTAGATAAGATTTCTCAAAGTTTAACAACAATTACAAAAATCGCTAAATTAGATTTAGATTTAGAACTCTTAAGAGATTACGATTCATTATCTTGCTGGGTGGGAGAATTCAGTAATTTACAAGCCTTAAAAAACGAACTAAGTAAAGATAAAAATATTCTTTGTGTCAGTGAAAATAATAACAAAAAAGGTATTGCTGCAATTTTTTGTGATAATGAAATTAATGACGATGTTCAGTCAATTATTTCTGAATATAATTTTGAGTCCATTGCAATTCCCAATTCATCTGGTTCTGCGTCTGACTTAGTAAAAGAACTAAATGATGAAAAGAACAGTTTGATTTCTAAGCAAAAAAATCTCGAAAAAGAAATAGATTCTTGGAATTCCGAGAATGGTGCTAATTTGTTAGCATGCATCGAACTACTAGAACGTGATTTAGAAATTCTAAATGCACCAGTACGTGTTGCTGTTAGCGAGCATGCATTTGTAATGGATGGTTGGATTCCTTCATCATCTGTAAAAGAGTCTAGTGTTGCATTGAAAATGGTTTCCACAGTAGTAGAAACTGAACAATTTGAACCAACTCCTCATGGACACCACGACGATCACCATGAAGATCATCAAGAAGAATTCCCTCCAATTGCATATACAGAAAGAAATATCTCTAAACCATTCGAATTACTTACTGATTTGGTTGGGAGACCTAAATATGGTACTATTGACCCTACGATGTTTATGTTGTTCACATACCCCATATTTTTTGGAATGATGTTAGGTGACATGATATATGGAATTTTTACAATCATACTCGCTATTTGGATTAGAAATAAATTCAGCGATAACGAAGCAGCACTTCTTGCATCAAAATTAGTACTCTATATCGGTATTTCCTGCGTAATTTTTGGTTACATCTATGCAGAATTTGCAGGGTGGGAAATATTTATCTATGAAAAAACAAAGATAGATGGTGTTTATGTTTATGCCAGCGAAAATACTTCACCTGTCGCTTTCCTTAGTGCACTTTATCCATTTGATTTAGATCACGGATACGGACCTAAAGCAACTTTACCCTTTGGCATTACACTAACATTCCCATTCCACAGAGTAGGATCAAATCTAACTGATTTGATTATCATTGCATTATACTTAGGAATAATACATGTAGCATTAGGATTTATTATTGGAATTATTAATGTATCTAAAGCACATGGAATTGTGGCTGGATTTTTTGAAAAAGGATCTTGGCTAATCGTTCTAGCTGGCGGATTCTTGACTTGTTACGGTTTCTTGGTTGGAAAGGGCGAAGGTTTGAGCGATAGTTACTATTCTGCAATGAATGATTTAGTACTTTACGGAGGAGTCACTTTAGTAATTGGAATAATATGTTTATGTTATGGTTTAGCCAAATATGAAGGATTTGGTGCAGTAGGTATCTTTGTGGGACCTTTAGAATCAATTTCCCTATTATCTAACGTATTATCTTACTTGAGATTAATGGCGATCGGAGTTGTTGGTGTAAAAATTGCTGAAGCTGGAAATAAACTAGGATATGATAACATGATACTTGCTTTTGACAATTTATTTACAAATGGAGAATTATTGAGTATTTTCACGGGCATTATTGCTTTAGTTTTATGGATTAGTATTCAACTATTTGCCTGGGTATTAGGAGTATTCAGTCCGAATATTCACGCTGCACGTTTACATTTTGTAGAATGGATGAAGCAGTTTTATGACGGAAGCGGAGAACCATTCGAACCATTCGGTTCAAAACCAAAACTTGTGGAGGTTGACCAATAATTATTATCACAGTCCAGAATATAATATCTGAACAAAAAAGGAGGAAAAAACATGAAAATGAATGTAATGAAAAATGGAATAAGAATAATGGCAGTATTAATGATTGCTAGTGCAATTGCTGGAATTGCTACTGCTGAAGGAGAAGATAACCAAAGTACTGTTGATGCTTGGAAAGGGCTAGGTGCTGGAATTGCTGTTGGTTTAGCTGCATTTGGTGCAGGTTACTCACAAGCAAATATCGGTGCTGCAGCAGTTGGAATGTTAGCAGAAGATGACAGCAAATTCGGTGCTGCAATCATATTTACTGCGCTACCTGAATCTATAGTAATTCTTGGATTATTACCATTATTTATCTAAATAAAAAATAAGGAGAGTTTACTGTATGTCATTGGAAAAATTAGCAGAAAAAATTGATTCTGCTGCAAAGTCTGAAGCTGAAGTTGTAATAAATAATGCTAAAGAACAAGCTAAAGACATTATTGATTCAGCGAAAAATGAAGCGAAGGAAATGGAAAATGATGTAATGGACAAAATGAAAAAAGAAGTTTCCCAATTAGCTGTTGAAATTGTTGCTTCTGCAAAACAGGCAAATCAAAAAAGAATGCTTATAGCTAAAAGGAATGAATTAGATTCTACTTGGAAATCGATTAGAGAACTTGTGGGTTCTGGAAAATTAAACGGAAGAAAAGTACTTTTAGAATCTATAGTTAAAGAAGCTGATTCAGCAGAAAATAAAGGGATGATTATGAAGCCAGTCAATATTGATAGAAGTGTACTATCTAAAGCAGGATCTAGTTTTAAGATAGGAGACGATATTGAAGGACTTGGTGGATTTATTTTAGAAAGTCCAGATGGTTCAATTAGTTTAGATTTTAGATTTGATTCTAGACTAGATTCTTGCTGGGATGAAAATATAAAGAACGTAAGTAAAATTTTATTTGATTAGGTGATTAAATGGGAATAACAATTTCAAATCGTGGCGGTAGTAAATCCAATACTCCAAATGCTTCGACTCGTTGTAAGTCGAGACGAGGGAAATTGTTAGATAGAACTCAGTTAAGACAGTTAATTCAGCAATCTCCTGAGCAATTAGCATCTAGTGTTGCGGACAAAGGCTATAGAAATGAAATAGATTTATATTCTACAAAATTTGAAGGAAGTGATTTGTTAGAAATGGCTTTAACACATAGACTTACTAGAGAAATTAATGAAGTTATGGGATTCTGTAAAGGGAATCTCCTAACCCAAGTAGAGGTATATGCTAATAGATTTTCATACTTTAATACAAAAGTAGTACTAAGAGCCGTGGAAAATAATGTTTCTGCAGAAGATTTAGCAAAAGACATACTTCCTGAAGAAAATGAATGGAACGTGAATTGGTTAGAAATTGTCAAGAATTCTGAAAATTTAACAGATGTTGCATCCGCTTTGAAAAATAAACCTTGGGGACGAGCTATTTCATCATTAGGTGCTGAAGCAACACTTGCTAATTACGAAGATTCCCTAGACAAACATTACTATAAAGAATCAATTTCTTCGCTTAAAGGTCAAAACATAGCTAATGTATTATTAAAGAGATTTTTACAAACTGAAATTGACCATAACAATATTATGAAATTCTTTGAGGGTAAAAGACAGGGTCTTTCATCGGAAGTGATTGAAAGGTTATTTCTACCTGATGGTAAAATGATTAATTCTAAAACCCTAAAAAGTCTATCAACAATGGATGAAGACGGAATTATAGAAGTCCTCAGAAAAAATAAAAATTTTGAAATTACTGAATTTGAAAAAGTAGTTCAAGAATCTAAACAAATTAAATCGTTAGATCCAATAATGATGTTTCTAAATAAAAGAACATTTCATGTGCTAGAAAAAATGAGTTATTTATCTCCTGTTTCAGCCCTTCCTGTTGTTCATTATTTAGCACTCATGAGACAAGAAGTACGAGATTTAAGAATGATAGTTAGAGGACTTTCTGTAGGATTAGATAAAGATTTGATCGATAAACATATTGGAGCGTAGGTGGAAAAAATGGAAATTGCAGTAGTAGGAAGTTCTGATTTTACCCTAGGATTCCAGTTAGCTGGAATAAATCGCCTATACAATTCTGATTCTATAGAAGAAAGTGCAGAATTCTTGAAAGAATTGCTCAATGATAAAAGTGTTGGTATTGTTGTAGTAAATTCTGAATTATTTACCCAATTACCAGAGCGTCTTCGTGTACGCTTGAGTAATAGTATTACTCCCACCGTATTAGGTATTGGTACGGAGGAAGACAACACACTAAGAGAATCAATACGAAAAGCAATCGGAGTCGATTTGTGGAAATAATAAAAAAAATGGAAGTGAAAAAATGAGTAAGAAAGGACAAATTTACCGTATATCGGGACCTGTAGTAACTGCAATAGGAATAAAAGCAGCAATGTTTGATGTTGTTAGAGTAGGTGACGAAGGTTTAATGGGAGAAGTTATCGAATTACATGGTGACAAATGTGTTATCCAAGTATATGAAGAAACCAGTGGAATAAGACCAGGTGAGCCTGTAATTAATACAGGTGAAACATTATCTGTTGCACTCGGACCAGGATTATTAACCCAAATTTATGATGGTATCCAAAGACCTCTAGAAGATCTTGAAGAAAAAATGGGAGTTTTCATTACAAGAGGTGTCGATGCTGACGGAATTGTAATGGATAAAAAATGGACATTTAATCCAACTGTGAAAGTTGGAGATATGGTTAAACCAGGTGCTGTAATTGGAACCGTTCAAGAAACTGAAACAATTGAGCATAGAATTATGGTCCCACCAAATAAAGAAGGGACTGTTAAGGAGATTAAACAGGGTGATTTCAATGTTACAGAAACAGTTTGTACTCTTGATGATGGTACAGAATTACAAATGATGCAAAAATGGCCCGTAAGAACTCCTAGACCGTTTACTCAAAAATATGCACCAGATACTCCTCTTATTACTGGTCAAAGAATCCTTGATTTCTTATTCCCTCTTGCAAAAGGTGGTACCTCTGGAATTCCTGGACCATTCGGTTCTGGAAAGACTGTTACCCAACAGCAATTGGCAAAATGGTCAGATGCACAAATTGTTGTATACATCGGATGTGGAGAAAGAGGAAATGAAATGACAGAAGTACTTTCAGAATTCCCGCACTTAATCGATCCTAATACAGAAAAACCATTAATGAATCGTACAGTAATGATTGCAAATACATCAAATATGCCAGTAGCTGCACGTGAAGCATCTGTATATACTGGAATTACAATTGCAGAATATTTCAGAGACATGGGTTATGATGTAGCTTTAATGGCTGATTCTACAAGTAGATGGGCTGAAGCTATGCGTGAAATTTCATCAAGATTAGAAGAAATGCCTGGAGAAGAAGGTTATCCTGCATATTTATCCAGTCGTCTTGCAGAGTTTTATGAGCGTGCTGGGCGTGTAGAAACAATGTCTGGAGATGATGGTTCAGTTACAGTAATTGGTGCAGTATCTCCACCTGGTGGTGATATTTCCGAGCCAGTTTCTCAAGGTACATTGAGAATTGTTAAAGTATTTTGGGGATTAGATGCAGGNCTNGCNAGACANAGNCATTTCCCTTCNATCAATTGGTTNAATTCNTACAGNTTGTATCCTGCTTCACTAGATCAATGGTATAGAGANAATATTGCNCAAGATTTCCCNGAGATTAGAACTGANATNTCNAGTCTACTNCAGGTTGAATCAGAATTNCAAGAAATTGTTCAATTGGTNGGTTCTGATGCTCTACCNGTAGATCANCAACTTACATTAGAAGTTGCTAGGATGATAAGAGAATATTTCTTACAACAAAATGCTTTCCACGATGTAGATACATTCTCATCATTAGAACAACAATACAAAATGACTCTAGCAATATTAACTTTCCAATCAGAGGCAAAGAAAGCTATTGCGGCGGGTGCTGCACTTGAAGATGTTGTAAATGTTGAAAGTCGTACAAACCTAATGCGTGCTAGANTTGAATCTGGTTATTTAGACAAGATAGATGATTTAGTAGATCAAATGAAAAAAGAAATTAATGCTGCTGTGGAGGCTGAAAACTAAAGAGGTGATTAAAATGACAGAAAAAGAATATCGCACAATTACAGACGTTAAAGGACCACTAGTGTTCTTGAATAAGACAGAACCCGTATCTTTTGGTGAAATTGTTTCATTAAGACTTTCAGATGGAAGTACCAAGAATGGACAAGTTCTAGATACAAGTGATGAAATGGTAGTAGTTCAGGTTTTCGAAGGTACTGCTGGAGTAGACTTGGATACCGGAATTAGATTTATGGGAGATGTTTTCAAATTACCAGTAAGNAAAGATTTAGTTGGTAGAATTTTGACTGGAGCTGGAAAACCTAGAGATGGTGGACCAGATATTATTGCAGAACATAATGCAGATATTATCGGNGCAGCTATAAACCCATACAGNAGAAGAAGTCCTGAAGAATTTATCCAAACNGGNGTAAGTGCTATNGATTCATGTACNTCANTNGTTAGAGGACAAAAATTACCNATCTTNAGTGCATCTGGTTTNCCTCACAATGATATTGCNCTACAAATTGCAAGNCAAGCAAAATTGAAAGATAGTGATGAAGATTTCGTTGTTGTATTCTGTGCAATGGGAATTACTGCCGAAGAATATAATTTCTTCAGATATGATTTAGAAAGAACTGGAGCATTAGAGAATGCAGTATTATTCGTTAATCTTGCTGATGATCCTGCTGTTGAAAGATTAATCACTCCAAGATTAGCTCTTACTGCTGCAGAATATCTAGCATTCGAACATGATTATCACGTACTCGTAATCTACACCGATATGACAAACTATTGTGAATCTTTAAGNCAAATNGGTGCTGCTAGAGAAGAAGTTCCAGGAAGACGTGGTTATCCCGGATATATGTATACAGATTTAGCAATGCTTTACGAACGTGCTGGAATTGTTAAAGGAAAAGAAGGGAGTATTACTCAATTCCCAATTTTAACAATGCCTGGTGATGATATTACTCATCCAATTCCTGATCTTTCGGGNTATATTACNGAAGGACAAATTGTNATTTCTCGTGAATTNCATCAAAAAGGTATTTATCCACCAATTAATGTTCTACCATCATTATCAAGATTAATGAATGCTGGTATTGGNCCTAGTAAAACTAGAGAAGATCATAAATCTGTTTCAGATCAACTTTATGCTGCATATGCTCAAGGAAGAGAACTAAGAGGTTTAGTAGCAATTGTTGGAGAAGATGCATTAAATGAACGTGACTTACAAATGCTAAAATTTGCTGATTTATTTGAAAATAAATTCCTTAGACAGAGTAGAGATGAAGACCGTTCGATTGAAGGCACACTAGATCTAGCTTGGGAATTATTGTCTTCAATTAATACAAAATATTTAGTTAGATTAGATCAAAAGTGGATTGATAAATACCATCCAACTGAAAAAAAATAATCAAAAAAAGGTGATTTTGTGGCTCTAGATATAAAACCAACTCGTTCAGAATTAATTAATCTGAAAAGAAGGATTAAGCAGACGCAAAATGGATATAAATTACTAAAAATGAAACGAGATGGTCTTTTTCATGAATTCAGAACCTTACTATCTGAAATGATTGAAGCAAAGCAAGAACTTTCTGGGACATATAAACTGGCACTACAAAGAATAAATCTTGCAAGTGCTGTTGAAGGTGGATTAGCAGTAAAAAGTGCAGCATTAGCAAGTTCAACTCATCCTGAAGTTACTGTAAAAAGACGAAATATCATGGGCGTTGTAGTTCCTTCCGTAGAGGGTATTAATTTAAGAGTAGATATGGAAAAAAGAGGTATAGGATTAATTGGTTCTAGCCCCTATATTGATGAAGCTGCAGATTCTTACGGAAAATTAATCGAAAAAATTGTTAAAGCTGCTGAAATGGAAGCCACCTTAAAACGCTTACTAGCTGAGATTGAGTCAACAAAACGTAGAGTAAATGCATTGGAATTCAAGGTAATTCCAGAAATGGAAGAGGCAAGAGACTTTATTCAACTACGTCTTGAAGAAATGGAACGTGAAGAAACTTTTAGATTAAAGCGATTTAAAAATAAATAATTTGTTAAATGAACCTTATACCATCCAAACATTTCGGATGCTTAGGTGAGACAATGAATAACGAAGATGATAGCGATGTTTCACCGCTGAAATCACATAAAACTAGATGGAATCAAAAAGATTTACTCGGAAGAATAGTTTCAAGACATTTCAATATGTATGAATCCCTAGGAGGGATCTGGCCATCGTGGGTAATAGAACCTTTAGACGAAAGAGACGTCTCTGATTCATTAGAAGAACTCAATTTACATCTTAAAAAATTAGATTGGATGGCAAAAATATATTCCGAAAAGCCATATGTTATCAAAATTTTACCGATTCCAAAAGGACTTTTTATACTTGGTAAAAAACAACTATTTGTATTTTGGACTCTGGCATTTTTATCAGTATTAGGTATGGGAATTGAATGGATTGGGAATCAACAAAAAGATTCATCTATTCTAGATTTAGATATAATATTTAGATCTTTACTCTATTATTCAATTCCATTAATTGGGACACTATTTATGGCAAATATGGTTCAAAAATTTATAGCTAAAAGAAATAATATAAGAATTGGAAATATGATTCCGATCTTATTTCCAATCCCTCTACCAATCTGGCCATTTGGTATTATTGCAATCCCCAATCATCCTAGAATGGATTCAATTTGTTGGCCAAATACAAAAAAAATGATTGCTGTTTGTATAAGTGGGCCTGCAATAATGATTATTTCTGGAGCATTTTTACTAACTTTGGGTATTTTGTTATCACCAGAATCAATTAATGGTCTAAATTCAATGCCCCTCAAAGTAAACCCGCCATTAATAATTGAATTGATGTTTTCAATTACTTCGAGCCAATATTCAGAAAGTCTTGGGTTATATTGGCTTCATCCAATTGGATTTGCTGGAATTGCACTAACATTAATTGGGTGGATCAATCTATTGCCTTTACCTACACTTGCTGGAGGTCGAATACTAGCTGGTTTAATGGGTCTAGAAGACATGGCAAAAGCTAGTACACAAATTGCATTAATGGCATTAATTGTAATTTTTGGAATTTCTTATGGATTCCTAGAGGGAAATTCACTTTGGACATTTGTAGTAATTGGAGGATTTACGCTTTTATTTATGCATGGGACAGACCAAAGACTTCCAATAATACTTGATGAAACTAAAAAAATTAATGATAGTACATTGAAAAATTTCGCATCTCTTTTTGTAATTTTACTTTTACTCTTATTGCCTGCCAAAATACCATTAGAACCCATAAATGATTGGGATTCAGATATCGAAATTAGATTAAATTCAACATATTTTTTTGATGAAAATAATGAAATAGTTTTTTCAATCACCAATCCGTCTTTGAATGATAAGGATATCGGAATTAAATTTTGGTTTGATACACCTGAAGATATTATTCTTGAAATGTCTTGTATTCAAGAAAATATTATAGAAGAAAAATGTGAAAATATTTCACTGGAACCACATAGTTCTTTAGAACTTAAGTTTAAATCTAAAAATAATATTAAGCCAAATCAAAATTTAGAATTAATCTTATTAATTGAAAATTTAGGCATTAAAGAGTATCACCAAATAACATTTATTCCAAATATAGATATTTTCTCAACACTTCCTAGATGGGAATCAAATGAAAATTTAATCTCACCCGAGCTTTGTACGACAATAAATAATACTGTTAATGAAGTAGAAATTTCTACATCTCATTTTTGGAAAATTGACTTAATCGAGGAGATATTATATCCTGGTGAAAATCAAATATGTATTTCAGGAAATGCTGGTTTTCTTTTATCTGAAAGTAATATCCATAACTCACCTACAATTAATTACAGTATTAATGGTACAAATCATTCATTAAAACTCCTCCCTCCTTTAAATTTTAAATCCTTATTTATTCCTCCAGGAGGTTTAAATTTTACAAATCAAGTTCTAAATTTCACACCTTTTGAATTTGGAAATGAATTAGAAATATCAAATGAAAGAAATTTATTGTGTTCCAATAACACCGCCCATCCATTAATGAGTAGTTCCGAAATGATTTTCTGGAATGCTACATCCACAACATCTAGAAAAATATTACCTAATGAAATAAATAAAACGTTATTAATTGAGTTACCAAAGAAAGCATTTATGATTGAATGTGATAGAAATAATCCTTTTGGGTCAGAATTTTATTCGATCAAGGAAGGTCCTCTAATTTATGTTAATGGTACAAAATCAGAAATAGCTTGGGGGAGTACACCATTATGGAATATTAGTAAATGTGATAATTGCTCATTTAATAATCCGAAGGGATATATTAATTTTACAACATTTAGCCCGATAGAAGATTTTTATGTATCTACACGCTTTCATGGAGATATAGTTCCATGGGATATTTATCTTGGAGAAAATGAATTAACTTCGAAGACATTAATTACCTCAAATAACGAAACGGAGTTCTCAATTTCATGGGATTCTGAATTAAGCGACGATATATTCTTAATGGCATGGTTGGATTTCAATTCAGATACATTAGAAATTCATTTAACTGCTTGGTCTGGTGTAATGTGATGAAAATTGGAATCATTGGAGTCGGATCTATAGGAGGCTTAATTGCAGGATTAATTGCAAATAAACAGGATAATGAACTAATTTTATGCACAAATTCAAATATCCAAAAATACGAATTGATTTCCAACGGGTTGACAATTAATATTAATGAAAGAAAGGAACAATTAAAAATTGATCAAAAAAAATTTACGATCATCTCATATGAAGATAATATTGACAAAAAATTGGAAAAATCATGTGATTTAGTATTAATTTGTACAAAATCATTTTCTACGCTAGAGGCATCACAGATTGCAAAAAAATTAATTTCAAAAGAGGGTTTCTGTATTAGTATTCAAAATGGAATTGGAAATGAAAATATCATCTCATCAACATTAGGTTTTGAATGTGTATTAGGAGGCATAATTACTCATGGTGCAAATAAAGAAAATTCCACTACAATTAATTGGGCAGGATATGGAGAAATTATCATTGGAAAAATGCCGTTAACAAAAATTAGTAATGAAAGAATAAATGAAATTACAGAATTATTAAATCATGCAGGATTAAATGCTTCAAATGTTCAAGACATTAGGTTAGATCTTTGGTCAAAATTAGCAATAAATGCTGCCATAAATCCCTTAGCATCTATTTGTGGGATTAAAAATGGAGGATTACTTAATCCTAAATTATTTGAATGTGCATCATCTGCTATGTTTGAGGTTTTAGATGTAGCAAGAGGAATCGGAATAGATGTTCCAAATAATTTTGAAATGTTAGATAAATTAACAGAAATTTTAACTTCGACAAGAGAAAATAAATGTAGCATGTTACAAGATATTATGAAAGGAAAACGAACTGAAATAGATTCAATTTGTGGTGAAGTAATTAGTAAAGCAGAACAACTAGGAATTCAAACACCAATAAATTCTACATTAATGGCAATTATTTCAGAAATTTCTATATTACATATCAGTGATTAATATTATCTTCATTGTAATGTAAACCAATATTTTCTGATCTAATTATTGCTGATTTAATTATAATTTGAGCTATTTGAACCATATTCCTTAATTCGATTAAGGCCCTAGAGGGTATACTCAAATCCCAAGTCATTCCAACTTCTTTTTCGAGTAAATTCATCCTCCTTAATGCTCTATTTAATCTTCGATTGGAACGAACTACTCCCACATCTCTTGTCATGGTCATTTTCAAATATTTCAAATCATCAATTAATGAATAATGTTCTTTCAAATTTTTTAATCCATCAGCTCTCCATCCTGGTAAAAGTATTCCTTTATCTTGGTAATAACTAGCCATGTTTTCATTTAAATTTAAAGACGCCCTATATGAGAAAACTACTGCTTCTAATAAGCTATTGGATGCTAAACGGTTAGCGCCATGCATTCCAGTACAAGCTACTTCTCCAATTGCATACAATCTTTTTATCACATCGCCATTAGATTCATTAATTACTTGACCCAATTTATTTACTGAAATACCCCCAACGAAATAGTGTGCTGCAGGCACTACAGGAATTGGATCTAATCCCAATATTATATCATGCTTCAATAAAAAATCGTTTATAGCTGGAAATCGTTTTTGTAATTCTGTTTTATTTAAGTGTTCGGTAATTAACAAAACATGTTCTTCTCCAGAGAAATTTAATTCTTGATCAATCGCCCTAGCTAGAATATCTCTGGTAGCTAATGATCCTAAATTTGAATATTTTTGAGTGAATGAAAAATCTTCTGGTTTTTTGGAATTATTATTATTTTTCCATTCATCATATTCTGAAGAGGTCATTAAGACTCCTCCAAAACCCCTTACTGCCTCACTAATCAAAAATGGCCTATCACTATCTAATGCTGCTGACGTAGGATGGAATTGTACAAATTCCATATCATCCAGTTTTGCACCAGCTCTATTTGCCATAGCCATTCCATCTGCTGTAGCCACACTAGGATTTGTTGTTCTAGAAAATAACTGACCCCCGCCCCCAGTAGCTAAAATTATTGCATCAGTAGCAAATGTTTCTACAACATCTTTCTCAATATCATAAACCCATAACCCAATAATTTCTTTATGTACAGAGTTTCTATCTTTAAGAATTAAATCTAAAGCTAAATGATTAGATAATAATTCAATTCTAGGGTGGTTAATTGCCTTTGATAACAACGCTGATTCAATTTCTTTTCCAGTTGAATCTTTAGAATGCATAATTATTTTTTGTGAATGCCCTCCTTCTTTAATTAAATCAAAATTGCCCTCGGAATCCATTTGAAAATTTACTCCAGTATTTATTAGATCTCTAATTCTATCTCCTGCTTCATTCACAACTTCTCGAACTACACTTTCATCACAATATCCATCGCCAGCATCAAGAGTATCTTTAATATGAATCTCTTTACCTTCTGAATCAGTTTTATCTAAGATTCCAGCTATACCACCTTGAGCATAATTAGTACTAGATTCCTCTAAACTTTGTTTCGTAATTACGCAAACATCCCACCCAGCCTCAGCACAATTTAATGCAGCAAATAATCCCGCGATTCCACTACCTGCTAGAACTACTTTAGGCATGTTTAGTTCAGCGGGCTGAGTTTTATAAATTGAAGGTTTTCTTGATATAAAAATATTAAATCTTCCGATATTGCTATTTGGGAACAGTAATCTCTCGGTACATGCGCAGAGGTCTTTCACTGCTGTTTGCCCTGCTCGGAGCATGTATTATTGTAATTTCAATATACAATGTTCAGGTAGGTATGGTAAAAGACATCTATACGGAAGATACCCCGCGTTATAAATTAGATATTCCTGCATTCATCACATCTGATGAATGTTCAGATAGTACAGTTTCTGCTGGATTTAAGTTAGGAAGTCCTGCTGATTGTGCAAGGTCAGTTGGTGTATGGGAAACTCCTGATTTCTTGGGAATAGGATTAGGTATTGGCTTCTTATTTCTTTCTCGTAAATTTAAAAGTAAAGTAAGGTCCAAGGCTTCACGAGGATCTACAGAGAGAAAATTAAAGAGAAAAAGAAGAAATGCTAAAATCAGATTTGGATTTGGTTTAGGTTTACTTTCTTTCGGTTTTGCTGATTTAAATGGGTTAACTGGACCAAATGGTTCTTTGGATTGGTCTGCTATAATTGGTTATCCAGTACCTGCAATTTCAATTGATATGAGCCTAATTACATATGGTGGATTTTTCATGTTTCGATCTATGAGGTTCTTATCCAGAACAAGTGAAGCAGCTGAAATGTTTTCTCAAGCAAGAAGAAAGAATGTTGGTCAAGATGATTCATATTTCGAAGGCGGAGGAAGAAGTAAAAGAAAATTCAAGGGAGGATTAGAGTCTCTTGGGAAATCAAATGCTACTGTTTCTGATTTATACAATCAATTGGGTTTAAGTGATTATGAAGACGACTTTGAAAGAAATTTATATGATGATTATAATTCTGGAGAAATGAAGGTTGGTAGAACCTGTCATTTGTGTAATGGTCAAGGATGTGCAAGATGTAATCAAACTGGTATGTTAGATTAGTTGGCAAGTAAAAATCACTAAGAAATAAGCAACATAAGGGCCTAACCAAGGGTATTGTTTATAGTCGGTAAATTAACCTCCACGCATTAATGTGTTTGTTCGTATAATACTTTCAACATATTAGGATGGGAAAACATGTATCTAAAACGTCTCGAAATGGAGAACTTTAAATCATTCAAAGGCGAAGTTGTAGTACCTTATGAAAGAGGATTTACTGCAATTACTGGTCCAAATGGATCTGGTAAAAGTAATTGTGGTGATGCAATACAATTCGTCCTTGGATATAAATCAGCAAAAGATGTTCGTGCAAGTAATGTACTTGATCTCTTATTTAACGGAGGAAAAAATAACAAACCTGCAAAATTTTGCAAAGTTTCACTTATTTTCGATAACCCAGAAGATTCTGACGGAAGCAGAAGATTAAAAATTGATGCCGATGAAGTCCATTTTACTAGAACTGTACGGAAAACACGATCAGGTTCAGCATCATCTAATTATTACTTAAATGGCGAACCAAGTAGTCAAAGACAATTCAAATTATTACTTTCAAGTGCTAATGCAAGAGCAGATGGATACAATATTGTACTCCAAGGAATGGTAACTGAATTAGCAACAATGACCGGAATTAATCGTAGAAAGGTGCTAGAAGAAGTTGCGGGAGTAACATCTTATGATGACGAAATTCGTAAAGCAGATAGACAAAGAAAAAGAGTTGAAGAATATTTAGAAAGAATTGAACTCCTTGAAGAAGAATTGAAAATTAGATTGAAGGATTTGAAGGCAGAACGTACTCAGGCCCTCAAGTATAGAGAACTAAAAATCGAATTAGATGATGCAAGAATTCTATTACATCAATCAAAATACTGTAGTGCTCAAGCAGAAATAGAATATGTTGCCCAAGAACAAAGCAATTGTGTTAAAGAATCTAAGGATGCTGCTCAAAAAGCACAAGATGGAGAAAAACAATTAATGAACATTGAAGAAAAAGTTATTGCAATCGAAAAACAAATGAGAGAATTACTAGGAGACGAGAGTAGTTCATTGATGGACAAATTAAATCAATTAAGATTAGAAATTGATAGAAGAAGCGATAAGATTTCTGAAGCAGAGCAAACAATCGAAGAAAATTTAGAAAATTTAGAATATTATCAAGAAGATGCTTCAGAAGCATCAAAAAATTTAGAAGATCATATTTCTAAACAAGAGCAGGCTAAAAAATCATTACAAGACGCTAAAGATGCATTCAATAAAGCAGAAAAAGACGAAAATGATGCTAAAAAAGCATTAATGGCTGGCGACAAAGAAACTAACTCACTTACAAGAGAACTTGGAAAAGCAAATCAAAAAGTAAGTGATTCCGTAGCTGAATTGACAAAAATTCAATTAGAGTTTGATAGATCCGAGCAAGTATTTGATTTATCATTGAAACATTTAGCAACACTACAAGAAGAAGAAGAAGAAGCTAGATTGTCTAGAGATGATTTATTAATGCAGGGTGAAGAATTAAAATCTGAAGATTCCGGTGAAGATAGAGAAGGTTTAGCGACTCAATTAACTCAAAGACAGAGAGAAGAGCAAAAACTCAAAGAAGAACATGATGTCATCAATAGTAAATTAATTTCTGCAGAAAGGGATCTAGCAAAGGCTAGAGCAGAAATGGAAAATAAAAGTGGAATTAAAGGAGGTATGGCAATGGCTGTTTCAGCTCTCCTAAATCAGAGAGATGAAGGGAATATCAAGGGTATTTTGGGAACATTAAGCCAGTTAGCAAGACCTAAAGACTCGACACATGAAAATGCATTAGCAACAGCAATTGGCGCTGGAATGCAAAGTATTATTGTAGAAACTGACGAAGTTGCGGCTAGGTGTATCGCTTGGCTTAGAGAAAATAAAGCGGGAAGAGCAACATTCCTGCCATTAAATAAATTACAAGTCAGAAGACCTAGTGGGAAAGCATTAATGTTAACTAAAGAAGAAAATATAGAAGGTTTTGCTTGGGAATTATTAGATTATGATCCAAGAATTGAATTAGCAATTAAATATGCCCTGAAAGATACATTACTTGTTGCAAATCTTTCAACTGCCAGAAAACACATGGGCGGAGTCAGAATGGTCACTTTAAAGGGTGATTTGACTGAAGCAGGAGGTGCAATGGTTGGAGGTAATCAAAGAAGAAATAGAGTGCTTTTTGGAGGCCAAATTGCAGGAAGTGGAGAAGTAGACCGATTTGAATCAGAAATTAAAAGATTACAATTACTTAGTGATACTGTTCAATCTGCATTAATTGAATCCAGGAAGCAACAGCAATTAGTTCATCAAAAGATAAATAATCTTACTGCAAACGATAGTATTGCTAAAGTTAAACAATGGAATATAGAAATTAAAGCAGCTGAAGAAAAATTACAAAAAATCATCAAAGATTTATCCAGTGCTCAAAAAATCCTTGAACAAGCTAAGAAAGATAGAGACAAAAATGAACAAGAATTGATTTTAGCGAATAAAGCATGTCAAGATGCTGAAGAAGAAAGGCAAAATGCAAATTTAGAATTACAGAAAGCAAGTCCAGAGCACTTACAAAAAACATTGAGAGATGTCCAAGAACTCCGAGTAAATGCACAAGGAATACAAGCAAAAGCTGAGGCACAACTAGCAGGTGGAGAAGAACATACAAAAATTCTAAAAGACAGGTTAGGTGAATTAAATTCAAAAATTGAATCATTCAAAGAAGATTCTTCAAATAAGAAAAAATCAATCGGAGAATGGAAAAATGAACAGAAATCACTAAAAATAGAATTAAAAGATCTCGAAGAGAAATATTCTACTATTTCTGAAGAAAATAAAGAACTAGAAAATTCAAGAGTTAAATTAGTAGAAGAACGAGGAAGTTTAAGAACGACTGTCAATCAACTAATTCAACAATCAGAATCTGCAAGAAGGAGAGCATCAGAACATACCATTACTTTAGAAAATAAACGTCAACACCTTTCATCATTAATTGAAGAAATGAATATGGCTGGAGTCAAAGCCCCGGAAGCAGGAGCATCAATACCTTCTGTTGCACAAGCAGAGAATAAAATTAGAGGTATTGAAAAGAGATTAGAATTCATTGGCAATGTTAACATGCTTTCTATAGAACAATACGACAAGACAGAAACAAGACTAGACGAATTGAAAAATGATAATAAATTATGTCAAGCAAGAAGGAAATCATTAATTGACATCTCCGAAAAACTAGAGAAGCAACGTAAAAAACGATTAATAGCCGTGTTTAAAGAAGTAAATAAAAATTTCAAGGAAGTATATAGGTTACTTTCAGATGGTGGAAGAGGAGAACTAAAACTTGAAAATCTAGAAAATCCGTTTAAAGGCGGTTTAGAAATGTGGTGTCAGCCCAAAGGAAAAAGTTCCAGGGCTAAATTAAATGGACTCTCTGGTGGTGAAAAATCAATGGCTGCACTTTCATTAATTTTTGCTATTCAAGACCATGATCCATCTCCGTTTTATTATTTTGATGAGGTTGATCAAAACCTAGATGCCTTTAATGCAGAAAGAATTGCAAGACTTTGTAGAGCAAGAGCAAATAGCGCCCAATTCTTAATGGTCACCCTAAGAAAAGTAAGTTTACAATTAGCAGATCACCATATTGGAATTACACACGCAGGTGACGGTTGTAGTAGAAGAATCGCAGACTTCAATAGAGAAAGAGCCATTGAACTTGGTGAAAAAGAAGAAAAAATTCGTGAAACGGCAAATAAGGTTATGGAAGAAAAAAGAGAAAAATTATCCCATCTACCTACAGAAAAAGATATGCCTGAAGTACCGGAACCATTGGCTGCTCCATCTAGTTTAGGTGGTTTAGACATTGAAATAGAAGGAGAAGTACCACTAAAAATAGATTCTTCAATGTCCGCACTTTCCGAAAGAGCTGGTGAACTAAAAGAAGATATTGAAGAATTACAAGAATTAAAAGAAGCAATTAGAGAAGTTGATAATATAAATAATGAAGAAATTGAACTTAAACAGTTAGAAAATACTGAGGAGCCCTGAGAGGTGAATGATTAATGCAATCAAAACTTGATTCATACTTTATTAGAGAAGACATTATTAACAATCTATTAGAATCTAGAGAAGAAACTAGAGAAGAAGCGATAGATTATGCAGACAGACTATTAAAAATAGCTGAAATGGAAAATGCAGAATATTCATCATTAGGTGATCCTTTTGATAGATCAGTAGCATTAGTATTTGAATTAGTGAAAGATGCGGACTTAGATCCATGGAATATTGATTTAACTTCCTTTGTTAACCTATTCAGTGAAAGAATCAAAAAAAATTCTGAGAATATAGATTTACCATCATGTGGAAGGTTACTCAGATTAGCCTGGGCAGTATTAAGAGGACAAGTTGAAGATTTACTAGATCGTCAAAACAAGGCAGACATGGATGAGGAATTAGATGATTACTTTATAGACGACGGTTGGATGACTGACTTCGATGATAATGAATTTAATTTCACAAATAATGTTATTTCAGGTGAGTTAGAAGCTGATTTAAATGGATTATTTGAAGAAAGAGTACGTAGAGAAGAAGGGCGTCCAGTAACTCTGGGTGATTTATTAGGAGCATTAAGAGGTGCTTGTGATGATGCTGAAATTAATAAAATTAGAGAAGAAAACAGAATTAAGTACAAATTAGAAGTTGAAGAAGCATTAGGAAACGTAGGAGCTAGAATGCATGATGAGAACCTAGAAGGAGATATCGAGTTATGCTGGAAGATTATGAGAGAAATGAATCAAAATGGCGAAATTGATTTACAAACACTATCGGAGGGGGTCGCTAAAGAAATAAAAAGCGAAATTGATGAAGATATTGATGTTTCTGCAGAAGCAAAAGTTACTGGTCTTGTTTCGATGTTATTTTTAACACATAGAGGTTTCACAGATATTGAACAAACTGAAGTTCCCAATGGAAAAATAAAGATAAAGGACCTATGGCCTAAAATTGATAATTGGGAAGCAATAAAAGAAAAATTCAACAAAGAGAATGTGAGTTTTGGTGAGGTGATTTAAATTGACATCTGAACTTCAAACACTAATTGAAGCAACTCTTTTCGGCGTTGGTAAATCAATGAGTGTAGAACAGCTATCGCATGGATTAAAGCAAGAAATTCCCTTAGTAAGTGAGGCATTACTTGGATTGCAGTCATCACTAAAAAGAAGAAGAGGAGGGGCATTACAACTAGTTGAAATTTCAGGCAAATGGGCCTTAGAAGTAAAACCTTCAATAGCTGATAAACTTCCTAAAGCTGCAAAAACAGAAATACCCACTAGATTACTGAAAGCAGCTGCATTGATCGCTTATCATCAACCTATGGAACAGTCTAGTTTAGTAAAATTACTCGGTGAAAAAGCGTATGGATACGTAAAAGAACTATCAGATGCTGGATTAATTGATAGAAGACGTTCAGGAAATACAAGAAGATTAACAACAACTAGAAGATTTTCAGAGGTTTTTGGTTGTCCTCATACTAACCACAAAAAGGTAAGACAGTGGTTTAGAGAACGTTCAGAGCAATTAGGAATGACTGATGGCACCTCAACTCCAATTGCATTAGAAGAAGATCTTGAATTAGAATCTAATATTGACATTAACATTAATGAGTAGTTCACTAAAGATGTTATATTAAATATCTTCAAGCGTGCATGAAACAGATGAGCTTTTTCAAGTCAGTTTTTTACGGTCTGAAGTTATATTTTTTGGCTTCGCTGGCAATAGGACTTGGATATTTTGTTCAAGTTCAGCGTTATGATTTAAATGGAAATATTGAATCTAGTTTAATTGACATAATATATTCTATAGATATTATCACATTGATTTTTCCTTTATTTTGTTTCTATATAGGATCTAGGCAATCTAACCTAATTAAAAGAAAAACCGATTCTGGATTTGCTGCAGCAATTAGTGCTTCAATTGGTTTCCTGATGATTCTTTATATGAACTGGAGTATCGTATTAGGAAGTTTAATGATTGCCGATGCCATAAATGTTTTAGAAAATATAAATAAATGGTATTTGGATTCTGAAGTAAATAATATTTTTGAAATATTAAATGAATATGTTTGGAGAATTATTCCTGCCATATTAGCGGGTTTATTTGCTGCAATAATAAATAATGATAATCATAATAAAACACAAACTGAAACAAAAGAAGCAATTAATGACTCAGAAGAATTATCTAAACCGTGGTTATATTCAGTAGGAGTTGTTGATGAACATGGTTTTGAATGGATTAAACACAACAATAAGCAATGGTATAGAAATGCAAATAGTGGAGACGAGTGGAAAGAATATTCATAAAAATTAATTCGATGAACGATGTTTTATTATACAATCTTCAATTAATTTAGCAGTTATCCTTTCTCCGCTTAAATGTGCTAAACTCACTACAGCATCTACCTCTTCTTCAGTAGCTCCTGCAGATACTGCCATATTCCTAGCATGTAATTTCATATGTCCTGCTTGAATCCCAACAGTTGCTAATGCCCTTAAGGCGCCTAAATTTTGGGCGATACCTGCGGCTGCCATTACTTTAGCAAGATCATTCGCGGTTTTAATACCCAGTAAAGCAACATTTGTCTGTGCTGCTGGGTGAACTCTTACAGCACCCCCAACTAAACCAACCGCCATCGGTATTTCTATTGAACCAAATAAATCACCATCTTCAGTTTTTTCCCAATGAGTCATAGAACCATATTCTTGTTTATAAGACGCGTAACTATGTGCTCCTGATTCAATAGCCCTCCAATCTTGCCCACATGCAATTGCAATAGGTGAAATTGCATTCATAATTCCTTTATTGTGAGTAGTAGCTCTAAATGGGTCTGCAGCTGCAAAATGATAGGCTTGGATAACACCATCAATAATTTCTTCACCTCTTTTAGTATCTTTACCATCATCAGACATTTCCTCTTTAGTGAATATAGCACTAACTCTAGCTAATCTGTGTACTGCTAAATTTGAAATTATTCTTAAAATTACAGTACCCCCTGTGATTGATTCAACTTTTGATGCTATAGTTTCAGCCATAGTATTAACTGCATTAGCACCCATAGCATCCCTACAATCTACTAATAAATGTAGAATCAACATATCCCCAGACTTTGTTTCAATTATCCTGGCCTCAATATCCCTACATCCACCTCCAAATTTAACTAGAATAGGGTCTACTTCATTACATTGGATAATTAATTCTTCTTTTTTTGATAATATCGCATCTCTTGATTCATTAACATCTGGACAATTGACTACCTGAATTTGTCCAATCATTACAGGATCATCATTATTTGATTTAAAACCACCATTTATTTGACATCTTTTAGCCATATTACTTGCTGCTGCAACCACAGAAGGTTCTTCTAGTACGAAAGGAATTAGATAGTGTTCATCATCAATAATAAAATTTGTAGCAACTCCTATAGGTAGAGAATATGTTCCAATTACATTTTCAATCATTTTATCTGCTGCAGATTCTGATAATTCACCCGTATTTGACCAAGCTGAAACTTGTTCTTCGTTTAATCCTGCAATCTTTGCTAGTAAATCTCTTCTTTCAGAGACACTTAATTTGTAAAAACCTTGAAGTCGACTATTGTTAACTGCCATGTTGCTCATACCATGCTGGTGACTGTATTCCTAAATCATTCCGCTTGAATTAGAAAAATTAACGCTAATTAACGCGTTAATAATGTGTTAATTATGCGTTAATTAAGTGTTAATCCATACTTTTCTTAGATTTCGTAATTAGAAAATATTCCGTTTGGTAATGCGTTTTTATTTGTTAATTAAGCGTTAACTATGCGTTATTAACGCAACCTTGTTAAACCC
Organism: Methanobacteriota archaeon; assembly: GCA_002696315.1. GTDB lineage: Archaea > Thermoplasmatota > Poseidoniia > Poseidoniales > Poseidoniaceae > MGIIa-I. Next base: position 24,537 of record NZRR01000056.1, on the reverse strand, counting down.
CCTGGAAGTCTAGCAAGATATGGTAGATACAAAACAGGTTGCTTTTGATTTACCTAACATGAGAATGAACCCTTTTAATATCAAACCACTAAATTATACCGACAAGCAATTACTTGTAGGAAGAAGAGAGATAATTTCAAAAATCAATGGATGGTGTAAACATAGATCTTCTAGGATGATTCTATTAGTAGGAAATAGAGGAACTGGTAGAACATCCCTATTAAATTTAGTAGGGAACAACGCATTTAGACATTTCCAGTTTAATTTATTCCCTACTAATGACCCTATGAAGAACTTACTAGAAGAATTATACATCACAGTTGTTTCGGATTTTGAAGTACCGAGGATGCATCAACAATTACAAGAAAATCTAATTAATTCACTCCCAAATTCAGGAAGATTGCCAATACTAAGTTTTGATTATCCAAACATACCTGGAAGTGATATTGCAGAGGTATTTAAACAAATATCACAAATTCTTAGAACACTAGACGCTGTTTCAATAATAGCATTAACTCCATCCCAATTAGCCACTTGGCCGCAAGAATTAATCGATGAATTTGATGAAGAGATTAGGATAAAATCTTTCAATGAATCTGAAATTCTTGAAATGATTACTAAAAGAATACAATCTAGCTCAAGGGGAACGTGGAATCCCCCTTCTGGATTAGTTCAAGAAATTGAAGAAAGAACTTCTGGCCATCCCTCTGAATCAATTAAATTAATGAGGAAAATTGTACATTTCATGAAAAATGAAGATGAATATGATTCAGAATTAAATCAAATACTATCCAATATTAGAACAAAGATAGATGGAACTGAAGAAACAAATCAAATCAAAAAAGAAACAAGGTTTGAGGATAGTTTTGAAGAAGAACTACCTACAATAGAAGATGAAACAGATTTTGAAGATGGTTTTGAGGAAGAACTACCTACAATAGAAGATGAAACAGATTTTGAAGATATTTTTGAGGAAGAACTACCTACAATAGAAGATGAAATAAAACATGAATTATCGAATGAAGATGAAATCCTACAACAAGGCATAACTCAACAAAATATTGAACCGTTTAATTATAATGAAGAGCCTACTAAAATATTCTCCGAACAAAGCCATGCCCCGCTACCAAAAGGAGGATTTGGTAAATTAAGCGGAAGAACGAGGAATACGAATGAATCTATGAGAAAGGATGGTTTTGCAGTATTTCCTTCTGATTTTGAAGCTATTAAGAAGCAACAAGAACCCCCCTCCCTTGAATCACCAACACTAGAAACAGAAAATGTAGCATTATGGATTGATGACCAAATGATTTCAAAAACCTCATTCGGCAATGAATATACTAGAGAAATCAACAATAATAATCAAATTATTCAAGAAAAGGCATCATTCGAGGAGCTAAAAAGCATTCAAGAAAATACAAAAATAAATCCATCCGAACAATCATTTAATCTTGATATTACAAAATTAAGATCTTTAGACAATAATGAAATAGAAGTTATTAAACTATGTTCTATACGTGAAATTTCTCCATCTGATGAAGAAATTAGGCAAAGATTAGGAGGAATTGGTAGAACTAGAGTTTCACAAATATGTAATGGACTTCACAAACATGGGATATTAAGCGTAAAGAAAGCTGGAAGATCAAGAATGTTTTATTTATCTAACAGCGCAAAATCACAACTAATGGCATGGAATATATTGTGAGTGGTTTTTATGGAAAAATGGGAAGTTATTTCTAGCCATAAATTCGAAGGAGTGATAACATCTATAGAATTTAATGAATTTGGAATAGTAATTTCAAATAATAAAAATTTATATTTTACAGACTTTGAAGGAAACCAAAAATGGAAAATGAAAATGCCTTTCAAACCTTACAAAATTAAGGCAAATGAAAATCTACTCGGAATTTTGATGGGTAATGGATTTGTAGTAATTGACTCTAATACTGGAAAACAATTACACGAAGGAAGATCAACTCAAGGAGGATTTTCTGAGATAATTAATCGACCGGGAGGAGGATGGATTTTATCAGATAGGAAAGAACAATTACATATTTTCAATCAAAAAGGTTATGGAATTAAAAGATTATTTTCTGGAAAAATAAGAAAATTGGTCGGATGGATCGATAGAGAACACCTGATAATCCATGATGGTGATGGAAGTTTACGATGTTTAAGATTAAAAGCAGATTCTACCCAAAGACAGATAGAAGATAATATCTGGTCGTGGGCATCTGAATTAAAAAACGGAGAGGTATTAGTACAATCCTTAGATGGGAAAATTTGGAAAGGAAAACCAAATTTCTCAGGATGGGATAGTATTGAAATGATTGAGGAAAATCTTTTTGAACCATTCAAGTCGATTTGGACTGAAGGAGGATGGTGGATTTTGAATATGGAAAATAAAATATTCAATATTACAACAAAACAGGAATTCATTGGTTTTGGAGACATAATTGCAAGTAATTCTGATAATTTGTTTTCAGTTGCCGATAGAAATGGAATTATGAGGATAATCGGTTCTCGAAAAATAGTTGATAAGAAAAATGAAAAAATTACTTTTGAATATGAAAAAAGAAAATATTCATTAAATTCTGAAAAAAGAAGAAATATATTCAAAATAGCTAAAATTGCAGAAATGAATAATGATTTTGAAAAGGCAAATGAATTGTTTAAATCCATAGGAATCGAATACAATAGGGGTGAAGAAAATGAATAAGTTAGAATTAGATGAGGAGCTAGTAAAATATTACATTGGTTTAACAACAAAAGCATTAGAAAAAGCAACCCCCCTCGTTGAAAAAGGAAGTGAAGATGAAAAAAAATTAAATTCGATGTTAAAAATGGCTTCTGATTACCTAGAGGATGCAAAGTATTTCCTAGAAAAAGGAGATTTGCTAAGAGCCTATGGCGCAATAAATTATTCACATGCATGGATAGATGCGGGAGTAAGGATTAAGTTACTTGATGGCCATGGAGATGATGAATTATTTACACTACCATAATTTCAAGAAATCAATTCTATTTTTTTACCCCCAACAACCTGAATGACTTTACAATTATATTCAAATAATTTATTTTTTAACTTTTTATCTACTGTAAGAACTGGCCATCCAAATTCTCTTGAAAGGGATAAAAGAACATCATCCGTATGTTTTTGCGAATAATTATTTTCAAAATTTATTGATCTTTCTTCCAATATTTCCAAAAGAATAGATCTATTATTACTTTCTTGGAATTTATTTAATTCTCTCCAAACTGAATTAATCACAATAAATTCATATTTTCCAAAAATCTCTAATAGAGATAAATCGATATTTATTCCTGCTTCTATAACTGCGATCCATCCGCACGAATCAACCAATATCTTTGGCAGACTAACACCTCAATCAACAATACTTGCATGGCCAATTAATCTCCATCTTGTGCCTACTCTCCTTGAAAGGCTTAAACGACTTCCAATACTTGCACAAATTGGTAATTTTAAATTCAAGAAAACTTTATTTTTTTGATTGTTTGATACTGTACCAACTGATTTAGCAGTTGCTACTGTCACCATTAAAGTTTCACCGTGTCTAAGTGGATAAACATCAGTAGAATCTCCGTCTGAACCAACCATCTCTTTTAACAGTGAAACATCTAATTCAATTCTACTTCTAATCGGTGGTAATTTGCCTTTTATAGCTACAACTTGCCCTGATAGATTATCACTTTTTGAAAAATTAGGATCAAGTTTAGTTGCCATTCCACAAAGACCACCAGCATTCATTTTATCTAAATTTAAGCCCCCGCCCTTAATGCTTGAAATTGTAGATTCTATAGGAATCCAAGACTCTTTACCTGAAGCCTGAACTCTTCTACCTGGGCCAATTTCTATTTCATCACCAACTTTAAATTGTCCCGATACAATACTACCTCCAATAATTCCGCCTTGTAAATCATGAGGTCTAGTCCCTGGTCGATTTACATCAAATGATCTAGCAACATACAACAATGGATCTTCTTTTTTGTCCCTTTCAGGCGTAGGAATGATTTTTTCTATTGTACTAATTAAGATATCTAAATTAACATCATGATGAGCAGAAATTGGAATTATTGGTGCTTTTTCAGCAATAGTACCTTTCAAGAATTCTTTTATTTCTTTATAGTTCTCCATCGCTTTTTCTTTACTTATCAAATCTATTTTATTTTGAACAACAATTATATTTTTAATTCCAGCAATTTCAAGCGCCATTAAATGCTCTCTTGTTTGAGGTTGAGGGCACTTTTCATTTGCCCCCACCATCAATAATGCTCCATCCATAATACTGGCTCCACCTATCATAATTGCCATTAAGGTTTCATGCCCAGGAGCGTCAACAAAAGAAACTACCCTCTCTAGTTCCGTAGGATCATCTTTTTCTCCATCGGGATGTTTTCCTGAAACGTAATAATCTCCTTTTTTTGTTTTATAGAATGCAGTATCTGCATACCCCAATTTAATACTAATTCCTCTTTTTAATTCCTCAGAATGAGTATCCGTCCATACTCCAGAAAGAGCTTTAGTCAGTGTTGTTTTTCCATGGTCAACATGTCCAACTAATCCAATATTTACTTCGGGTTGTTTTGGTAATTTTTTCGCCAGTTTAAATCCCCCGTTGTTTTAGTTTAAGACAATCATTAGTTTTCTTCAGAACTTTCAGCAGGTCCTGAAATTTCAGCTAAAGATTTCTTACCTTTTCCAACAACTTTTAGATTTATTTGTCTAGTCTCATTTGTAATAGTAGAACCACGGAACTTTTTACGCATTCTCAAACCTTCATGCTTAGTCCTATATCTTTGGCCTTTCTTCATAAATATATTATGTCCTTTGAAACCTGTACCAGAAGTAACTAAAATTGGCTTTTTAGATCCCCCATCTAAATCTTTACGCATTGGAGTTCCAACTTTATCACATCCTCCAGTGATTTCAAGTTTATATCCGTCTAAAGGTTGTTCTGAATCTTTACTCTTTACAAATTGCCCCTCTACAACGTCTCCAATTTTCTTTCCTATAAATTGATTGTAATCACTACCAGAGATGCTAAAAGGGTAACTTTTTCCCCCATTTTTTGGGTCCGTGTCATTAACTACAGCAACAAATGTATTATCCTCACCTTTAGCCATATCATATCTCCTTGCGACTTGCCCACTCTAGGTCTATTTATTACCTCATCGGGTATTATGTCAAATATTAAATCGGCGATTTAGACTTATTTCAAGTCTAGTAATTAAATCTGAAGGTAAAATATTAGGCATCGATAATAATTGTGTTCTTCCCCTTCCTTGGGGCATTGAACCATATTTACTAGATAAAAAATCTTTATTTTCTAAATCTTTGATATATTTCCACAAAGTAGTATGTCCCTTTGGAGATTGATTATATTCTTCACATACAACCTTGTACAGTTGTTCTGCATCACCACTAGTAATTTCTGTTTCTTTTTTCAACCTTCTACAAATAGCAAGTAAAAATAATTGCTTATGAGGCCTTAAAGAATCAACAATGTGTGGTTCAACTGCAGTTACTTCTTTACTAGATATAATTTGTATATCCTCGGGAATAATATTCTTTCTACCTTCTTTTTCAGCACTTTTAGCAGCACCTTCTATCAAATGTAGAACATTCCTTGCATCTCCTTTGGGGGCTGCTGAATTTGCGATCAAATCTAATATTTTATCATCGTATGACTCATTAAATAAGGATAATTCAGCCCTTTGTTTAGCAATTTCAAATAATCCCTCCTTACTGTAACCGCTAAGTCTGATATGATTCCCTACACCCAATCTTGAGATTACTGCACCCTCTAATAGATTCAATACAATCTCCTCTTGACTGATCAAAATTAAAGATAATGTGCCCTTCCCTTGTTTATCCTCATCAATTCTTAACAATTTGTAAAGAATATCGTTTCCTTCTTTCATCAATACATGATTAACCTCATCTAAAATAATTAGAAAATGTTTATTCTCATTTCTTAAAATCTTCCTAATACTTGAAAGTACTTCACTTGAGGAAAGACCCCTTACAGGATAACCTGAATCTAATTTAGTAATTACTTTGTGAAGTACTTGAGGTGTAGAATTAAAATTTCTACAATTAATATGAACCGATGAAATATTCCGCTTATTAGAGAAATTTAATTCTATATCCTTAGCAAATACTTTCGCCAATGCGGTTTTACCTGAACCTACAGGACCTGTAATTAATACATTACAACTTGTTTCGGGTAATGTAATTGTACTAAATTTTGTAGCTAAATCTACTAATTTATCATCTCTACCAACTAATGATGCTGGAATATAATCAAAACTTAGTGGTTCAATATCTTTCAGTACCAAACCTGCACCGATTCGGTCAAGATATCCAGCCATTCAATTGATGTTAGTATCGATTGTTATTAGAGATTCTGAATAATTAACTTGAATATGAATAAAAAAGTAAGAACTTATGGGATTTCATCAAACTGATAGCCATGTTCCCATTTCTTTTCTCCTAGGGCAACCTCCAATTCAAAGGGTGTTATCAGAGGCTTTGCATATCGAACAGAATCATCAATTGCAATTCTTGGACAAGCAGTATTTACAAAAGCATCTACTGGGTAAAAATCAATTAAATCAGGCCCAACATGCTCCAAAGCTAACAAATATCCTTTNCGGCCGTGTTTCTCGAGCATTTTTTTCATCCTTATCGCTAAAGATCGCCTCATTTGTCCTGGCTTTTCTCCGATTAAAATACNAAATTTTTTAGATTCAGAAACTGACATAATTAGNCCGAATCTTTGTCTTAGTATTCNTTCTATAGATTCTATTGACATCTCCTTAGCCTCTCCTGTATATGGATCTAACATTGCTAAAGGTTTACCTGTATGAAGAACCAAACCAATTGGGTGAAAATCACCAGAGCCTAAAAATAAATAATGTCCAATGTCAGAATCATCTCCCGAATAATTACAACCTAAAACCTGACCTGGAAAAGAAAGTCTGGCCCCTCCTACTGGAATTACAACATCAAAACCCAAATTAATTAATTTTGATTTATACTCTTCTAACAAATGTAAATGTTGTATACTTCCAACTAAACCCAATTTACAATCAGTCAAAGGTATTGTTCTCCCAACAACATCTAAAAATATCTCTTGTTTTTCTTCCTCAGTAAGTTTTTCATTACTTGTACTTAGTATCTTCTTTTTNGCTCCTTCNCTATGCAAATGTAACCATTCTAGAACNGGTTCTAATTCGGGCTCTGAATCATANGTNACAGGAATGAAATGTGTTGGCATTCCNGAATCAATATTCATTTGNGAATGNCCCATATGTGCTACTAACTCAACCCCCATCATTTTCATTTTNTTATGTACTAAATCACAAGCNCCATAACAAGGGTCTGCTGCTAAAATTATTTGTGCAGANGANTCATGTTCTAGTTGATCCATTAATTCTAGTGCTTGCATTTTCAAACCTTCTGGTACTTGAAGAGCAACTAATCTATTATCATTTGATTTAATTAAATCAACCAAATCATCGATTTCAAAATCATGTTTCTCTAAATCCAATAAAATCACCCAGGAAAAACCACTTTGTCTCCATCCATATCAACCCTAATCAAAGATTGTATATTTAAATTCGTTTTTTGCTTTAATTTCTGNAAGCCATCTCCTTTTTCAAAAATTATTACTATATTTTCAACAATTGCATTAAAGGATTTAATTCCNTCAATTATTGAATTCATTGTTCCNCCNGTAGATAAAACGTCATCTACAATCAATACTTTTTCTCCCTCATTTAAATCATTGATATACAATTCACCTTTGGAGTAACCAGTTTTTTGATTAATACAAACTTCTCCTTCGAGACCATAACTACGCTTTCTAACGATAAGTAATGGTTTTTTCATTCTGGAAGATAATAATGTAGATATTGGAAGACCCATTGCTTCTATGCCTAAAATAACATCGATTTTATTCCAATCTATCATTTTTTCAATCGATTTTGCAATTAAATCCAATAAATCGGGATTTATTCTTGGCACACCATCTGAGATAGGATTGACAAAATATGCATAATCTCCTTTCCAAACAATTGGAGATTCTTCAAGACTCTTTCTAAGAGCCTTATACAAATCCATAATCTCACTGCCTTTAATNATTAAATTAAAATTTAAGCCAATCCCTTTACATGCTCGTGGCCACTCACAAGGGAAATTTTACAAGGCGTTGGAAACTTCATACTTGCCTTTCTCAATGCTGATTTCGCCTCCAAAAANTCCTTGGGGGTGCATTTTAATGAAATAATTACTTGACCTCTTTTAACTCTTGCAGCAGTACCAACATTCTTTCCGAAAGATTGCCTCATACCCATTGAAACACGGTCAGCACCCGCACCTGTTGCTTGTTTGTTTTCTCTTAGAACATGATGAGGATATGTATGGATTTTTAATGAATATCCATCTACTCCTGCCGCATTTCTAATTGTAGCATTAGAAATTACTCTAGCCGCTTCTAAAGCAGTATGTCTAATTTGACAAGATTCTCTAGCGGTAAGGTTTAGTTCTAATTCAAACCCACCTAGTTCTGCTTTTCTCCTATTNCCAGTATGATACTGCAAAATACGATTATTAGGCACACCACCCATATACTTTCTCCTGGTATATGCAGGACCTGAAATTCTACGATACATTTTTGCCGGTTTACGTGCCATTTTTAACCAACTCAGAACAAGCCGACTAGCGAGCCGTATATAACGCTAATTGGATTCATAAACTGGGTTTAGTTTCGGCAAGATACTTCAAGTACCCCCATACTCGCTGAATGAGGGCGATGTACGATAAACCGGATGAAGAAAAGTCAATTTTAGAAAAAATGCGATATTGGCTTAGGGAAGAAAGTGATATGCAATGGCTTTCAATAGGTGTATTCTTCATGATTATAATTGCAGGAGCGTTCTTTTTCGATCATACAGATGTTATCCCTGGTTGGGTACAATCTGAGGTTAATGATCAAGGCACACTAATAGATATAGATTGGAATAATGATGGAACTTATGCATTAGCTATATTTTTAGATTTAGAAGAAGGAAATAAAATTTTAAAAAGCTGGGATGATGAAAATGGATGGAAAGTAATAAAATCTAATTCAGAACCTAATGCGGTAGATTATGCTGGCTTTCAATGGTTTATTGGCACAAATGATGGCATAGAAGTAATAAGTGATAGTAATGATGAATCGATTTATCCTGCAATCAACTGGATTGATAACTCTTCAAGTAAAAGAATTGTTGACATCAGTAGTATAAGTGGGATTTCTGGATTTATAATTACACAATCAACTGAAGGTTCTTCAGTGCATTATTTTGATTTTAATGACGGAGAAGTTTCTGTAGGAACCTCACCGCCATCTACCAGTGATGGGGAAAATGAAGGTCATGTAGAACTCACTCAAGTAGAAATGATTAGTTCACAAAGAGCATTAGTTATTGGCTCTTCCTCTATGAATATTAATCCAACTAATGCACTCACAATTGGTTCTTTGTATGATGTTTCTGCATCGGAAGCAGAAAGTCCAAACTTACAATTAATTCATTCCAAGGCTGGAGTTGATTTATCACAAATAATTGGATTAAATGAGGATTATTGGGGTGAGGAATATGTTGCAGCAGTTGTTGGACCGACTGATTGTTTGATAATTAGCCTAGAAGGAATTGTTTCTAATCTTTGTCAGGAAGGAGGTTCCTCAGTTGTGATTGATTCATACGGTGCTATTTGGGTTTCTTCCTCTAAAAACTCATTAGAATTCAGTAAAATAGTACCTGAAAAAGATAATAACGGCGATGTTTCCTATATAAGTAAGAACTTACAATTGCCTGAAAACTATGAAATAAATTCACGATTAGCTAAAAATAGTGGAGATGAAGTACATTTTTATGGTACGAATGATGGTGGAGATGAAGTAAGAGGAACTTTAGATCCATCTGCAAGTAAGTCAGTTTTAAGAAGTTTAGATATGCTAGGACAATTAGTTGTATTTATTATTGCAATTTCTGTATTTGGAGCGACCGCATGGCAATTTTATGATAATAGAGGAAGGAGTTCTTGGTAACTTTTATTCTAATCGGCAATCTCATTTACCCCCTGTAGTCTGTTGTATTTCCTAGAGAGGAGTTGTGCACGTTGAGTCGTAATATGATGGACCAATATTTCGAAATTAAAGAAGCACATCCAGACACTGTTTTATTTTTTAGAATGGGTGATTTTTACGAAATGTTTCATGATGATGCCGAAATTGTATCAAAAGAATTAGGATTGACATTAACTAGCAGAGATAAAAAAGCAGAAAATCCGATTCCAATGGCAGGTTTTCCTTGGCATGCATTGGAAGATAATCTCAAAAAAATGGTTAGAAAAGGTTACAAGATAACTTTATGCGAACAAGAACAAGAATTAAGACCAGGCGCTAAATTATTAGAAAGAGTCGTAACTAGAGTTTACACACCTGGAAGTTTGTATGAAGAGGATTTACTTGAACAAGATAAAGCTTCAAGACTTGCTTCTATAATCTTAAAGAAAGGAATTATTGGAATCTCAATAATTGATGTTTCTACAGGAGAAGTTTGGTCTATGGAGTTTAAAGGAATAGATTATTTAAATCAATGTATTAATGAATTAATGCGATGGGAAATAACTGAATTGATAATGCGAAAAAATACTGCTAGTAATAATAATATCAATGCAATAATATCGTCAATTGAAACTATTAGTACATCTCAACATGAAATTTCTACAAAGAAATCAATTGATTTTGTAAAGAAGAATTTCAAATTAAAAGATCTTGGTTCTCTCGGCCTTGATGATTCGGAAATATGCTTAGATGCATTAGGATTGGCGGCTTCTTATCTAAACGAGTTATACAAAGAAGAAACAATCCAACTTAGAGAACCCCAATTACAACAGGAAGAAGATATTGTTACATTAGACAATACAACGTTAAGAAATTTAGAATTAATCAAAACTTTAAATAATGAAAAAGAAGGTTCATTACTTCATTCTATAGATAATACTAGAACCTGGATGGGCAGACGAAGGATGAGAAATTGGATAATGAGGCCATTAAAAGATATTTCTAAAATCGAAAAAAGACAAAAAGCTATTGAAGATCTAATTAAATCGAATAGAAGATTACATGAAATTAGAGAAGTTTTGAAAGGAATGAGAGATTTAGAACGATTATCTACAAAATTATCATATGGAAACATCTCAAGCAGGGATTTAGTAGCGATATCTATTGCATTAGAAAAGATGCCAAAAATTAAATCTATACTTTTAGAATCTAAAAATATATTTCTTTTAGAAATTGGAAATGACTTAGACCTACTAGATGAGATGAAATTAAAAATTAAAGATGCATTATTAGATGAACAACCGATTGGAATTCGAGACGGAAATATGTTTAAGGATAATTATTCTATTGAACTAGATGAATTCAGAAAAAATGTTTCAAATGGAATTAATTGGCTACAAAATTTAGAAAAAAATGAACGTGAAAGGTTAGAAATACCTTCTCTAAAAGTAAGACATAATAGACAATTTGGGTGGTTTATAGAAGTTACAAAAACACACCTAGACAAGGTTCCAGAAAATTATAGAAGAAAGCAGACTATGACAAATGCTGAAAGATATATTACTGATGAGCTTAAACGGAAAGAAGATATTTTATTCAATGCTGATGAAAAAGGAAAAAAATTAGAGTATGAATTATTTTGTAAATTAAGAACAGAATGTCGGACAGAAGCTACACAATTGATTCAAATTGCTGATTCAATCTCTACTTTAGATGTAATTTCAAGTTTGGCAGAAACCGCTAGAAAAAGAAACTGGTGTAAACCAGAATTAAATGAGGATAAAAAAATAGAAATCATTCAAGGAAGACATCCCGTTTTAGAAAAATTACCTGAATTTGTAAGTAATGATATTAAAATGAATGAGAAAAGACGATTATTATTAATTACAGGGCCAAATATGGGTGGTAAATCAACATATTTAAGACAAAATGCACTGATTGTGATTCTCGCTCAAATGGGTTCATTTGTACCTGCAAATAAAGCCATTATTGGAATTGTTGATAGAATTTTCACAAGAGTCGGAGCGAGTGATGATTTAAAAAGAGGAAGGTCTACATTTATGTTAGAAATGATTGAAGTTGCACATATCTTGAAAAGGGCTACTTCAAAAAGCTTAATTTTACTAGATGAAGTAGGAAGAGGAACCTCTACTTTTGACGGTCTATCGATTGCATGGGCTGTTTGCGAAGATATTGATTCAAGACTTAAAGCGAGAACATTATTTGCAACTCATTACCACCAATTAGTTGGTTTAGAGGAAAAGCTTGAAGGTTTTACGAATGTACATGTTAGAATTGCAGAATTAGAAAGTGGATTGAAGTTTTTGTACAATGTAAGCGATGGTTCATGTGATGAGTCATATGGTATCCAAGTAGGTGCACTAGCAGGTCTACCCACCCATATTGTAGAGAGAGCCGCAGAATTACTTTCATTTTTAGAATCTCAAGCATCAGGTGCTAAAGCAGGCATAGGACAGCCAGAAAAAAGAGAAGTTGGTCAAACTAGTCTTTTAAGATATGTAATATCCAATGATATGAAAGAATTATCTCTTGAATCTATTCAAAAAACAGAACAAGAAAACTTCAATTCCTGTAAAATTGCAACAATTGAATACCTAGAAGAGATTGATCCTGACTTATTATCACCTAGAGATGCTTTAGAAAAAATATACAAATTAAAGAGAATATTAGAAGGTAAACACGAATTAATGGAGGAATGAAATTGCCTAAAATTCAAAAATTAGATGATAATACCATTTCACAGATAGCTGCAGGAGAGGTTGTAGAAAGACCCGCACAAGTCGTAAAAGAATTAATTGAAAATAGTATTGATGCTGGATCTACAAATATAATTATTGAAATTGAAAATGGTGGTTTTGATTCAATAAAAATCACTGATAATGGAAGTGGAATAAACAAAGAAGAATTGAATTTATCTATAGAAAGACATGCTACGAGTAAATTAGTTCGAATTGAAGATTTAAATGAGATTTACACACTTGGATTTAGAGGCGAAGCTCTTTCATCAATTGCAGCAATTTCTAATCTTAAAATTTCTAGTAGAAAAGAAGATAGCGATGGATTTCAATTAAGTGTTTCAGGAGGAAATATAGGAAATATTGAACCCTGTGCGATGAATAAAGGAACGATAGTATCCGTAAATGAAATTTTTTTCAACGTACCTGCCAGACTTGCTTTCCAAAGAAGACCAGCTACAGAATCTGCAAAAATAGTAGAAATTACTGTTGAACATGCTATGGCACATCCAAATGTATCATTTAATTTACAAAATGAAGGCAGATTGATGTTAAATGTCCCAGCTACTAATGATTTAAATGAACGACTATTCGATCTATTAGGATTGTCCGCAACAAAATTAATTGAATTACAATCCCCACCAGAAGATAATGATGCTCCAGGGGATGAATTATGGTCTGGTTGGATATCACCTCCTGAATTGTCCAGAGGAAGAAATGATGATGTACATATTCTAGTAAATAATCGAGTTGTTACAAGTCAACCGTTTTCAGAGGCTATCCGAAGAGGATATCATACAAGATTAATGGTTGGTAGACATCCTGTGGCGGTTTTAAATCTAGAAATCCCTGCAGATGAATTAGATGTAAATGTACATCCAACTAAAAGAGAAATTAGATTAAAGCACTCTTGGAGGGTTCTACAAAGATTAGAAAGGTCAATTCAATATACACTTTCCCAAGTCCCAACACAACCCGAAGAAAAAAGTAAATTAACGGGTATTTCAAAAATCAATAACAATGAAATTAGTAATAATATCTCAGAAGTAAAAAAACCAAAATGGGTAGAATCAGCAGGTAAACAATTATCATTAGATAATGAAATAATTAATGAAATAAATGATTTCAAAAAAGAGAAATTACAAATCAGTTCATCACCTTCCGCACAGCAAACTTTACCATATTTAGATAATGAACCAGTTTCTGCACCACTTTCTATAGAAGAAAGGGATCTACACAGATATTCTGGAAAAATAAACTCAATTAGTCCAATTGAGGAACCTAAACTTTCTAAATCAAATATTAATGAATTACCCGAAATGACTCCATTATGTCAATTTGCAAATTCTTACATAGTTGTTCAAGCAGGTAAAGAATTACTATTGGTTGACCAGCATGCATTACATGAAAGGATAAGATTTGAAAGATTACGTTATTCTAAACAATCTTGGCTTCCTCAAAAAAGATTAGAGCCACTAGAATTATCACTAAACCCGATTCAATCTGAAAGATTAAGATCTCAAAAAGGAAAGGTAGAACAAATTGGTTTTTTGATTGATGAAATTGACGGAGTATGGTACTTAAAATCACAACCTGCAATATTATCTCCAGAAAAAATATTAACGTTCATTAATGATTTAATACAAGATCTTGGAGATGAAGATAGAATCCTTAGTTCAGTTCAAAACCTAAAAGATCATGTTGCATTTATGCAATCTTGTAGAGGTGCTGTAAAAGCTAATCAAATTCTAAGCCTTCCTGAGATGAGACGTTTACTTTCTGACATGAGAGATATTGAAAACCCATGGGCATGCGTTCATGGTCGACCCACGGCATTAAAAATTTCTTTAGATGAGTTGGATAAACATTTTGGAAGACATGGTTAGGAGATACTTACACCGCCATCCAATAGTCTTTTTATGAAATCTGGATCACTATTTGCGTACCATGATTCAGACTCTACAAAACCCTCTGTAAAACTAAGCAATATCATTATAGACATTTGTAAACGATGGTCTCCCTCTACGAATAAAGGTTTTTCTGGCCTAATTAATTCTGACTTATAGACTGTTAATTCATTCTCAAATTCTACTTGAATCCCAAATTCTTTACATAAATTAATTGAAGATTTTATCCTATCTGATTCTTTGTTTTTAGCGTGTAAAATACCACTTAATGATCCTCCTCCAGAAACAGACATCAATAAAATCAAAGGAGTAATTAAATCAATATTATCTTTAATATCTAATGATAAACGGGATACCTTGCCTTTCTTAGAAATTAAAATATTATTATTTGAAAAACTCCAACTTAATCCAAAGTTTGAAATGAAATCTTTCAATTTTTCAAAGCCTAAACAATCATCTTCATTTTTTGGCCAATTATCAACAATAATTTCAGTATTATGTAATTTACAAAATAATAATGGGAAAATAACAAGAGAAGACTCTCCTGGAATTATTATTTCACTATTTATGTTAGGTTTCCAAGAATTTAACTCAATAATTCCATCTTGAGTATTAAAATTTATTTTTGCTCCTGTTTCAATACACAGTCTTGATGTTAATTCAAAGTATGGTCTTGAAACTATTTCGTTCTTAAGTATCAATTTATTATATTCTAAACTACTAGGCATAGTAATAATAAGACCCGAAATTAATTGTGATGTTTTTTGTGCTGAGACATCTATCGATGCTAAATTAAAACTTCCTTCAATAGTTAACGGAATGAAACCATTATTTTTTTCAAACATAAATTTAGAACCACCACATTCTAAAATATCTATTAATTCTCTAAAGTCCCTCTTAGATAGAGAAATATCACCTACTATCTTTGCATTAATTCCATTCCTTGCAATTAAAAATAATAAAAACCGTAAAGTTGTTGCACTATTTCCACAATTCAAAACCCCAGGATTCTTATTGAAATCACCACTTTTACACCCTAATACTTTCCAATAAGTCTTTTTTTTAATTATTTTCACACCTAGTTTTTCTAATACCTTAGCACAAGTTAAAATATCATTCCCTATTTTACTTGAAAATTTAATTTTAGTTTCTTTATCTCTTTGGGATGAAATGAATAACCAGCGAATAAAATGACTTTTTGAACAAGGCAGTTTCCAGTAAATTTTATCAGAAAATTCTACATTTTTTCCAAACTTGAAATATTTATTTACAGGACTATTAAAGTCTTGAAAAAAATTTGTGAAATTTGAGTTTGAGTTTGAATTATTAGCCATGTATAGTTGACCCACAGCAAAACTTGATTATAGTACTTTAAGCGTAATTACAATCTATGTCCTAAAGTCTGCAAGCAAAATGAGTTGATACCATCACCACGGACAAACTAGGTCGAAATCTACAAGATTTACGTATTTCAATTACAGATAAATGTAATTTTAGATGCAGATATTGCATGCCTAGAGAGATTTTTAATGAGGAATGGGAGTTTTTACCTCGTAATGAAATGTTAACCTATGAAGAAATTATTTTGATGTTACACTCATTTACAGAACTAGGACTAAAAAAAGTAAGATTAACAGGAGGAGAGCCATTAATTAGAAAAGATCTACAAAAATTAATTAAATTAATTAAATCTTCATTTCCTGAAATAGAAATTGCACTAACAACTAATGGTTCTTTATTAGAAAAATATTGTGAAATTCTAAAAAATGCAGGTTTAAATCGTATTACAATATCTCTAGATGCGATTGACAATAACTTATTTCAAAACATGAATGATACTAAAATACATGTTTCAAAGGTACTAAAGGGAATTGATGCTGCAATAGAGTCTGAATTTGAACAGATAAAAATAAACTGCGTAATTAAGAAAGGTACGAATGAGAATCAAATCTTACCTTTGATTAAATATTTTAATAATAAAAATGTTATTTTAAGATTTATTGAATTCATGGATGTTGGAAATACGAATAATTGGAACTTGAATCAAGTTATGACTAAAAATGAGATATTAAAAGTGATAAATTCAGAATATGAATTTTTACCTTTTGGTAGAAAAAAAATATCAGATGTTGCTGAACAATGGGTCGAAAAAAATAGTTCTCAAAAAATAGAAATTATTTCATCTATTTCTGAACCTTTTTGCTCAAATTGTACACGAGCTAGGGTTTCTTCAGACGGTAAATTATACACATGCCTATTCGGTTATAGAGGGTTTGACTTAAAGAAAATATTACGAGAAAAAGGTAATTTGACACTTGAAATTAAGAAAATTTGGGAAAATAGAGATGATAGATTTTCTGAAATGAGGACAGAGTTTATTACTGAGCCTAAAAAAATAGAAATGTCTTATATCGGCGGATAATTATAATGCGGGTAATCTGATCTCTGATAATTCAGAGTTAGATCTTTCATAATATAATCTCATTATCCACATGCCATCATCTGTTCCTGCAGCAGTAGAATTAATTATGAAATAATCTCCTTCATTTACAGTATACATCGCATCTTTATCATGAAAAGCAATTACAGAACCTATTCTTCCATAAACATCTGAATCTCCAGCATATCCTTTAATTCCAGACATGTTTGAATCTTCAGAATGGTATATGTTAAATTCAACCATATCCGGGTCTAAATGTTTGTTCAAACCTGTAAATTTAACAATTTGAAATCCATTATCTAGTCCAGTAACACTTACCTCTGCTATTGGTGGTGCTTTTTCTGCGGCATTTATATTTCCAGAAATTAAAATTACAACTATTGTAGTTAGTAATACTGTGATAGCTAGTAACAAAACTGTAGCAATAACAGGACTGACAGCAGATTCATCTGCTTCAAGATTCCTTCTCACACTAAACACTTCATGCCCTCTGAGTGTTGCAGAGTTACAAACCATACTAAAACCTCCGCTTATGCAATTCTTTGTACTGTTTCCGGAGTAATTCCTTCTTCAGGAGTAACTCTGTAGGTCATCACAGACAAATTTTCAGGTGCATTTCTAAATTTTCTTACAATCATTCTGGTTTCAAATTCACTTCCAATCATGTGAACTCCGAAAGTTAAAACCATATCTGCAATCGAAGACATCTCTCTTTCTATAGACGTATCTAAAGAATCAGTACTTACACAAAGTAGTAAAATTCCTCTAGCCATCTGAGTATGTGCTTGCATCATCCTTAACATGGAAATAACCCTACTTTTATCGTAACGTTGAAAGAAAAAATCTAAGTTTTCAACAGCACAACGAAAAAAGGGACCTCTATCCATCACAGTATTGGCCATTTCTGTAAGAAAATCTTCTGTTTCATCATCTACAAATCTAGTTTGTGATAATCTTTGAATATCATTCATGTTAAATCCTTCCAATCGATATTTACTGGCTTGTAATTCCTTACCCAATACTCTATTATTATATTCTGAACCAATACTGATTATCTGTAGCTCATTTAACCAATTATATTTGTCATAAACCTGCATAATTTCTTCTGAGGTTTCATTTGTTGAAATATACATTGTATTCTCTGGCTCCTCGCACGGTGAAAGAAATTGTTTAGCAAATAATTCGGCACCTGCACCTGGATCAGTCAAAGCTAAGATGGTAAACCCTCTTGGGACTCCTCCATTCATTATTTTGTCAAATTTTGGAATTCCAAAACTTCCCATTTTTCCAAAGAATTGCTCATCTTCACGGGAAATATCAAACTTAGTATTTATTGTCAAATTTCAACCCCCTTAATTTATCACGATTTGCCCTCTGTCGATTAAATCAGTACAATATAAATCTAAATTCGCCAAAACCCCTGGAGGAGTTTGATCTGGAACATTAATAATTACTGATAATACCTCTCTTTGTCTGAAAGTATTTACAAATGTATGTAAATATTCAGCCAACATTCTTTCTTCATTGTAAATTGCTAAAGCATTTACACTGTCTAAAATTACAAAATTTCTTTCTGTTAGCTTCTTTCTAAAATGATACATAGTCCTCAATAAAGCACTTTCTAACATAATTGGTGAATCAATATATGATATATTGGTATGTTCTGTATTAGTACCTCCTAAAATTCCAGAAGAAACCATATCTAAAAATTGAATATTTCCTGTCGGAATTCCTAATGATTCTAATCCTTCAATTATTTCATTTGCACCTCTGGAAGCCGAAATATATACCCCTCCCATTTCAAAAACGTTGATTAATGGATTAAGAATACTAGCTGTAACTGTGAATGAATTTGAAGTACCACATCTAACTTGCATTGAACTATTTAGTCCAACATCACTTAATTGTTCTGCTATTTTTTGATCTAATTCTATCATATAATTCACCTCTAACCTGAAGAACCCCATTTCAACATCGGAGTAAGCATCACCCCAATTGATGTCAATTCAACAGCGTATTTGGCTCTACTATGAGATGTTCCTCTCATCTTGACAACCTGTAAAAATCTCAATAAATGCCCCATTCTTTCAACATCACCTAATACAATTATTCCATCACTAATTGCTTCTTCAACACCGAAAGAAGACCACATATTAACTCCTGATTTTTCAGATGTAATCTCAGAAATTAATAATGTTGTACAACCCAATGTAGATAATTTCTTACCTAAAGTAAAAAGGAAGTCTCTAATTAATTGCTCACTTTGAATTTTATAACATAATGTTGTAACTGAATCAATTACAAGTCTAGTAACTCCGATAGTATTTACTATATCTGTAATTGCCTTGATTAAAGCATGAATATCTCCTAAATCAAATGTTGCCTTAGTTAAGCCTAACCATGAATATAATACATCCATATCGAAAACATTGATCAAACCTTTATCCACCATCCTCATATCGAAAAAGTCGTACTGACGTACATTATCAAGTAATTTTACGGACGGTTCCGTAGCAGTAAAATGAGCGCACGCCTCTCCATTTTCCGCGCCTCTTACTAAAAATTCTAAACCTAACGTTGTCTTGCCACAGCCACATGATCCAGCAGCTAAAACTGTAGAGCCATAAGGTATACCTCCACGCAATATTTCATCAAGACCGTGTATTCCTGTTACACATCGGTCTCGGACATAACCGGCAGCAGATTCCATGTGATTCGTTACCTCGTGTAATGAATAGGTTCATGAAATCATGGGTTATATTGAACCCGGAGTGCCTTCTTCTAAAGGAATCCAATTAGATGAGTTTGAAAATTCACCATAATTCCAAACTAGAGAATATCCTTCATTGATATTCCAAGTATTATCCCAATGAAAATTAATCAAATCATATGTTAATGCAGAATTAAATTCTGCGTACTGGAATGAAATATGTCCACCCTCTGCTTCAATTGAATCTATTAAACCACTACCTAATACTCCAGAAGTTCCTAAATCAATAACTAATGAAGCACCTAAATTAGGTTGAATTGAAGGATTACCTGAAAGCAGGAGATGACTTTCTCCTGGAACAACACCATATGTGATTAATTCATGAGCTGAAACTACACCATTTGTAATTTTAGAAATACTCCATCCAGACAAATTAACAGCAAATTGATCAGGATTGTATAATTCAATCCATTCTGGCCCACCTGAAGAAGGATTAATCATTATTTCGGACATCAATAATCTATCAGTGAATCCTGCGCCTAAATGAACCTCTAAACTAACCAATACTACCTCATCAGCCATATGTAAAGTTCTACTAATTGATACACTCGAAAAAGAACTGTTTCTAAAGGTTCCATCGTCAAATAATAATTCACCTACTCTAGAAGGTTCCGGAGAATTTTCAACACGGACCAGTAACCTTACATCATATTCATCGTTTAATCCTAAACCTTTACTGAAAGTATCTTCTGTCAATAATTTTAAAGAGTCCACCTTAAGTGTTGATAATCTCCCTCTTTCACTTAGTAAACCCGGTATTAATGCACCTGAATTTAATTCTTCGGGAGGTAATAAGTGCCATTCAGTTGTTGCATTCCCAACATCTTTAATTCCGTCTTCAAAGGGTATATGATATCCTTCACTACCAGTAAGTTTGTCCATTGCTTCTACGGCAGATCTCTCTAATCTATCTATATCCGGTGTATTTGGACCTAATTGTAATTGTGCAAGTGATAAAAATGCAGTAACTAACATTAGAAATAAAATGAATGCTGATAGAAATTCTATCACCGCAGTCATCGCATTTTCATCGCGTGAAAACTCGTCTTGGCCTCTCTTCACGAAACTAAGAGGTTTGGCAAAGGAAATAAGAGTGATGTTTCCAAATTAAAAATAAACTATAAATTATAGAAAATAAAAAAAATTCAAAAAAAAATAAATGTACAAAATCATACGCTTTTTTCATCATATAACCGTTTGATATTTACGATATTAATGAGTCCTATTAATTCGTGGGTAATGCAGACATGCGGTTGGTTGAATTTTCGGCCAAGAAAAAAATGACTAGAATTAGTCTTTTTTTGGTAACAATGTTCTTTGTAAGCATAATACCAATTAGTACAGTTTCAGCAGATATAAATATTGATTTAGGCTTTGAAGAAACTGACAATCTTCAAAATGGAGTTAGTTATCCGATTGAAGATGCACTAATTATTGAAATTTATGTAAAAAACTTCGATGGGAATAATGCATTTAATGCAATCAAATGGATTGAATGGGATTTATGTTCTGGAGATATGTCTGCAAATGGTTGTGATGAAAACAATCTGATTGAAAATGGTTCAAAATTCACTGCTAACATAGGTCCAAACTCTAAAAAATTGCTCTCTTTCACCACATTTCAACCAATCACCAGTGGAGACTACACTTTAGAGGTACGATTTGACGAAAATGACATCAATCCATCAAATGATGTAATGTATGTTGTAGTTTCCGTAGTTGATGCGTTTACTGATTTTGAAGTGGATAGTAATTATGATATTCTTCCTGATGTAAGTAATTTAAATGTATACAACGGAAATAAAATCTATAACTCAAATAAAGACTATCCTCTCTTTTTGAATGGCTCTGTAGAAAATTGGCAATTAAATAGTCCTGCTCAAATTGGTTGGCAATTACTGGATGGAGATGAAGTCTTTGCCGAAGCAATGACAAATACCATAAATTTCCCGACTGAAACCGTATCATCAACCGCTTTTAGTGTTGAATTACCATTATTAAATTCTCCAAGAGAGGGCATATTTTGGTTGAAATATGGATTATTTATTCCAGGAGAAGACATGAATCATCTAAATAATTTACATTCTAAACAAATCTATTTTGATGATTCCTTAGATATAACAATTAATTATCCAGAATCAATTATAAATCCTGAAGATGGTATTTGGTATGCAGGGTTAAATTCAATGAAAGTTGTAGTTGAAAATAACGGAAATGTCTCATCATATAATTATAATCTCAAACTCGAACAATCATATGATGGAACTTATACAGATCTAATACAAATCTGTGGAGATATTGATTTACACCCAGGGGAAACAAAAACATGTTATTTTGACTTATTAAAACCCGGATTAACAAACCTAACACTCAGTATTGATGAATCATTCCAAACGTTTTTTGACGAAAATATTAATGATAATAACATCTTAATTCCTACTGAAATTGTTGCTGGTGAATTAAATGCAACAGTAATCCTAGAAAGAGAGGATGGTGTTTTCACATTTGATGATACGATTAATTTAGTTGCATCTGTAAGTTCCAACGCACCAACACCATTAACCTTTGATTGGGCAAGAAATGGATGGTCAATGGCAACTGGAGAAAATGTAAATTTAACTGCTAGACATATGGGTACGGGAACTCATCAAATGACACTGACTGTAACTGATTCATTGTCGAGGGTTATTTTTGTGGATTTTGAATTAATCATAGTAAATACGACATTCTTCTCTTACGGTGGTGATATGATATACGGTGTAGCACCAACAAGATCTACTGCTTACGTTGACGTTAATCTTGAGCTCGTCCCAGAGCTTTTTAAATATTCAATTGATGAAAGTTTAACTCCATTATACATTTTAGACATTAATACAGTAAATAGTTTAAATCCTGGTCAAGACCCTGGACTAGAAAGATTAGAAATGACACTTGATTTAGATAAATTATTACCTTCGGAGGTAGATGATAATAGTTCAATAAAACTTTATTGGATTCAAAATATTACAGATAATTCCCCAATTGAATTAGATTCAAGTTATTCAACACTAAATTCAGAAACAGGATTATACGATATTAATTCTCCAACAGATGGTATGTTTTTGATTACGGCTAATATAGAATCTGTAAATCTCTCCATAGAGAATTTAGAAGTTATACCATATAAAGCGGGTGGAATGGCCTTAGAATGGAATGTTGTCGGCGATATAAATAATCCTTTAGTATTGGAATGGAACATTTATAGAAATACTGGAACAGAAGGTCTTCTTATCCCCTTTGGTTCATTAAATGACACATCACCAGAAGATTGGGAACAACTTACTGCGGGCAAACTTTCTGATTCATTCCCAATTAATACACCCCTAGTACTTACAGATAGTGAAACTGAAAATGCAGTTCAATGTGTAGATCAATTAGACAGTAACAATCAGAACTACAGCATTGATGCTGAAAATTGCTATAAACAAAACTTTGATCAAAGATGGTACGATCCAAATCCACTAAGTGCAGACATTTGTGCATCTTATGTAATAGTGGCTACTAACAGACAAGGAAACATCTTATGGGAAAATGGAGGAGTTTCAGGAATAAATGATAACGGCCAAGGACAAGGAGTTTGTGGCGATAATAAAGCACCATTAATTATGTTAAGTAATTTAAATCAAGAAGTAATTTATGACAATTCATCTGAATGTCTTGAAGAGAATTTAGATTATTCGAGATGTTATTCTGTAAAATTAAAATGGAATTGGCCAATGACTATTTCTGAATCAGTTGATTTCAGACTTTACAGAACCGAACAGTATGTTACAGACTTACAATTTGCAATTCCATTACAAACCTATGAAAGTATTATACCTGGCGCAACTATTGAGTTCATAGATACTGGTACAAATGTTCTTACAACATATTCAGATGGAGAATTTGAGAATATTGAAATAGATATTGGAATTAGACCAGATAGAGTATATTATTATTATTTGGCTCCAACTGATGCTCTTGGAAATGAAAGAACATCTCCAATTCAAGGAAACTGGATAGAAGTTAAGGTAGATGAAGTCGATGTTTCTGAATATCATCCCGAATGGATTCCTCCACCTCCAGAGCCTCCTGAAACTATTACAGGAACTGATTTTGAAGAAGAACTATTGGAGTATTTAGATAAGCCAACATTCCAAGTTGCTGGGTTAATTACAATCATCATTATGTGTTTAAATTTTGTATTGATTCCATATTCATTACAACAAAGAAAGAAGGCAAGTCGTAGAATAGACCACCTAATTAAAACAGGTGCATGGGATATGTATGATGAAGATGAAGATGATTATTAATCTTAGAAAGTGAATTTAGTCTTCCTGTTCTTCTCTTTCTTCATCTTCAAAATGACAATAGTATACTCCATCACGATTTTCAGCTTCAGTCCAAGTCCCTCCACGTTCTTCACAATCTTCTTGAGTCATATTTGATTCTGAAGTTTCGTTCCTTTCTTCATCTTCAAAATGGCAGTGTTCTCGAGCTTCATACCAAGTCC